>NZ_JBWKUZ010000001.1:0-510186 GCF_059421435.1 Janthinobacterium sp. GW821-FHT03A03 | reverse complement strand
CGATCGGCAGCTTGGCAAGAGCGCGCCGAAGTGTACGAAGGCGTGTGCACGGACCTGCCGCCGCCGCGCAAGCGCTGATAAATAGTTAACTTCCAGTACAAAAAAAACGGGAAAGTGCGCGCGTTTTTTTTATTTCCTTTGACCTGGGCGGCGTAAAATGCACGCGATCTGTGGCGGATACGTCCCATGTGAAAATTGGTGAGTATTGCCGTATGGAAAAAATGGCAGAATGGAAGTCTGTAACTATGTTTCGCTCACGCTTGACCCGGGGTGTGTGATTTTTCCCTGAACGTTGCCAGTGTCCGGTCAAGTTCGGCTGTGCTGAGAAAGTTTTGCAACAATGAAAAAATTTACCGCCCTCCATATTGCCGATGTGCGCTTACGCCGGGCCGATGAGCAAGAGCAGGCCGTGATGCTGCACGCCTTGTATCAGGATGTGGCCGCCATCCTGGCGGCGGGAAAACAGATCGATGCCATTTTCTTTACGGGCCAGCTGGTGGCGCCTGACGCCTGCGCCGGCACGACGCCCGTGTATGTCTACGAATATTTTCTGCGTCCGCTGCTGCAGGCGGCCAGCCTGCCGGGCGCGCGCTTTTACCTGGTGCCGGGCAGCCGCCAGCAGGGTGTCGCCGCCGCCGCGCTGGGCAATGCCGGTTTCAGCTTTTTCGCTGCCGATGAGCACGCCAGTGCCGAGCAGCGCGCGCGCTACAAGAATATCCACGCCGTGTTCCATGGCCACCAGCATACGGGCGACGCCAGCTCGCTGATGAAGTCGCTGGGTATCTTGTTCAAGAGCAATCCTGGCAGCCTGTACGGTGCTCATGGCCAGATGGCGGCGTTTGCCGTATTGGAATTCGGCAACAGTGGCGCCGACGGCGCACCCGGTTCGCAGTGGACGGTGGCCTTGCGCGAGTTCGACGAAGTGAGCAAGCACTTCGCCCTGTCGGTGCTGTACACGCCGAATGGCCAGGAAACGGGGCAGATGGATGCCGACTATGTATTTGCCACCCTGTTGCCGCAACTGGCCGACGAGCGCGTCTATCTCGACGGCTTGCTGGGCAAGGCGGGCATGCCGCACCGCGGGCCGTCCGACGACGCCGTGGCGGCACGCGAATTCCTCATCGAACTGGCCTTCGTGATGTTCGAAGCCAAGACCCTGTTCCTGAGCGAGGCGGAGTTGCAGCGCTTTGCCTGCGACTATTGCGGCGTGAAGGGCTGGGACATGGGGGCGGGCGATTGGCTGGCGCCGCTGTATGCGCACGGCCTGCTGCTGCGCGCCGATGGCCAGGTGGCGTTTTCCTTCGATTACTTCCGCACCTATTTCCTGGCGCAGCGCTTTGAAACGTCGTTTGATCTGATGCGCTACGGCCCGGAACGCTATGATGGCAGTGAGTCCTCACTGAGCATTGACGGCGCGTCGGCGGCCCAGCCTTTCCTGCGCGCACTGGGCCTCAGCGGTGAACGCATCGAGGCCGTCCGGACAGAGACGTCTGCGCCCGAGGACTGCAGCCGCCCTGGCTGATCCGGGTTTCAGGCCGGCAGCGGCGCGCGCAGGGTGCCGCGCAGGAACAGGTCGAGACTGACCTCGACCTTGGCGCGCAATTGTGCGACATCAGGCTGTGCCTGGGGCGGAAACAGCAGGCGCGACATCTGGTCGCCCAGCAGGCAATTGAGCAGGTGCAAGGCCAGCATGGATGCCGTCAATTCCTCGCGAAACAGCGGTGCAATATCAGGACGCTTGAAAAACTTGGTCAGCATCTCGCGCGTCTGCCCCGGTCCCACCTTGTAAAACGTTTCCGCCAGTTCCGGGTGCGTAGCCGCTTCGGCCACCACCATGCGGTTCAGGCGTATCGCCGCCGGCATCGTCACCAGTTGCACGAACAGCAGGCCGAACTCGCCGAGGATGGTGGGCAGGGGCCGCATATCCGTTTCCAGCGCCGGCATGGTCGAGAAATACGCGGCGCGGCGCAGTTCCACCACGGCATTGAACAAGCCCGACTTGCCGCCAAACTTCACATAAATCGTGCGCACGGCCACGTGGGCTTCGCGCGCGATCATTTCCAGGCTGACTTTCCCATAGCCTTTTTCCAGGAACAGGCAGCCGGCCGTGTGCAGCAGGTTTTCCATGCGCGCTTCCATGTCGGCCGCGCGCGGGCGGCCGGCAGGCTTGCCGCAGCACGTCAGTTCGGTGGCGGCGTTGCCGGAGTCTGTATCGGTAGGCAGGGTATCGCTGAGGCCGGGATCGGACATGGTCTGGGTCTCTTTATGAGTTGAAGGGTAAGTGACGGCTCACACTGTAGTGCAAATTAAAATGAAATGCAATCGTTTCATTTCTTGACAAGCGCTTTTCTTTGCCCAATAATGAATCTACGTCATTTCATTTTCGGAGCGAGTATGTCCAACCAGCCAGGCCAAGCAGAGCACAAGGTGCTGAGCGCCGTCCCACCCGCGGCCCCGGCCGTGCCTTCCACGCCCGCCGCTTCCGCCAGCTCCGCCCCCCCGAACAACCGCGTGAAAATCATCGCCGGCCTGATCGTCCTCGTCGCGCTGGGCGCCGGCGCGCGCATGTGGTACCGCAGCCACTATTTCGTGGAAACGGAAAACGCCTATGTGGCCGGCCATGTGCATCCGGTGTCGGCGCGCATTTCCGGCGTCGTCACCAAGGTTTTTATTGATGACAATCAAATCGTGAAAGAGGGCGACGTGATCGCCGAACTCGATCCCTTCGACCAGCGCGTGAAAACCGAGCAGATCGCCGCGCAGATCGCCAGTGCCGAGCAGCAGGTGCTGCAGGCCGACGCGCAGATCGCGCAAGTGCAGGCGCAAGCGAGCGCCGCCCAGGCGCAAGTGGCGCAGGCCGACGCGCAGCTGCTGCGCGCCAAGCAGGATGCCGAGCGCTTCGGCCAGCTGTACACGAGCCAGATGAAAGCCGTCTCGAAAGCGGAACTGGACGCCGCCAACGCGGCCCGCTCCAGCGCCGTGGCCGACCTGGCCGCCCGCCGCGACAGCGCGTCCGCCGCCAAGGCGCAGATCGGCGCGGCGCAAGCTGCGCGCGACGTGGCCAAGGCCCAGGTGGCCGTGCTGCGCGTGCAACTGAAGGACGCGGAACAGCAGCTGCAGTACAACCGCATCCTGGCGCCCGTCGCCGGCCGCATCGGCAAGCGCAACGTGGAAACGGGCATGCGCGTGCAGCCTGGCCAGCAGCTGACGGCCATCGTGCAGGACAACGTCTGGGTCACCGCCAACTTCAAGGAAACCCAGCTGGCCGACCTGCACCGCGGCCAGAGCGTGCACGTGACCATCGACGCCATGCCGGGCAAGAAACTGGTGGGCACGGTGGACAGCTTCGCCCCTGCCTCGGGCGCGCAGTTCGCCCTGCTGCCGGCCGATAACGCCACCGGCAACTTCACCAAGATCGTGCAGCGCGTACCGGTGAAAATCGTCTTCCAGCCGGAAGACATCAAGGCCATGAATGGCCGCCTGGTGCCGGGCATGTCGGTGATCGCCGAAGTGGAAGTGAACCAGCCCGTGTCGGCCCAGGACAAGGCCGAGGCACCGCGCCACGCCGCCGCTCCTGCCGCCCAGACCGCCGCCCGCTAAGCTTCCATGAGCAGCCCTTCCACCACGCTGGCGAAGCCGCCGGCGTTTCCCGTGATTGACGAGAAAGTCTCCGGGCGCACCTGGCTGGCGGTCGCCGCCGGCATGCTGGGCGCCTTCATGGCGGTGCTCGACATCCAGATCACCAATTCCTCGCTCAAGGACATCCTTGGCTCGCTGTCGGCCACCCAGGAAGAGGGCTCGTGGATTTCCACGGCCTACCTGGTGGCGGAAATCATCGTCATTCCCCTCACCGCGCTGCTGGCGCGCGTATTCGGACTGCGCGCCTACATGATAGGCACCACCGCTTTCTTCCTGCTGTTCTCCACCCTGTGCGGCGCGGCCTGGAACCTGGAAAGCATGATCGTCTTCCGCATGCTGCAGGGTTTTACGGGCGGCGCGCTGATCCCCATGGCGTTCACGCTGGTGATGCTCAAGCTGCCCGCCTCCAAGCGCGCCGTCGGCATGGCCATCTTCGGCCTGACGGCCACCCTGGCGCCGGCCATGGGCCCGACCCTCGGCGGCTATCTGAGCGAGCTGTATGGCTGGCCCTCGATCTTCTACATCAACTGGGTGCCCGGCGTGCTGCTGATCGCCGGCATGATCTATGGCCTGGACAAGGAGCCGATGCAGCTCAAATTGTTCTGGAAGGCCGACTGGCTGGGCATCTTCTTCATGGCCCTGGGCCTGGGCTGCCTGACCATCTTCCTGGAAGAGGGCAATTCGAAGGACTGGTTCGACTCGGGCTTCATCATCGCCTTCGCCGCGCTGGCCCTGACGGGCATCCTGGGCTGGGTCGTCACCAGCGCCACGCGCGCCGAGCCGTTCGTCAACCTGGCCCTGTACGGCCAGCGCAACTTTTTAGTGGCCACCGTGCTGTCGGCCGTGACAGGCATGGGCCTGTATGGCTCGGCCTTTCTGCTGCCCCTGTTCCTGGGCCAGATCGCCGGCTACTCGCCGATGCAGATCGGTGAAGTCATCATGTGGGTGGGCTTGCCACAGCTGTTCATCATGCCGTTTGTTGCCAAGCTGTCGTCGAAGGTGGACAACCGCATCCTGTGCTCGTTCGGCCTCTTGCTGTTCGGCGGCTCGTGCATGATGAATGCCTACATGGACGCCTCCACCGGCTACGACCAGCTGCTGTGGTCGCAGGTGGTGCGCGCGCTGGGCCAGCCCTTCGTCATGCTGACCCTGTCGAACTTCGCCATGAAGGGCATCGCGCCGAAGGACATGGCGTCCGCTTCGAGCCTGTTCAACATGACGCGCAACCTGGGCGGCTCGATCGGCATTGCCCTGCTGGCCACGGCCCTGAGCACGCGCGAGCATTTCCACTCGCAGCGCCTGGGCGAGGCGATCAACGCGTATTCCAGCGCCACGCAGCTGCGCATCGACCAGCTGACGTCCTCGTTCATGGCCAAGGGCTATGACGCCGTCACGGCCGGCAACCAGGCCTTGCAGGCGATCGACGGCATCGTGCGCCGCGAAGCCTACGTGATGGCCTACAACGACGGCTTCTTCCTCGTCGGCGCCATCCTGCTGGCCTGCATCGTGCCCCTGTGGCTGGCCGACAAACTCAAAGCTCCCGGTGGCGGTGGCGGCGGTCATTGAGCGCCGCACGCAGCCACCTCAAGAACAAGAAGGTAATCATCATGCAAACAGTATTGACGAAAATCGCGCTGGCCGCTTCCCTTGCCGTGGCGCTGTCCGCCTGCGGCACCGTGGGCCAGGATTTCACCGCCCCGGCAAACGTGGCCGGCACCGACATCTTCCGCCACGGCGCGGCCGCCGCGGACGCCGCGCAGCTGCCCAAGGACTGGTGGAGCATCTACGGCGACGCCACCCTGAACCGCCTCGAGCAAAGCGCGCTGCAGGACAATCCGAGTGTAAAGGCGGCCGGCGAGCGATTGCTGCAGGCGCTGGCGCAAAGCGGCACGGCGCGCGCCAACCAGGGCCCGAGCGTGAACGTCAGCACGGGTATCTCGAACTCGCGCACCTCGGCCAACACCTCGCAGGGCCTGGCCCTGGGCAACCGCTCGATCAGCGGGAATAACTTCTCCGTGGGCGGCTCGCTGTCGTATGAAGTCGATCTGCTGGGCCGCGTGAAGCGCCTGGTCGAAGCGGCGGACGCGCAGGCGCTGGCGGCGCAGGCCGACCGCGACGGCGTGCTGCTGATGCTGTCGTCGCAAGTGGCCAGCAATTACTGGCAGCTGCGCGGGCTGGATGCGGAAATGGCCATTCTGAATGGCGCCCTGGACACGCGCCGCGAGTCGGCGCAGCTCGTCGAGGCGCGCTTCAATGCGGGCCTGACGAATGAGCTGGACCTGGCGCGCGCGAAAGTGGAACTGTCGAACGCCCAGGCCGACCTGCATGAAGTCAAGCGCCAGCGCAACCAGCTGGAAAACAGCCTGGCCACCTTGACGGGCAAGCCGCCGTCGGCGCTGCAATTGCCGCTGGCCGCCGAGCCATCGAGCTTGCCGCTGCCGCCCGCCATCCCTGTCGGCTTGCCCGCCAGCCTGCTGGCGCACCGCCCGGACCTCGTTTCCAGCGTGGCGGGCCTGCGCGCGGCAAACGCCCAAGTGGGCGTGGCCGAAGGCGCGTTTTACCCGTCGCTGCAATTGACGGGCAATTTCGGCTACGCGTCCGAAAAGCTGCGCGACCTGGCGCAGGGCGGCTCGCGCCAGTTCAGCTTTGGCCCGCTGGCCCTGTCCCTGCCCATCTTCGACGGCGGCCGCAATCAGGCCAATCTGGATTTGAGCAAGGCGCGCTATGCGGAAGCCGTGGCGAACCACGAAACGAAGCTGCTGACGGCCTTGCGCGAAGTGGAAGATGCCTTGTCCGACGTGGAGCAGCGCCAGTTGCAGGGCGACGCCCAGGCCCTGTCGCAGGCAGCGGCGGCGCGCGCCTACCTGGTGGCGCGCACGCGCTACGAGCGCGGCATCTCGACCTACCTCGACGTCACCGATGCCCAGCGCAGTTCGCTGGCGGCGGACCGCGCCGCCGCGCAGATCAAGACCCAGCGCCTGCTGGCGACGGTTGCCGTAGCGAGGTCTCTCGGCGCCGGCTGGCAGCCGGACGGCGAGCTGGCCAGGCTGGCCTCGGCGCCCGCCGCAAAGGTCAACTAAGTACGACGATTACGTGAGCGTGGCCGGTGGCGGTATCGCCGCCGGCCCGTAGCGTTCCAGCAGAAAATCGATGAAGGTCGTCAGCTTCGGCGTGGGCTGGCGGTCGCGCGCGTACACGAGGTGCATGGGGCGCGGCGCCGGCACGTAGTCGGCCAGCAGCGGCACCAGCCTGCCGGCGGCGATATCACCGGCCATCAGGATTTCCGCCTGCATGACGATGCCGAAGCCGTGCAGCGCCGCCACGCGCAGCGCCTGCCCGTTGTTCGAGCGGAAGCGGCTTTCGCGCACGGGGCTGCCATCGTCGTCGCCGCTTCTGGCCAGGCGCCAGCGCACATGGCGCGTCCACTGCATGAAGTCCAGGCATTCGTGGCGCGCCAGGTCGGCCGGCGTGCGCGGCGTGCCGTATCTGGCCAGGTAGGCGGGCGCGGCGCAGATCACCATCGCATACGGCCGCAGCACGCGCGCCACCATGGCGGAATCTTCCAGCTTGCCGATGCGGATGGCCGCGTCAAACCCTTCCTCCACCAGGTCCACCGTCCTGTCGTTCAGGTTCAGTTCCAGGCTCACTTCCGGATACGCATCGAGGTAGTCGGCCATCAGCGGCGCGATGCACTCGCTGCCGAAGGACACGGGTGCCGTGATTTTGAGCTTGCCGCGCGGCGCCGCGCGCATGGCTTCCGCGCCCCGTTCCGCCGCGTTGATGCTGGCCAGGATCTGGCGGCACTGTTCCACATATTGCTGGCCGATTTCCGTCAGGCTTTGCCGCCGCGTGGTGCGCGCCAGCAGCCGCGCGCCCAGCCGCTCTTCCAGGTATTTGATGTGCTTGCCCACCATCACGGGCGAAATCCGGAACGCCTCGGCGGCGGCCGTGAAACTGCCTGCATCGACGACGGCGACAAAAATTTCCATGCTGCGCAATTTATCCATGGCGTCCCGATTGCAAACTGTGGGTTGGTAATCATGTAAATTCTAGCGTATTTATTCCTTCTTGTAAGCGGCGCATACTGGCTCCATCGTTCAACCCACACAAGGAAGCAGCATGAAAATCGTCATCATCGGCGCCAGCGGCACCATCGGCACGGCCGTCGCCGCCCAACTGGCGCAGCGCCATGAAATCATCGAAGTGGGCAGCCGCAGCGGCACGCACCAGGCCGACATGGGCGACATCGCGCAAGTGCGCGCCCTGTTCAAGCGCATCGGCAAGGTCGATGCCGTCGTCGTGACGGCCGGCAAGCTGCATTTCGGCCCGCTGAGCGAATTTACTCCTGAGCAATTCCAGGTAGGCCTGGAAAGCAAGCTCATGGGCCAGGTCAACGTGGCGCTGGTGGCGCAGGAGTACCTGAACGACGGCGGCTCGATTACGCTCACCAGCGGCATCGTGGCCGACCAGCCTATCCGCTTCGGCACGGCCGCCACCATGACCAATGCGGCCGTGGAAGGCTTCGTGCGGGGCGCCGCCATCGAGCTTGCGCGCGGCGTGCGCATCAATGTCGTCAGCCCGACGGTGCTGGCCGAGTCGCTGGAGTCGTACGGCCCCTTCTTCTACGGCTTCGAGCCGGCCGCCGCCAGCCGCGTGGCCCTCGCTTACAGCCGCAGCGTGGAAGGGGCGCAGACGGGGCAGGTGTACAAGGTCTGGTAAGCCGCTTGCCATGCCATGGGGGCAGGTGGGACAATCGCAGGCTGAGCAAGAAAGCGGTAGCGCGCCATCCGCGCCAGCCGCGTCTGAGAAAAATCCAACCGAGACCTCCATGAAAAAACTCCTGATTCCCCTGCTGATGGCCGCCGCCGTCGGCAGCGCCTGCGCCGCAACGCCAGCCGCCCCGGCCACCGCGCAGCAACTGACGGCCATGAGCGCCCGCTACGCGCCCGTCGCGCTGACGGCCGACGTCACGCACCTGTCCGCGGGCGACCGCCAGGCCATCGCCAAGCTGGTCGAAGCGGCCAGGCTGGTCGACGTGCTGCAGCTGCGCCAGCGCTGGTCCGGCAATGAAGCGCTGTGGGCGGCCTTGAAGAAGGACAAGTCGGCCCTGGGCCAGGCCCGCCTGAACTATTTCTGGATCAACAAGGGGCCATGGTCGGTGCTCGACGCGCACGCCTCCTTCATGCCGGCCAGCTACGCCGGCATCGCCATTCCCGCGCACAAGCCGGAAGCGGGCAATTTCTATCCGCAGGGCGCCACCAAGGCCAGCCTGGAAACGTGGATGAATGGCCTGTCGCCAGACGACAAGCAGCAGGCGCAATGGTTTTTTACCACCATCCGCGCGGGCAAGGACGGCAAGTACCAGACCGTCAAGTATTCGGACGAATACAAGGTGGAGCTGAAACAGCTGGCCAAATTGCTCGACGAAGCGGCGGCCGCCACGGACAACGCATCGCTGAAGAAATTTCTGACCTTGCGCGCCAAGGCTTTCCTCGACAACGACTATCTGCCGTCCGATTTCGCCTGGATGGACCTCGATTCTCCCGTCGACATTACCATCGGCCCGTATGAAACATACAACGATGAACTGTTCGGCTACAAGGCCGCGTTCGAAGCGTATGTGAACATCCGTGACCAGGCGGAAACGCAAAAGCTCGATTTCTTCGCCAAACACATGCAGGAACTGGAAGACAACCTGCCGCTCGACGCCCGCTACCGCAACCCGAAAGTGGGCGCGCTGGCGCCGATGGTGGTGGTCAACCAGGTGTATGGCGCAGGCGACGGCAACATGGCCGTGCAGACGGCCGCCTACAACCTGCCCAACGACGAACGCATCATCAGCGCGCGCGGCTCCAAGCGCGTGATGCTGAAGAACGTGCAGGAAGCCAAGTTCAAGGCCACCCTGACGCCGATCTCGAAACTGGTGCTCACGCCCGAAGCGCAGCAGGACGTCGATTTCAATTCCTTCTTCACGCACATCCTCGCGCATGAAATCATGCACGGCCTGGGCCCGCACGCGACCGTCGTCGACGGCAAGCCATCGACGCCGCGCCAGGACTTGAAGGAAGCCTATTCGACCATCGAAGAGGCCAAGGCGGACATCACGGGCCTGTTCGCGCTGCGCTACATGATGGACAAGGGCCAGCTGAACGACACCCTGGGCCAGGGCGAGGCGGCCGAGCGCAAGCTGTACAACACCTTCCTTGCCTCCGGTTTCCGCACCCTGCATTTCGGCCTGACGGATTCGCATGCGCGCGGCATGGCCATCCAGATCAATTACATTCTCGACAAGGGCGGTTTCGTCTCGCTGGGCGACGGCAAGTTCGGCGTCGATTTTGCGAAGATCAAGCAGGCCGTGATCGACCTGGACCGCGAATTCCTGACCATCGAGGCGACGGGCGACTATGCGCGCGCGCAAGCGATGATGACGAAATACGTGGTGATCCGCCCTGAAGTGCAGGTGGCGCTCGACAAGATGAAGGCCGTGCCCAACGATATCCGCCCGGAATTCGTCATGGCCCGCGCGCTGGATCAAGCGACGAAGAAATAAACCCGATGCCGTATTGGCAGAGTGAAAAGCCGGTGCTGCTGCACCGGTTTTTTTTCGTCTTTATTTGCGAAAAGTTGCCAGTTTTTCCTTGTGGAAATACGTCCACCGCTTACTCTGCAGTGGTAAATCCTCCTTTCTTCCCGCCTGTCCCATGTTGAAACCGCTCTTGCTGATGAGCTTGCTCATCGCCTTATCTCCTTTGCCTGCAGTGGCTGCCGCCCAGCTCACCGAACTGGAAACGCGCTGGCTGCAGGCGGGCCAGCCCGTCATCGCGTTTGCGCGCGCGCAAGGTTTGCCGCTCGACATCATCGTCCAGCCGCAGGACGCGCCCGGGGCCGTGCCGCTGGCGCTGGGCTTCGAGGCGGGGCGCTGCAAGCTGGTGCTGTCGTTGCGCGGCAATGCCCAGGCGCAAAGCGTCCTGCAAGAGGCACTGCCCGCGCAGCAGGACCTGATGATCGAAGCGATGACGGCGCATGAGATCGGCCATTGCCGGCGCTACGCCCAGGGCGACTGGCATGCGCTGCCGCGCGGCTTCGTCGAGCCGCCCAGCGGGCAGCGGGGCAAGCTGAAGCGGCTGGACCGGGAGCTGCGCGACACGCGCCGCGAGGAGGGCTATGCGGACCTGGTGGCGCTGGCGTGGATGCATGGCCAGCACCGGGAGCAGTACCGCGACGTGCTGGCCTGGATGCGCGGCGTGCGCGCCGGCGGCGCGACGGCAGCCGGGTCGCACGCCACGCAGGCATGGCTGGCGCTGGCGGAGGGCGAGGGTGTATTTGATGGGGCCGCTTCACCATTTGAACAGGCGCAAGTTTTATGGCGGATGGGCTTGAGCGGCGACAAATAGAGGCGAATTTGTGCCGCGATAGCCTGCCAGCGTGTGTTGTCGCACGGAGCTTTGGGCGCGGCAGGGGTCTAATCTGGTCATCCACCAAACCAGAGAGGAACCATCATGAACAAAATGATCGCCTTCGTACTGGCCGCCAGTGCCAGCGCCCTGCTTGCCGCCGCACCGGCCTATGCGCAGGACACCTCGTACAAGAGCCTGACCGATAAGGCAACAGCCGATTACAAGCAGGCCAAGGCCGCCTGCGACGCCCAGAGCGGCAATGCGAAAAAAGTCTGCGTGGAAGAGGCCCGGGTGGCCCGCGCCAAGGCCGATTCCGATGCCGTGGCGCAATACCGCAACACGCCGCGCGAGCTGACCAAGGCCCGCAAGGACGTGGCCAATGCCGAGTATGACCTGGCCAAGGCCAAGTGCAGCGACCGCACGGGCGCCGATAAAACCACATGCATGAACGATGCCAAGGCAGCAAAAACTGCCGCCCTGGCCGATGCCAGCACGGGTGCCAAGGCCGGCACCAATGTGGCGCAGAATCCGCCTGCCGTTGCCAAGGAGAATTGCGACGCCATGGATGCGACGGCCAAGGCCGCCTGCATGACGCGCAATGCGGCCGGCAGCACCAAGACGGCCGTGGCCGATTCCGTCATCACCACCAAGATCAAGGCGGACCTGGTCAAGGATTCCACCCTGAAAGCGCTGGATGTCCATGTGGAAACCGTCAACGGCGTCGTCATGCTCAGCGGTTTTGTGCCATCGCAAAATGAAGTGCAGAAGGCGGGCGACCTGGCCCGCGGCGTGGAAGGCGTGAAGGACGTGAAGAATGGCTTGAAGGTGAAGTAAGCCTGGTTGCGCCTGCCATGGGGCAGGGAGACTGCCCGCATGAAAACAGCCAGGTCCGCAAAGGCGGTGCCTGGCTGTTTCTTGCGCTGCGGGCGCGCGCCGGATGGGCGGCCGGCGGAAGACGCGCCCAGCGGGTGCGGCGTTTACGTCAGGCGCTTATTTCACATACTTCGCCAGCCAGCCCTCGACTTCGCTATAGAAGAAACGGCTGTTCTCGCCCTTCAAGATCCAGTGGTTCTCGTCCGGGAAGACCAGCAGTTTCGCCGGCACGTTCAGGCGCTGTTGCACCGCAAAGTTCATCAAGGCATTGTTGGCCGGCACGCGGTAGTCGAGCTCGCCCACGGTGATCAGGATGGGTGTGGTAAAGCCCGTGCCTTTTTCGTGGTTGCCCGCTTGCATGACCGGGCTTTGGTCGCGCCACACGGGCAGGTTCGACCAGACGGGGCCGCCCGCATTCGTTTCACGGCCGAAACCGCCATCGCTGGTACCCCACTGCATGATCAAATCCATTTCGCCCGCGTGCGAGACGATGGCCTTGTAGCGCGTGGTGGTCGCCTGCAGCCAGTTGGCCAGGTGGCCGCCATAGCTGGCGCCGCCGGCGGCCAGCCTGGTGCCGTCGATGAACGGATATTTCTTGATGGCTTCATCGACGCCCTGGTTGACCTCATCGCCCGGACCCTTCAAGGGATCGAACTGAATCGAGCGCGAGAATTCCTCGCCGTAGCCGGTGGAACCCTTGTAATCCGTCAGCAGCACGACATAACCTGGCTTGGCCAGCAAGTGATAGTTCCAGCGCAGCACGAACTGGTCGCGCCACATGCTGGCCGCGCCGCCGTGGATGACGGTAAACAGCGGGTATTTCTTGTTCGGGTCAAAATTGGCCGGCTTGACCAGCATATTGTGGATGCGGCGGCCGTCGGCCGTGGTGAACCAGAAGTGCTCGGGCGCCTGCCAGTCGATTTTATCGGCCTTGTCCGTGTTGAAGGCCGTCAGCCGCTTCGGCTGCTTGCCGTTGAAGGCATAGATTTCCGGCGGGTTGATGGCGGACTCCCACACGCCCACCAGCGACTTGCCGCCGCTGCTCAGCGAATTGATGGTGCCGGTCGGCAAGGATGGCTCCTCGCGCACCTCGCCGCCCCTGGCGTCGATCGAATACAGCTTTTCCAGGCCCGCATGTTCATAGCTGAAAATGACGCGCTTGCCGCCGTCGGGCAGCACGTAGCGCGAGATCGACCGGTCCAGCCTGGCCGTCAAAATCGTCGGCGCAGGGTTGCTCATCGGCCAGGCAAAGCTGGCCAGGCGTTTCACGTCATACACCTTGCCGGGTGTTTGCGGGTCGCTGAGGGCGAACAGCGTCTTGCCGTCGGCGGCAAATTTCAAGGAACCGTAGCTGTGTTTGTCCTGCGTCAAACGCTGGGCTTCGCCGCCCGCCACGGGCAGCAGATACAGTTGCGAGTAGACGGCCTCGCGCTGCGCCGCGTCGCGGTTGCTGGCCGCGCTGAAGACGACGGCCTTGCCGTCCGGCGTCCAGACGGCGTCCAAGGATTGCCCTTCGTCGCCCTGGCCGCCGCCAAAGCCCGGCAGGGCCACCAGTTGCGTGCCCGACAGGATGTCGCGCGGCGTGTTTTCACCTTTCGTCTCAGGCTGCGCATCGACGATGAACAACCGCACCTGCTTGTCCGTCAGCCATTTGTCGAAATAGCGCGGTGCCGTCGTTTCATACGAACGGGCACTGACCTTGCGGTCCTTGCGCTCCTTCGCGCTTTGCTTGACGTCGGCCTCAGTCTTGTTGCCTGGATAGATGTCGCTGATGAACAGCAATTGCTTGCCGTCCGGGCTCCATTTCGGCATGCGCGCGCCCAGGGTGAGCGAGGTCAGGCGCTGCGCTTCGCCGCCGGCGGCCACGTCGAGGCGGTAGATCTGTCCCGCTTCATCGCCGTCGCGCTTGGCGACAAACACCAGCTGGCGGCTGTCCGGCGACCAGGCCACGGCGCCTTCGCCGCCCTTGGAATAGGTCAGGCGGCGCGCGGGGCTGTCATCAAGCAGCGACTTGATCCACAGGTCCGACCATTGGTCCTTGCTGTCGTAGGCGCTGTCGACGACGGAAAACACGGCCCAGAGCCCGTCCGGGCTGGCGACGGGCGCGCCCACCCGTTTCATCAGCCACACGTCTTCATGCGTGATGGCGTGTCTGGCTGGCGTTTGCGGGGCGGCGGCAGGCGCGGCGGCGGCGGTATGGGCAAGCGAGGCGCAGGCCGCTGCGATCAGCAGGGAGCCGAGGGAACGGCGAAGACGGGGTAAGGTCATGGGCGTGGTCCGGGTAGTGAAAAAAGTACAGCGGGCAACATTATTGCCCATCGATTCGGCCGCTGCCAAGGCCATGGACCGTTACTTACCAGGCGGGATGGCCGCGTATCGGGCGGGCGCGGTATGCCTGATCAGTTAAACTTGCCGCTTTACTCACGCTGGCGCTGATAGAACATGAAAAATTGTCTACCCTTATTGAAAACGGCATTGCTGGGCGCAGGTGTGTTGCTTGCCGGTCATGGCTTTGCCGCCGCGGCAGCTCCTTACCCGAACACCAGCGCCATGGGCGTGGGCCACGCGGAAAGCACGGCCTGGTATGCGGGCTGCCTGAAGGTCAAGGATGCGGCGCCGCCGCCGGCCGACCTGCCGGCGCCGTCCGCCGTGGCCGCCTTGCAGCAGTGCCAGGCGACAGACCTGTATTACGATACCAAGAGTATGTCCTCGCCCAAGCCGGCCGACTGGCGTCCTGTGCGTCATTGCGCCATGGCCACGCAGAACAGCGCCGTGCTGATGATGTTGTACCAGAACGGGCAGGGCGTGCAGAAGGACCCATTGCTGGCGCTCAAGTATGCGTGCAGCATCGACGCGGCGCCGGCCGAGATGCAGGGCCGCATAGCACATTTGCAGCAGATCAATGCCAGCGGGCGCGGCATGATGGACTTGTGCGACGACATCACCAGCGGCTATATGATGGGCGTATGCAGCGCCATCGATGCGCGGCAAAAGCAGCGCGTGCGCGCGCAGGCAAGCGGTAAACTCAGCGATGGCTGGCCTGCCGTGGCGCAAGCGTCGCTGCAAAAACTGCAGGCGGCGGCAAGCAAGTTTGCCGACGCGCGCGCGGCCCATGAAACGGACCTGAGCGGCACGGCGCGGGCCGCCATGAGCATCGCCGCCCGCACGGCCGAGCTGGACCTGCTGGCGCAGGATTTGCGCCAGTACGAAGCGGGCAAGCTGCCGCCGGCCCTGTCGACGGCGCAGGCGGCGGCGCTGGACAAGGAACTCAACGCCATCTACGGCAAGCTGATGAAAAAGCCCGCGTCCACCTATGCGGGCGCCGTGGACAAGGATGGCATCCGCGCCACCCAGCGCCTGTGGCTCGCCTACCGCGATGCCTGGATGAATCTTGGCGCCGTGCGCTATCCATCCGTGACGAGCGAGACGTGGGCCGGCCTGCTGACGGCGCGGCGCAATGCGCAATTGCAAGATTTACTGGAGAATTGACGCATGCGCGAAGCCTATTACCACGAAGACGATTTCTGCATGATCGAACTGTTGCCGCTGGATAATTTGCAGCACTGTGTGACGCAGATGGGCGAGCAGCAGGCGTTTGCCGATGCGCACCGCAGCGGCGCCGGCTGGACCGACATGTACGTCATCAAGGCGCCGCCGTCGCCACTGTCCGCGCTGGGCATGACGGCCGACCGGCTGCGGCTGGCGCTGGCCGATGCCTTGCCGCCGTATGGCGCCGTGTACACGGGCTACGGCAGTTACCGCGTGGAATGCAAGAACGTGCTGGCCTTTGGCGGCGACAAGACGGAGACCCTGTTTGCCGGCCTGGACGACAAGGGCATCGTGTGCGACCTGTGGTGCAGCGATGGCATGCCGGAACTGTTGCTGCTGCCCTTGAAGGAGCAGTTGCTGCTGGCCGACTGGGGCGCGGGGTTTGCGTGTCCGCTGGCCGACGGCGACCTGTTTGCCCGCTACCTGCGGGAATACGAACTCGACTAGCGCTTATTCGCAGGCGATGGCGTTCGGCTGCGCCACTTTCACCACGGACGCCAGGCGTGCCATGTCGTTGCCGTCGCCCTGTTCCATGTACGCTTGATACGTGTCAATGATGATGCGCGCACGCGCCTGCCAGCCGCAATTATCGGCCTGGCGCGCGGGCACGCGCAGCAGGCGGCGCGCCTGGCCGTCGTTGGAAAAGCAGAACCACGCATCGTGCGAAGCTGCCGGCCGGGGCAAACGGCCCCACTGCGCCTTGTCGGGCGCGAAGCAGACGCGGTTGCCGATGATTTCCAGGCTCATCTCGTCCGTGCGCAGGCTGTACTGGCCGTCGAGCACGATGGGCGCTTGCGCCCGGGCGGACAGGCAGGCGGTGGCCAGGAGGAGGGCGGCGGCAAGTTTCATGCGGTTCTTTCAGGGCTGGCAAGACGAAGCGCCAGTATAGCTGCAGGGCCGGAAATGCAAAAAGCCCCTCCGTGGGGAGGGGCTTTTTGGTACTGCGCATTCGTGGTAGGCCGTGCGGGATTCGAACCTGCGACCAACGGATTAAAAGTCCGCTGCTCTACCAGCTGAGCTAACGACCCGAAAGAGGCCGCATTATATATCAGTTGAAAAGGAATGCAAAGTATTCCTGCGAGAAAGTGTGAACTGCGTCAATGCAGGGCTGCCGTGAGCCTCAGCACTTCGTCGATGCTGGTCGTGCCGTCGGCGATCTTGCGCGCGCCGGCGATGCGCAGCGGCGTCATGCCGTCGAGGAGGCTCTGGCGCCGCAGCGCGTGGATGTCGGCGCCGGCCTTGATCAGCTGGCTGAATGCCTGCGTCACGCAGAGCAGTTCGTAAATGCCGGCGCGGCCCCGGTAGCCGCTTTGCCGGCACAGGGCGCAGCCGGCGGGCCGCCAGGCCGTTTCCGGCCGCGCCAGCTGGCCGGCCGCCAGGCCCTGCCATTGCGCTTGCGTCGGCGCCGCGCCCGGCTGCTTGCAGTCGGGGCACAGGCAGCGCAGCAGCCGCTGCGCCAGTACGCCGGCCAGGCTCGCTTCGAGCAGGTAGGCGGGCACCCCCAGCTCCAGCAGGCGCATGACGGCCGACGGCGCATCGTTGGTGTGCAGGGTCGAGAGCACGAGATGGCCCGTCAGCGCCGCCTGGATGGCCATCTCGGCCGTGGCCAGGTCGCGGATTTCGCCCACCATGATGATGTCGGGGTCTTGCCGCATCAGCGCCCGCACGCCATCGGCAAACGACAGCTCGATGCCGGCCTGGGTCTGCACCTGCATCTGGTTGAAGGCCGGCTCGACCATCTCGATGGGGTCTTCCACCGTGCACACATTGACTTCGCTGCTGGCCAGCGCCTTCAGGGTGCTGTACAGGGTGGTGGTCTTGCCCGAGCCGGTAGGGCCCGTCACCAGCACGATGCCGTGGGTGCGCGCCGTCAGCTGCCGCCAGCGCTGGGCGTCCGCCGGCGGGAAACCCAGGTCGAGCAGGTTCTTGATGGCGATGTCGGGGTCGAAGATGCGCATGACGAGCTTTTCGCCGAAGGCCGTGGGCAGGGTCGACAGGCGCAGCTCGATTTCCTGTCCCTGCGCATTGCGCGTCTTGATGCGGCCATCCTGCGGACGGCGCTTTTCCACGACGTCCATGCGTCCGAGCAACTTGATGCGCGCCGTCATGGCCAGCAAGACCACGGGCGGCACCTGGTAAGCCTGGTGCAGCACGCCGTCGATGCGCAGGCGCACGAGGCCGGCCTCGCGCTTCGGCTCCAGGTGGATGTCGGACGCGCGCTGGGCAAACGCGTATTGCCACAGCCAGTCGACGATGCGCACCACGTGCTGGTCGTTGGCGTCCAGGCTGGTCTTGTTGCGCCCCAGTTCCACCAGCTGTTCCACATTCTGGCGCAGCGCCAGGTCTTGCGTGGACGCTTGCCTGGCCACCTTGACGGAGCTGGCCAGGCTGAAAAACTGCGCAATGGCGTCGGCGATGTGCAACGGGTTGGCGATGGCCAGGTGCAGCTTGCGTGGCGCCAGGGTGCCCAGCTGCGCCTGCCAGGCGAGCGCGTAGGGCTGGGCCGTGGCGATGACGATGCGGTCAAGCGTGCATTCGACGGGCAGGATGTTGAAGCGGGCCGCATAGCCGGCCGTCATGACGTCGGCCACCTGGCTGAAGTCGATGTGCAGGGGATCGATGCGCAGATACGGCAAGCTTGCCCGCCGCGCCAGCCAGGCGCACAGGGTGTCGAGCGTGAGCGCATCGTGGGCGACGTGGCACAGCGGATGCAGGGCCGGCGCCCGCTGCAGGGCGGCCTGGGCGCTGATGGCGGCCGCTTGCGTTGCATCAAGCAAGCCGTCTTCCTGCAGCCAGGCCAGCAGTTGCGGCAGTTCCAGCGGCGTGTCGGGCGCAGGGGGGAGGGATGCGGGCATGGCCGGCGCCTTTCAGGGCTGCCGGCCTTGCCTGGGAGTGCCGGCGGTTACAGGGTGCTGACGATGCCCTTGACCCAGGTCCTGGCGGGCAGCTTGGTCTCGGCGACGATCTGCTTGGCGCGCTCGAGCAGGGCCGCTTGCGCTTCGGCATCGAGCGTCACTTTCGTCTTGAAGGCGATCGCCACCACGTTCCCATCATGGACTTCCGGCAGGCAGATCACCTGTTCAAACGCAAACTTCATCACCTTGATGTTCTTTGCGTAGCTGGGGTGGTCGCCAAACAGGTTCACCGTCATGATGCCGTGCGGCGCCAGGCAGGCGCAGCAGGCGGCGTAGAAGTCCGCGCTGTCGAGCACGGGACCGCGCGCCGTGGCGTCGTACAGGTCCACCTGCAGGGCGTCCAGGGTGCCGTGGTTGGCGTCGTCGTTGACATAGTCGAGCGCGTCCATTTCACGCACGTGCAGGCGCTCGTCATTGGGCGGCAGCTTGAACATCGAGGCGCAGATGGTGATGACGGCCGGGTTCAGTTCGATGGCCTCGACCTGTGCCTGCGGGAACTGGCGGTAGCAGAACTTGGTCAGCGCGGCCGTGCCCAGGCCCAGCTGGGCGATGCGCTGCGGTTGCTCGATCCACAGCATCCACGCCATCATCTGCTGCGCGTATTCGAGCTCCGGCCAGTCCGGCTTGCGGATGCGCATGGCGCCCTGCACCCATTCCGTGCCGAAATGCAGATAGCGCACGCCATCCATTTCCGACAGGGTGACAGGCGCGTAGCGGGGCTTGCGCGCGGGGCGCGAGGATTCGACTTGTTCGATGGATTTTCGTTTGATAAGCATAAGGCGGCCTGAAAGTGTGCCGCATTATAGCCCGTGCCGGGGCGCCATAAAAAATGCCGGCCCCATGAGAACGACATGGGGCCGGCATTTTAATACTGAGTAACAACGCCTGACAGAAGCGTTGCGAGCGGAAGGCAGAGGTGGTCGAGAAGCGCAACCGTGCTTAGTACGGGGGCGCCGAGCCGGTGAGCATCGCAGGCCGCCTATGCCGACGCGCAGCAGCGTATGTCAAGCGTTACTGCTGAGCTGGCTCGATCGAGACGCGCAGGCGGATGCGTTCGCCCGGATCATAGGACATGATGCTCGTGTAGTTGCGGCCGCGGTAGTCGTAGGTGACCTGATAGCCATTGTTGCGGCTTTCCCAGTGGTCGACCTGGCGGCACTGCTTGACGGCTTGTTCCTGCACGCCGCCCTGGTAGTTGTTCTGGTTGTCGACACGGTCGCCCACGACGGCGCCGGCAATCGCGCCGGCGGCCGCGGCGGCCGTGCGGCCATTGCCGCCGCCGACCTGGCTACCGAGCAGGGCGCCGGCGATGCCGCCGACGATGGAGCCGCCCGCGCTGCGCTGCTGGGGCGGCGCCTGCACTTGCACGTATTCCGTACGGCATTCCTGGCGTGGACGATTGATCTGCTCCACTTGCGGCACGACGCGCACGACCTTGCCGAAATCTTCAAAGTCGGCGGCCTGGGCGAGTGGCAATGCACCGATACAAAGGGCTGACATCATCAATTTGGCTTGCAAGTTCATTTGTAACCTCGTTATCTAGAGAATCTTTCAGGGTATTTTTTACAACTTGAGCCTATAGTAATCCGACTCGCCGACCGGTTGTCGTTCGCATGGCAACAAAATGTAACAGCCCGAGTCCCTTGCCCCGCAGTCTGTAACATGCACTTTCAATCGATACAAGATGTTGAAATGGCTTGAAACCGGCGGTTTGTAACAAATCTTGCGTTTGACATCATATTCGGGTTGATTCATGCAAGACAACACGTTACCCTAATACGCGTATGGCTTATACAAAATCGCACTGAATCGCATAAAAGTTGATACAGATCGAATCACCGCGTGCGCATTGACCCGCGTGCGGGGATGCAATAAGACGAGCAGCTAGAAAAAATCCATACATAACAGGTCGATTTGAGGGAAAAATGAGTTTGTTACTAACCGTGCCGCCCAACCTTGTCCAGTCCATCCGTGCCTTTCGCGTGACCGAATTACAAGACGAGGCGATTCGTCTCGGGCAGCACTTTTTATATGCGCATTGCAACGCTGGGCAGACCAAACAACAAGTCATCGGCATTATCGCAGAAGCATTCCTGTTTCCGAAAAATCTGGCGAAGAATTTCGATGCCCTGCGCCTGTGCCTGACGGATACCATGTTCAAGGCGGGTCCGCAGACGGGTTTCCTGGTCGTGCTCGAGCAATTGCCAAATACGCAAAAATTCGACAAGGAAGCACGCGAGATCCTGCTCGACGTGTTCCGCGACGCGGCCGACTACTGGGCCGAGAAGAAAGTCCCGTTCCGCGTCTTCTATTCATTCGAGTAAGCGCTTACTCTTGTCATGGCGGCCTCCGGCCGGCCTGCCATGCCGCTACCGGGAGCAGCAAGCGGGCAGCGGCGGCGGCCCGGCGGACATGTTGCGCCGCAACAATAATACCGGCCTTTCTAGATTCGCCTAGCCATAGCGGGTACAATGCGCGCTATGAAAAATATCGTTATCCTCATTTCCGGACGCGGCAGCAACATGGAAGCGGTCGTGCGCGCGGCGCAAGCCGAGCAATGGCCAGCCCGTATTGCCGCTGTCATCAGTAACCGGGCGGACGCCCAGGGGCTGGTGTTTGCCGCGGAACACGGGATAGCGACGGCAGTCGTTGCCAACAAGGATTATGCCAGCCGCGAACAGTTCGATGCGGCGCTGCAAGCCGTGATCGACGGCTTTGCCCCCGACCTGGTCGTGCTGGCCGGTTTCATGCGCATCCTGACGCCGCCCTTCGTCGAGCACTATGCGGGGCGCATGCTCAATATCCACCCGTCGCTGCTGCCGCTGTTCCCGGGCATGGCGACGCACCGCCAGGCGCTCGAGGCGGGAGTGACGGAACACGGCGCGACCGTGCATTTCGTGACTGCCGAACTTGACCATGGCCCGGCCGTGGCGAGCGCGACAGTCCCCGTCTTGCCGGGCGACACAGAAGACAGCTTATCGGCGCGCGTGCTGGTACAGGAACATCTGCTTTACCCGCGCGCCATCCGCCTGTTCATTGACGATAAACTGTCGGTCGAGCATGGCCAGGTCCGCGTGGACCCTCAATAAAATATTACAGGAAGAATAACAATGAGATTGCCACCAGCGATACTTGCCAATGCTGAAGAAGTATTGCGCGAAATTTTACGTTTCACGGCCCCGGCCGACACCACCCTGTCGCGCTATTTCCGCGACCATCCGCGCCTCGGTTCGCGCGAACGCGGCGCCATCGCCGAAGGCATTTATGCCGTCCTGCGCAACAAATCGTTCTTCACGGATTTCGCCGAAGCGGGCAATGGCCCCACCATGCGCCGCCTGACCATCCTCGGCCTGGCCGAAGCCGTGGGCGCCGACTCGCTGGGCGGCCTGACGGAAGAAGAAGTGGAATGGCTGGAGCGCATCAAGCAGATCGACCGCAGCCTGATGCCGGCGAATATGCGCGCCAACATGCCGAAATGGCTGTTCGACAAGCTGATCGCCCAGTTCGGCGAAGCGGAAACCATGCTGCTGGCCGATGCGCTGAACGCGCCGGCGCCGCTGGACCTGCGCGTCAACTCGCTCAAGGCCACGCGCGACGACGTGATGCTGGCCCTGGCCGAAGCGCCGATCCTCAGCACGCCGACGCCGTTTGCACCGCTGGGTTTGCGAGTGATCAAGAAGCCGTCGCTGCAAAACCTGCCCCTGTTCCAGAGCGGCGCCATCGAAGTGCAGGATGAAGGCAGCCAGATCCTGTCGCAGATCGTCGGCGCCAAGCGCGGCGAGATGGTGGTCGATTTCTGCGCCGGCGCGGGCGGCAAGACCCTGGCACTGGGCGCGCTGATGCGCAACACAGGCCGCTTGTACGCGTTTGACGTGTCGGAAAAGCGCCTGGCCAAGCTCAAGCCGCGCATGGCCCGCAGCGGCCTGTCGAACGTGCATCCGGTGCAGATCGCGCATGAGCGCGACGCCAAGATCAAGCGCCTGGCCGGCAAGATCGACCGCGTGCTGGTCGACGCGCCATGCAGCGGCCTGGGCACCCTGCGCCGCAATCCGGACGTCAAATGGCGCCAGCAGCCGAACTCCATCGTCGAGCTGCAAGCCAAGCAGGCGGCCATCCTGGCCGGCGCGGCGCGCCTGGTCAAGGGCGGCGGCCGCCTGGTGTACGCCACCTGCAGCTTCCTGAACGAAGAAAACGACCAGATCGCCGAGCAATTCCTGGCTGCCAACCCCGACTTCACGCTGGTGCCGATGAGCAAGGTGCTGGCCGAGCAGAAGATCGAGCTGGAAATGGGCGACTACCTGAAATTGCTGCCGCACCTGCACCAGACCGACGGCTTCTTCGCCGCCGTGTTCGAACGCAAGGTCATGCCGAAAAAAGTCTACGCCGATGAAAAACCGGCCGACGACGTTGACGCTGAGCAAGCCGAATAAGCTGCTCACGGGCCGCCGCTGCAGCTTCGCAGCGGCGGCCACTCTCCTGCGCCGGCCCGCCTGGCGCTGGCTGTGGGCGCCGCGCCCGTTTGTTTCCCCGCATCATCTTCCAGACCCCATCCGCCATGAATGAAACTCCGCTGCTCAACCTGATCACCGACTTTGTCGACGATTTCCGTCAACCGGCCATTTTGTGGCAGGCGCTGGCGATCATCGCCTGCCTGGCCCTGAGCTGGCTGCTGGTGCGGCAGTTGCGCGAATTCCTGCACAAGCGGGCGGAAGCGGCGGCCACGCCGGCAGCGCCGGAAACCCTGCAGCGCACGGACAGTTTCATCCGCATTCTGACGCCCGTGCTGGCGGCCATGCTGCTGGGCATTGCGCAGCACTTCCTGGCGAAGTTCCAGTCAGTCAACCTGCTCAGTATCGCCATTCCCCTGTGCACCTCGATGGCGCTGGTGCGCTTCGGCTTTTATGTGTTGCGGCGTATTTTTACCCGCCACGGCACCATCAGCCCCACGATGTTGTTGCTGGAAAAGATTTTCACGGTGGTCGTGTGGGCCGGCATGGCCCTGTATATCACGGGCCTGTGGCCGGATTTGCATGCCTTCCTCGAAGGCATCATCGTGCCGCTGGGCCGCAACAAGGTGTCCGTGGCTGCCATCTTGCAAGCCGCTATTTCCGTGGCCGTGCTGCTGGTGCTGGCCATGTGGGCCGGCACCTCGCTCGACGAGCGCCTGATGAAAATGCAGGGCTTGCACACCTCCTTGCGCGTGGTGCTGTCGCGCATGGGCCGCGCCGTGCTGATCCTCGTTTCCGTGCTGGTCAGCCTGTCGCTGGTGGGCATCGACCTGACGGTGCTGTCCGTATTCGGCGGCGCCTTCGGCGTGGCGCTCGGTTTCGGCCTGCAAAAGATCGCCGCCAACTTCGTGTCCGGCTTCATCATCCTGCTCGACCGCAGCCTGACCATCGGCGACATGATCACCGTCGGCCAATTTACGGGCAAGGTGACGCAGATCAATACGCGCTATACTGTGTTATTGGGCGGCGATGGCGTTGAATCCATCGTGCCGAATGAAATGCTGATTTCCGGCGGCGTGCAGAACATGTCGCTAAGCAACCGCATGGTGTGGCTGTCGACGGCCGTGTCGGTGGGGTATGAAACGGACCTTGATGTCATCTTCCCCTTGCTGGAAGCGGCTGCGGCCAGTGTGCCGCGTGTATCGCAAAGCAATCCGCCATCGGCCACCCTCGTGCGTTTCGGCGCCGACGGCCTGGATCTGCAGATCGGTTTCTGGATCGCGGACCCGGAAAACGGCACGGGCGGCGTGAAGTCGAATGTGAACCGCGCCATCTGGCGCACCTTGCAGGAACATAAGGTCACTGTACCGTTTCCGCAACGCGAATTGCGTATTATTGCCACGCCTCCTGCCCCGCTCGCCGGCGCTGCAGACGGTGAGTCCGCGCCTTCCGGCACCCAGCCTTGACCTCGCTGCCTGCCGCCGTTTTTGCCTGATAGCACCCATTAGGGCGTACAATCACGCCTAAAATTAACTCTGCCGGACCTCCAGAGTCACTGGAGCGACCGTGCGCACGCCCTGTCCACTTGGAGTAGTAGTAATGACATTGAGTTCCGTTTTACACGACGTATTGCAGTTCATGGCAACTGGCATTACTGATCTGTCCGCATGGCAAGTGTTCCTGTACACCATGGTGGTCACGCATATCACGATTGCCAGCGTGACGATTTACCTGCACCGCCACCAGGCCCACCGCGCGCTGGAATTGCATGCGATTCCCAGCCATTTCTTCCGTTTCTGGCTGTGGCTGACGACGGGCCAGGTCACCAAGGAATGGGCGGCCATCCACCGCAAGCATCACGCCAAGTGCGATACGGAAGAAGATCCGCACAGCCCCGTGACGCGCGGCATCAAGAAAGTCTTCTGGGAAGGCGCCGAGCTCTACCGTGCCGAATCGAAGAACCTGGAAACCATGGCCAAGTACGGCCACGGCACGCCGACGGACTGGATCGAGCGCAACCTGTACACGAAATACAGCTGGCTGGGCGTGGTGTCCTTGTTCGTCATCAATTTCATCCTGTTCGGCGTGATCGGCATTTCCGTGTGGGCCGTGCAAATGATGTGGATCCCCATCACGGCGGCCGGCATCATCAACGGCATCGGCCATTACTGGGGCTACCGCAACTACGACTGCGCCGACGCGGCCACCAACATCATTCCGTTCGGCATCCTGATCGGCGGCGAAGAGTTGCATAACAACCACCACACGTATGCGACATCGGCCAAGCTGTCGTCGAAATGGTATGAAATCGATATCGGCTGGGCGTATATCCGCGCCCTGGAAATGCTGGGCCTGGCCAAGGTGAAAAAGCTGGCGCCGGCGCCGAAGTTTTCCCACGGCAAGCTGGAAGCGGACTTCGAGACCTTGCAGTCCGTCATCGCCAACCGCTATGACGTGATGGCCAAGTATGCGAAATCGATCAAGCATGCTTGGAAGGAAGAGCTGGAACACCTGAAGCACAAGGCGGAACTGGAAAAGCGTTTCCTGAAATCATCGCGCAAGCTGATGCAGCGCGAACCGGCCAAGCTGGCCGACGCGCACCACGAGCAGCTGTCGGAATTGTTCCAGCACAGCAAGGCACTGGAAACCATGCACCACATGCGCGTGGAGCTGGGCGCCATCTGGGAGCGCTCGCACTTTACGCGCGAGCAATTGCTGCAGAAACTGCAAGACTGGTGCGCGCGCGCCGAGGCGTCAGGCATCCAGTCGCTGCAGGATTTCTCCTTGCGCCTGCGCAGCTATGCATAACTAGACTGTTGCGCCATATCAAGGCCCTGGATTCCAGGGCCTTTTTTTTGATCTGGCACATTGACGGGGAGGGGGCGTAAAAATCAGGGCGAAAAAAAACCGCTCATCGGAGCGGCTCTTTTTACAGAACACAGTATCAATTACTTGATCTTGGTTTCTTTGTACGTTACGTGCTTGCGTGCTTTAGGATCGAATTTCATGATCTCCATTTTCGCAGGCGTCGTACGCTTGTTTTTGGTGGTCGTGTAGAAGTGACCCGTACCGGCGGTCGATTCTAACTTGATTTTGTCGCGGCCTGATTTTGCCATGATAGCTCCCTTATTCTGCTAATTAGACTTTTTCGCCACGAGCGCGCATATCGACCAATACGGCGTCGATGCCGACTTTATCGATGACGCGCAGACCGGCGTTGGACAAACGCAGGGAGACCCAGCGGTTTTCAGATTCAACAAAAATACGACGATTCTGCAAGTTAGGCAAAAAACGACGTTTGGTTTTGTTGTTTGCATGGGAAACATTGTTGCCGACCATCGGCTTCTTCCCAGTGACTTGGCAAACACGTGCCATGGCGCACTCCTTAAAGATATTCCAAATTGGAAAAACGAGAGTATATCCAAAATAAGCCGATTTATCAATGACTTGCGAAAAACAATTGTGTCTTGTTGTTGTGAATAAATTTAACAATTTGATTTTCAGGTGTTTTTACGGGACAGCCGCTGGTAAACCAGTGTGTTTACTGCTAGATAAGTCGCCTGGCGTTGTGACGTATGTCCTTGTTTACACATGGTTAACTGCGGTGGCGCAGGAGCCGGCCTAGATCTGGCCGTGTTCCGCGAACGAATGCACGTGCCGTCCGGCCACGATGAAATGGTCGAGGATGCGCACGTCCACCAGCGACAAGGCCTGCATCAGCGCGCGCGTCAGCAATAAATCCGCTTCGCTCGGTTCCGGCGTGCCGGACGGGTGGTTGTGGGCCAGCATGACGCTGGCCGCGTTGTGCTGCAGCGCCTGTTTTACCACTTCGCGCGGGTACACGCTGGTGTGGGTGAGGGTGCCGCGAAACATTTCGCGGGTGGTGATCAGGCGGTTCCTGACGTCCAAAAACAACACATGAAATGCTTCGTGGGCCAGGTGGCCCAGGGTCAGGCGCAGGTAGTCTTTCACGGCGTGCGGCGAATTGAGGGCTTGCCCCGCCTGCAAGTCCTCGATGATGGCGCGCCGCGCCAGTTCCATCACCGCTTGCAACTGGGCAAACTTGGCGCTGCCCATGCCGTGCACGGCGGAAAAGCTCACGAGGCTGGCGCCAAACAGGCCCCGCAGGGAGCCGAAGTGCTCGACCGTGTCGCGCGCCAGTTCCACGGCGCTCTTGCCGCGCACGCCCGTGCGCAGGAAGACGGCCAGCAATTCCGCGTCCGACAGCGTGTGCGCGCCATCCTCGATCAGGCGTTCGCGCGGCCGTTCGCTGGCCGGCCAATCCTTGATGCCCATGCTGTTCTCCTGTTTGGCACCGGCGTGCGCCCCGGTGTGGCCTTCTTTGACGAAGCCATGGGGCAGGCGCGGCCAGTGTGGCTTACAATATCGTTTTGCACCAGTTACCTGAAAACTACTATGTCCAACGAGCAACCAGCAGTCGTCACCGAAGCGGCTTACCTCACCCTGCATTATCGTCTTGCCACGGTGGACGGTACTGATATTGTCACTACCTTTGGCGGAAATCCTGCCACCTTGATGCTGGGACAGGGCCAGCTGGCGCCATTCCTCGAGCAGCGCCTGCTGGGCTTGCCAGAAGGCACGCACGAGACGTTCGAGCTGGCCGCCGGCGAAGGCTTTGGCGAGCGCAATCCCGAGCTGGTGCAATCGGTCTCGCGCGCCACCCTGGACGAAAACTCCGTGCCGGGCGCCGACTACAAGATCGGCGACCTGGTCGACTTCGCCGCGCCGGGCGGCGGCCGCTTTGCCGGCGTGCTGCGCGAAATGCGCGACGATTCGGCCCTGTTCGACTTCAATCATCCGCTGGCCGGCCAGCCGCTGCGCTTTGAAGTCCGGCTCATTTCGGTCCTGTAAAGAAGGAATGGCGATGGAAAAAGAACTGTTACTGGCCCAGCCCCGCGGTTTCTGCGCTGGCGTCGACCGGGCGATCGAAATCGTCGAGCGCGCCTTGCAGCAATTTGGCGCACCCATCTATGTGCGCCATGAAATCGTCCATAACGCCTATGTGGTGGCCGATTTGCGCAACAAGGGCGCCATCTTCATCGACGACCTTGATGACGTTCCATCTGGCAATACGCTCGTGTTTTCCGCGCATGGCGTGTCGAAAGCCGTGCGCGCCGAAGCGGAAGCGCGCGGCCTGAGCATTTTTGACGCCACCTGCCCCCTGGTCACCAAGGTGCACATGGAAGTGGGCAAGATGCGCCGCGAAGGCCGCGAGATCATCATGATCGGCCACGACGGCCATCCCGAGGTGGAAGGCACGATGGGCCAGGCCGACATGGGCATGCATCTGGTGGAAACGCTCGACGACGTGGCGGCCTTGCAGGTCGCCAATCCGGACAGCCTGGCCTATGTTTCGCAAACAACGTTGTCAGTTGACGACACTCGCGACATTATCGAGGCCCTGAAACAGAAATATCCGAATATTTCCGAGCCGAAAAAAGGCGACATTTGCTACGCCACCACGAACCGCCAGGAAGCCGTGAAATTCATGGCGCCGCAGGTGGAAGTGGTGATCGTCGTCGGCAGCCCGAACAGCTCGAATTCGAACCGCTTGCGCGAAGTGGCCGAGAAGATGGGCACGCCTGCCTATATGGTCGACAATGCGTCGCAGATCGATCCCGCCTGGCTGGAAGGCAAGCTGCGCGTGGGCGTGACGGCCGGCGCCTCGGCACCCGAGGTGCTGGTGCAAGCCGTCATCGACCGTTTGAAAGAGTGCGGCGTGAAGAGCGTGCGACCGCTCGACGGCGTGCAGGAAGCCGTCACTTTCCCGATGCCGAAAGGCCTCGACGGCATCAAGCGCGACGTCGCCTGAGCCTGCGGGACGATTGAGTATCGATGAGGAGTCACCTCAAAACAAAATTTAATTCGGAAATGATCGATTTATTCCAAGTTTAGTTTTTGCAAAAGATCGTTATGATTGCCTCAAGCTTGAATATGTTGTCGTTATGACTAAGCAAGGTCACGCGCGTTTTGAGTGCGTGCACCATGCTGGTGAGAACGGTCCAGGGATGGCACTGCAGGATTTCTTCCTCCGGTGCCGTTTTTGTATCAGCGATGGCAGTTCCTGCGGAAGTTGTTCCCGAGAAATGCATATTTGATAGGGCAATCTGACCATGGATACATTCATCCAGCAAATCATCAACGGCCTGGTGCTGGGCAGCATGTATGCCTTAGTGGCCCTCGGTTACACGATGGTGTACGGCGTCTTGAACCTGATCAACTTCGCCCACGGCGATGTGCTCATGATCGGCGCCATGGTGGGCTTGAGCATCCTCAAGCTGCTGGGCATCTACGTGCCGGACTGGCCCGGCTATTTGAAACTGGCCACCGCCATCCTCGGCGCCATTCCCGTCTGTATCCTGGTCAACATTCTCATCGAGCGGGTCGCCTACCGCCGCCTGCGCAACGCCCCCCGCCTCGCTCCCCTGATTACCGCCATCGGCGTCTCCATCCTGCTGCAAACTTTCGCCATGATGATCTGGACGCGCAATCCCTTGCCCTTTCCGCAACTGCTGTCCACCGACCCCATCAACATAGGCGGCGCCGTCATTTCGCAAACGCAAGTGCTGCTGCTGGCCCTGGCCGCGCTGTCGATGGGCGCGCTGGTGGTCCTGGTGGAAAAAACCCGCATGGGCCGCGCCATGCGGGCCACGGCGGAAAACCCCCGCGTGGCCGGACTCATGGGCGTCGATTCCGACAAGGTCATCGTCGCCACGTTTGCCATCGGCGCCCTGCTGGCGGCCGTAGCGGGGGTGATGTGGGGCGCCAACTATTCGTCCATCCAATATTCGATGGGCGCCATTCCCGGCCTGAAAGCCTTCTGCGCCGCCGTGCTGGGCGGCATCGGCAATATCTATGGCGCCATGCTGGGCGGCGTCCTGCTGGGCATCATAGAAAGCCTGGGCGCCGGCTATATCGGCGACTTCACCGGTGGTTTCCTGGGCAGCCACTACCAGGATATCTTTGCCTTCGTCGTGCTGATCATCGTGCTGACCCTGCGTCCGTCCGGCATCATGGGCGAACGCGTGGCCGACCGCGCCTGACGTCACCCATCAAAACAAGGAGTTGACCATCATGGCACTACTCGATTTCGACGTCAAAAAGAACCCCGCCAAGGCCTACGCCGGCATGCTGGCCCTGGCCGCGCTGCTGGTGGTGTTCCCGTTCTTTGCCGCCCAGTTCGGCAATTCGTGGGTACGCATCATCGACATGGCCTTGCTGTACATCATGCTGGCCCTGGGCCTGAACATCGTCGTCGGCTTTGCCGGCCTGCTCGACCTCGGCTACATCGCCTTCTATGCCGTGGGCGCCTACCTGACGGCCCTGCTGGCGTCGCCGCAGTTCGCCATCCTGCTCGAATCGGTGGTGAATCAATATCCTGTGCTGGGGGAAACCCTGGTGCGGCTGATGGGACCGGAAATCCGCGAGCACGGCATCCATCTGTCGATCTGGGCCATCGTCCCCCTGGCCGCCGCCGTGGCGGGATTTTTCGGCGCCCTGCTGGGCGCGCCTACATTAAAACTGCGCGGCGACTATCTCGCTATCGTGACCCTGGGCTTTGGCGAGATCATCCGCATCTTCATGAACAATTTGAATGACCCCATCAATTTCACGAATGGCGCGCAAGGCATCAATCTGATCGATCCCATCCGCATCTTCGGCGTCAACCTGGCGGGCGAGGCGGGCAGCAACAGCACCGTCGTGCTCGGCGGCTTCTCCATGCCGTCCGTCAATGCCTATTACTTTCTGTTCCTTTTCCTGTGCATCGCCGTGGTGTTCGTCACCAAGCGCCTCCAGCATTCGCGCCTGGGGCGCGCCTGGGTCGCCATCCGCGAAGACGAGATCGCCGCGAAAGCCATGGGCATCAACACGCGCAACGTCAAATTGCTGGCCTTTTCCATGGGCGCCTCGTTCGGCGGCGTGGCCGGCGCCATGTTTGCCTCGTTCCAGGGCTTTGTTTCGCCGGAATCGTTTGCCCTGACGGAATCGATTGCCGTGCTGGCCATGGTGGTGCTGGGCGGCATCGGGCATATTCCCGGCGTCATTCTCGGCGGCGTGATCCTCGCGTCGATACCGGAAGTGCTGCGCCATGTGGTGGAGCCGGCCCAGCAGGCGCTGTTCGGCCACGTGGTGATCGAAGCGGAAGTGCTGCGCCAGCTGCTGTACGGCCTGGCCCTGGTCTTGATCATGCTCAATCGCCCGGCCGGCTTGTGGCCCGCGCCCAAGCACGAGGACCGGCCCGACAACGACGTCGACCAGCCCAACAAGTCGACCGGCGTCGTGTCCGCCTAAGGAGGGGAAAGCACCATGAGCGAACAGATCATTCTCAATATTGCCGGCGTCAACAAGCGTTTTGGCGGCCTGCAGGCGCTCACCGATGTGGGCATTACCATCAAGCAAGGGCAGATCTATGGCTTGATCGGCCCCAACGGCGCCGGCAAGACGACCTTCTTCAACGTCATCACGGGCCTGTACCAGCCCGATACGGGCACTTTCGAGCTGGCCGGCAAGCCGTATTCGCCGTCCGCGCCGCACAAGGTGGCGAAGGCGGGCATCGCGCGCACGTTTCAGAACATCCGGCTGTTTGGCGACATGACGGCGCTGGAGAACGTCATGGTGGGGCGCCACGTGCGCTCGCACCAGGGCGTGTTCGGCGCCATCTTCCGCCACAAGGCGGCGCGCGAGGAAGAAGCGTCCATCCGCAAGCGGGCGATGGAGCTGCTCGATTTCGTCGGCATTGCCCAGTTCGCCAGCCGCACGGCGCGCTTCTTGTCGTATGGCGACCAGCGGCGCCTGGAAATCGCCCGCGCGCTGGCCACCGATCCGACCCTGCTGGCCCTGGACGAGCCGGCGGCCGGCATGAATGCGACGGAAAAGCTGGCCTTGCGCGAGTTGCTGGTGAAAATCAAGGCGGAAGGCAAGACCGTGCTGTTGATCGAACACGACGTGAAACTGATGATGGGGCTGTGCGACCGCATCACGGTGCTCGAATATGGCAAGCGCATCGCCGAAGGCTTGCCGGCCGAAATACAACAAAACCCGGCCGTCATCGAGGCTTATCTGGGAGGGTCGCACGCATGAGCAACAGCGTACTGAAAGTGGCGGGCCTGCACGTGGCCTACGGCGGCATCAAGGCCGTGAAAGGCATCGACCTGGAAGTGAACCGGGGCGAGCTCATCGCCCTGATCGGCGCGAACGGCGCCGGCAAGACGACGACCCTGAAAGCCATCACGGGAACCTTGCCTGCATGTAAGGTCGAAGGCATGATCAGCTACCTGGGCGAGTCGCTCAAGGGCACGAAGTCGTTTCACCTGGTGGAAAAGAAACTGGCGATGGTGCCGGAAGGACGGGGCGTGTTTACGCGCATGTCGATCCGCGAAAACCTCATGATGGGCGCCTACACGCGCACGGACAAGGCCGGTGTCGAGGACGATATCGCCAGGTGGTGCGACGTGTTTCCCCGCCTGAAGGAACGCGCGGCGCAGATGGCCGGCACCCTGTCGGGCGGCGAGCAGCAGATGCTGGCCATGGCGCGCGCCCTGATGTGCCACCCGACACTGCTGCTGCTCGACGAGCCGTCAATGGGCTTGTCGCCCATCATGGTGGAGAAGATTTTCGAGGTCATCCGCAAGGTATCGGCCGAAGGCATCACGATCTTGCTGGTCGAACAGAATGCCCGTTTGGCCCTGCAGGCGGCGCACCGCGGCTACGTGATGGATTCCGGCCTGGTGACCATGGGCGGCAACGCGGCCGACATGCTCGACGACCCGCGCGTGAAGGCGGCGTACCTGGGCGAGTGAGCGGGCGGAATGAGCGTTCAGGTATAAAAAATGCCCCGAAGTATCGGGGCAGAATGGCATCCGTGCGGAGAAGCGGGATGGATGCCTGGAGGAGGCTTGCGGGACCGTCATTGACGGTCCATGAAACAATTACTTGGCAGCAGTGCGTGGCACGACTTTTTCAGCCGCTTGCGTGAACTGGTTCACGGCCGACGCCAGGTTCGCTTCGATGGCTTCGACGGCTTGCTTGCTGGTTTTCGTGAACTGCTCGTAGCCGGCATTGGCGTTGCCGATGGCGCTTTTCAGGATGGCGACGGCGTTTTCCGAGCCGGCTGGCGCATTTTTCGTGACTTCATCGACCAGCGAAATGACTTTGCGGTTGGTTTCAGCGATTTGCGCTTCCGCCGCTTTGCTGAATTCAGCTTGCGTGCCGGACGTGATGGCAGCCAGGTGACGGCCGTAAGCGATGGCTTTTTCGGCGCTAGGCTGGGCTTGCGCTGCGCTCAGCGAGAAGAATTCTTGCGGATCTTTTGCCGACAGCAATTGCTTGGCGGCAGCGGTCGATTCTTCCAGCGTGGCCTTGGCGGCGGTCAGGTTCAGTTCGACGATCTTTTCGATGCCTTCGAAGGCCTTGCCCGTCAGCGACGAGAACAGGGCGAACTGGGCTTCCAGGTTGGCTTTGGTGGCGGACGAAAATTGCTCAGGAATTGAAAACATATAAATCTCCAAAATGTTGAAATCTGGTTAATTTGATGCTGCGTGTACCGTTTGGGAAGCAGGTGAATCTAAATTTTTCAAGCTGAACAAGAATTGTGCAACGCAACAAACCCTATTCTACGGTTAAAAAAAATGAAGTCAAGCGAATCTTGTGCGATGCAACAATTGAATAGATTTGCATCAAAAGCCGTTGTTTCTAAAGAGAAATATTTGATTTCTGGCTGTCAATGGTTTGAACTTAAACTATCGTTTCCAGGGGCTGCGGGGACGACCGCGGCGCAGCATGCTAGACTTTGCCTCCCGCACCGGCGCAGCGCCCCGGTGCCGACCCCGTTTCCCGAGTTGATACCATGTCCAATCCTCCCGCCGCGGCTGGCGCCAGCGGCAAAGCCCCCAAAACCCCTTTCCTGACGACCGTGGCGCCGATGGCCTTGCCCGCTTTCTTCGTGTTGTTATGGAGCACAGGTTTTATCGTGGCCAAGTTCGGCCTGCCGTACGCGCCGCCGCTGACCTTTTTGCTGCTGCGCTTCCTGGGCGTGCTGGTGATCCTGCTGCCGCTGGTGCTGCTGTTGCGCGCGCCGTGGCCCGTAGGGCAGTTCCGCCAGATCGCCGTGGCCGGCATCCTGATGCAGGCCGGCTACCTGGCCGGCGTCTGGTGCGCCATCAAGCTGGGCATGCCGGCCGGCCTGTCCGCCCTGATCGTCGGCATGCAACCGGTGCTGACGGCCTGCGCCGCGCCGCTGATCGGCGAATCCGTGCGTCCGCGCCAGTGGCTGGGCCTGTTCTTCGGCCTGCTGGGCGTGGCCCTCGTCGTGTATGCGAAGATCAACCTGGTGGGCCTGACGGTGGAAAGCGTGCTGCTGTGCGTGTTCGCCCTGCTGTCGATGACGGCCGGCACCATGTATCAAAAACGCCACTGTCCCCAGTTCGACTTGCGCACCGGCACGGTGGTGCAGTTTGCCGCCTCCATTGTCGTGGTGTTGCCGTTTGCCCTGTATTACGAAGGGCTGGACCTGCATTTCAGCAACGTGCAATGGACGGCGAATTTCATCGGTGCCTTGCTGTGGTCGGTACTCGTGCTGTCCATCGGCGCCATCTTCCTGCTGTTCGCCCTGATCCGCCGCAGCGACGCGACGAAAGTGACGGGCTTGCTGTACCTGACGCCGCCCACGACGGCCGTGATGGCCTGGCTGATGTTTGGCGAAGCGTTTAATATGCTGGGCATCGCCGGCATGCTGGTGGCCGTGGTCGGCGTGGTCTTCGTCGTCAAGAAATAGCAGGGAGCAGGGCAGTGAGCAAGCAAGCATCAGAAACACCGTCGACGCAGCAAGCCGTGGATGCGGCCATCCTGTCGCGTCGTTCGATCCGCGCCTTTTTGCCCACGCCGGTGGCGCGGGACGATATCGCGCGCATCCTGGAAGTGGCGGCGCGCGCGCCCTCGGGCGCCAACATGCAGCCATGGAAAGTGTACGTGCTGTCGGGCGAGGCGCGCCAGCGCCTGTCGCGCCGCATCCTGGAAGCGTATGCGGCGCCCAGGGCGCCCGATGCGCCCGCGCGCACGGCCTCGTACACCTATTACCCGCGCCAGTGGACGGCGCCGTTCATCGAGCGCCGCCGCAAGATCGGCCTGGACCTGTATCAGCTGCTGGGCCTGGAACGGGGCGACACGGCCGGCATGGCGGCCCAGCACGGGCGCAATTTCCAGTTCTTCGACGCGCCCGTGGGCCTGATCTTCACCATCGAACGCGTGCTGGAGCAGGGTTCCTGGCTCGATTACGGCATGTTTTTGCAAAATATCATGCTGGCCGCGCGGGCGCGCGGGCTTGACACCTGCCCGCAGGCGGCCTTCATCCATTACCATGACATCATCCGCGACGAACTGGGCCTGCCTGCCAGCGAAATGGTGGTGTGCGGCATGGCGCTGGGCCATGCGGACCCGGACAAGATTGAAAACCGCCTGAGCACGGAACGCGAGCCGCTGTCCGGCTTTGTTAAATTCATGGATGTCTAGCGAGGTATAGCAATATGCACAAGTAAACAAGAGTTTAAGGATGAGCTTGTTTGCGGAACGCCAACGATTTGTATTTCATTGCCGCAATAAATACTGTCCCAACTGTTAAATGGGCTTGCGATTACTCTGCATTTCGCTACACTGCAATAAGGCAACAGCTTCACGGGGAATTATCGAATGGCTAAGTTTAAACTTGCGCTGGGTGTCCTGGCTTCCCTCCTGTTTGCGCTGGCGCCGGCTGCGGCCGTGCATGCCAGGGAAGCGAACGGCAAATCCTCGGCCTCCAAGAAACACAACACCAAGAAAGTCAAGGTCGTGCTGCGCAAGGGCGCGACGGCCGCGCCGCGCGAAAAGACCGTGCGCCGGGTCGTCATGGTGCGCGGCAAGCGCAAGGTCATCTATCAGAAAGTGAGCAGCGTGGCCGTGCCCATGGCCGCACCGATGCCCACCATGGGCGACCTGGCCGGCCTGAACCTCACGCGCGATCCGCTCGACCTCAAGTCGAGCGTGGCGCTGGTGCTGGACCAGGCCAACTCGGAAGTGCTGTTTGAAAAGAATTCCAACGTCGCCCTGCCCATCGCCTCCATCACCAAGATGATGACGGGCCTGGTGGTAGTCGAAGCGCGCCAGGACATGGATGAATTGCTGACGATTACGGACGAGGACGTCGACCGCGCCAAGTTCAGCAGTTCGCGCCTGAAAGTGGGTTCGCAATTGACACGCGCCAACATGCTGCACATTGCCCTGATGAGCTCGGAAAACCGCGCCGCCTCGGCGCTGGGCCGCAATTATCCGGGCGGCTTGCCCGCCTTTGTCGACGCCATGAACAGCAAGGCGCGCCAGCTGGGCATGATGGATACGCATTACGTCGATTCCAGCGGCTTGTCGAAAATGAACGTGGCCAGCGCGCGCGACCTGGGCAAGCTGGCCATGGCCGCCTTCCACCATCCGCTGCTGCGCCAGTACTCGACGGACCCGAAAGCCATCGTCGAAGCCAGCGGCCAGCCCATGCAATTTGGCAATACGAATCACCTGGTGGCCAATCCGGGCTGGGAAATCGGCTTGCAAAAGACGGGTTTCATCAATGAGGCGGGCCGCTGCCTGATGATGCAGGCCGTCATCGAAGGACGGGCCGTGATCATGGTCTTCCTTGATTCCAAGGGGAAACAGTCGCGCACGGCCGACGCGGGACGCATGCGCAAGTGGCTGGAAGCCTTGAAACCCGCCAACATGAGCCTGCCCGGCGGTTGATTAAGTTTCAATGCGAATGTCCAGGGCTGCGTTGCACTAACTCGCCGTACTAGTCGTGCTGTCTTCGTTAGTGCGCCTTGTCCTGAACATTTTTATACGGCAGTGCTTTAGTCTTGGGGAATGAATCCCAAGGTCACTGAAATCTGGTTCGCCGTTTCCACCAGGTCCACCAGCCACTCATCCTGCAGGCGGTCGGCCGGCGCCGAGATCGACAGGCCGGCGATCAGCTTGCCTGTATCGTCGCGGATGCCGGCGGCCATGCAGCGCACGCCCAGTTCCAGCTCTTCATTGTCGCGCGCATAGCCGCGCTCGCGCACCAGGCTCAGCTCGCGCTCCAGCTTTTGCAGATCCGTGATGGAATTCTTGTTGTGCCCGGCCAGGCCCGTGCGCGTGGCATAGGCGCGGATGGCTTTCGGCTCGTCGACGGAGAGGAATAATTTACCTGTCGAGGTCAGGTGCAGGGGGCCGCGGCCGCCGATGGCGCGCACCACCTGCATGCCCGAGCGCTCGGAGAAGGCGCGGTCGATGTAGACGATCTCGTCGCCCTGGCGCACGGACAGGTTGATCGTTTGCTGGGTTTTCTTGTGCAACTGGCGCATGAAGTCCAGCGCCGCTTCGCGCACGCTGAGGCGGCTTTTCACCACGTTGCCCAGCTCCAGCAGGCGCATGCCCAGGCGGTACGTGCCCGGCTCGATGCGGTCGACGAAGCGCGTGAGCACCATGTCGTTGAGGATGCGGTGCGCCGTCGAGGGGTGCAGGCCGGAAACTTTGGACAATTCCTTCAGGCTGACAGGGTCGGAATATTTGGCCAGGGCATCGAGCAGCGCGACCATGCGCTCGATCACCTGGATCGTCGTCTTCGGGGCTGCGACCGGTTCAATTTTCATGATGGATTTGGTGCAATGCAGTATTCATGCTTCTTTATACCATGATGTGAAAAAATAGTGAAATGTTCCGAGATATAAAGCGATTAAATTGTCACAATCCCTATGCCGCCCGGCATAATGCATGCACCGGATAGGCTTTGAACCATGGAAAATTATGCAACCTGTAAATGAATTCAAGAGTAAAAGTGGCCTGAAACGGATTTTTTCCGCCTTTTTCTACTCGCTCGACGGCTTGAAGGCGGCCTGGCGCCATGAACATGCGTTCCGCCAGGAACTGGGCCTGTTCCTCGTCGGCACGGTGATCGCCTTGCTGTTGCGTATCTCCGCGTTTGAAAAGCTGGTGCTGATCGGCGTGCTGCTGCTGATATTGATCGTCGAACTGATCAATTCCGCGCTGGAAGCCGTGGTCGACCGCATCTCGCTGGAACGCCATCCGCTGTCGAAAAATGCCAAGGACTTCGGCAGCGCCGCCGTGCTGCTGACCTGCATCCTGGCCTTCGCCACCTGGGCAGTCATCCTGTTCAACCGTTTTTATTGAACACCTGTCAAAACCTACTGCGCGTCGGTATAGGCAGCCTGTGATGCTCACTGCCGCGGCGGCCCCGTGCCAAGCACAGTTGCGCTTCTCGACCGCCTCTCCCTTCCGCTCGCTGCGGTTTTGTCAGGTGACCCTGGTCTTAACCGCTAAATCCCCGTTGCGCGCCGTCCATATGCGAAAAATGCATATCGAACGGCGAAACGCTTCGTTCTCTTTGCGGTCGCGGCGCCGTACTCTGGTGGCTCTGAAAGTTCAACCATACGGGGATCTTAGATGCTGTCGAAAAAAATCATCATTGCCGCCGCCCTCAGCGCGTTTGCCGTTCTGCAAACGGCGCAAGCCGCCGATATCACCCTGCTCAACGTGTCGTATGACCCGACGCGCGAGCTGTACCAGGATGTGAATACGGCGTTTGCCAAGGAGTGGAAAGGCAAGACGGGCGACAACGTCAAGATCAAGCAATCGCACGGCGGCTCCGGCAAGCAGGCGCGCGCCGTCATCGACGGCCTGGAAGCGGACGTCGTCACCCTGGCCCTGGCCTATGACATCGACGCGCTGGCCGAGCACAAGCTGCTGGCCGGCGACTGGCAAAAGCGGCTGGCGCACAACAGCTCGCCGTACACCTCGACCATCGTGTTCCTGGTGCGCAAGGGCAACCCGAAAGGCATCAAGGATTGGAACGACCTGATCAAGCCGGGCGTGTCCGTCATCACGCCGAATCCGAAAACCTCGGGCGGCGCCCGCTGGAACCATCTGGCAGCCTGGGGCTATGCCTTGCGCCAGCCGGGCGGCAGCGAAGCGAAGGCCAGGGATTTCCTCGGCAAGCTGTATAAAAACGTGCCCGTGCTCGATTCCGGCGCGCGCGGCGCCACCACCACCTTCGTCGAACGGGGCATCGGCGACGTGCTGATCGCCTGGGAAAACGAGGCGTATCTCGCCGTCAAGGAACTGGGCCCGACCAAGTTCGACATCATCACGCCGTCCGTCAGCATCCTGGCCGAGCCGCCCGTGGCCGTCGTCGACAAATTTGCCGACAAGCACGGCACGCGCAAGGTGGCCGAGGCTTACCTGAACTACCTGTACACGGACGAGGCGCAAGACATCATCGCGAAGAATTACTACCGTCCGGCAACGGACAAGGCGGCGAAGAAATACGCGGCGCAGTTTGCCAAGGTCAATCTGTTCACCATCGAGCAGGTGGCGGGCGGCTGGACGGCGGCGCAGAAGGCCCACTTTGCCGACGGCGGCATCTTCGACCAGATTTACCAGCCTAAGTAATTCCGGATGGCACGATTGCCAGACCGTTACTAAAAGGAACCATCATGGCGCTGCGCAGCTTTTCCGATTACCGGGTACTGATCGTGCCGGGCTTGCATAACAGCGGTCCCGGACACTGGCAGAGCCGCTGGCAGCGCCTGTATCCGCAATTCGAGCGGGTCGAGCAGGATGACTGGAGCTATCCCGACCTGGCCGCCTGGTCGGCGCGCCTGGACCGGGTGCGGCGGCAGGATGCGCGCCCGACCCTGATCGTCGCCCACAGCTTCGGCTGCCTGACGACGGCGCACAGCCTGGCGCGCGACCCGCAGGGCGTGGCCGGCGTGCTGCTGGTGGGGCCGGCCGATCCGGACAAGTTCGGCGTGGCCAAGGCCTTGCCGCAGAAGCGCCTGCCTTGCCCCGGCATCCTGATCGCCAGCCGGACGGACCCGTGGATGACGGCCGAGCACGCCACGCAGTGGGCGCGGCGCTGGAATTGCAAATACATCGATGGCGGAGAACTCGGCCACATCAATGCCGAATCGGGACTGGGCGACTGGATTTACGGCCAGGCGCAACTGCAGACACTGTTTGATCTGGCGCAAAGCGACAAACGCCACCGTCAGGCAGCCTGACGGACACACGGACACTGATCGTTATCAAAAACCTGTTGAGGAGAACACCATGACTTTACGCCTGGGCGATGTCGCCCCTGATTTTGAACAAGACAGCTCGATCGGCCCGCTCAAGTTCCACGAGTGGGCGGGCAATTCCTGGGTGGTGCTGTTTTCCCACCCGGCCGACTTCACGCCCGTGTGCACGACGGAACTGGGGCTGACGGCCAGGCTCAAGCCGGAATTCGACAAGCGCAACGTGAAGGCCATCGCCCTGTCCGTGGACGCGGCCGAGTCGCACAAGAGCTGGATCAAGGATATCGAAGAGACGCAAAACACGGTGGTGGGCTTCCCCATCATCGCCGACGTCGACAAGAAAGTGTCGGTGCTGTACGACATGATCCACCCGGAACAGTCCGTCACGGCCACCGTGCGCTCCGTCTTCATCATCGACCCGAACAAGAAAGTACGCCTGATCCTCACGTATCCGCTCAGCACGGGCCGCAATTTCAATGAAATCCTGCGCGTCATTGACGCACTGCAATTGACGGACGGCTACACGGTGGCCACGCCCGGCAACTGGCAAGACGGCGACGACGTCATCATTCCCTTGACCGTGCAAGACCCGGAGGTGATCAAGCAGAAATATCCGAAGGGTTTTACGGCCGCCAAGCCATACTTGCGCCTCACGCCGCAGCCGAACAAGTAAGAGCACCGAAAAAACGTCCATGGCGTTGTCGCATTGCCTCGCCGTACATTCGTACTGTCTTCGGCAACGCGCCTAGCCCTGAACGTTCTATTCGGCACTCTTGTTCCTAAAAAACGCACCTCGCCCGTGCGTTTTTTTTCGCCTGCAGATTCCGCCGGCAAGTATGCAAAATCCATCTAAGCAAATGAGAAATGGTTAGTTCTTTTTATAACGATTGCATGTGATTATTGCGGCCTATAACTCAAAAATGTAATAAGAGGGAGTTTCCATGTCTGAAGCAACACTAGCGCCGGTCAAGGCGCGCGGGGCGCCGTTTCGGGTCATGCCGGGTTTTAAGCTGTCACTGGGTTTTACGCTGTTTTACCTGGCCCTGATCGTTCTCATCCCGCTGTCGTCGGTGTTCCTGAAAACCTTCACCATGACATGGGACGCCTTCTTCAGCGCCGTCACGTCCGAGCGCGTGATGGCCTCGTACCGGCTGACGTTCGGCGCCTCGCTGATCGCCGCCCTGTTGAACGTGGTGTTCGGCGGCATCCTGGCCTGGGTGCTGGTGCGCTATAAATTCCCCGGCAAGCGCATCATCGACGCGCTCGTCGACTTGCCGTTCGCCTTGCCGACGGCCGTGGCCGGCATCACCCTGACGGCCTTGTATTCGTCGAACGGCTGGTTCGGCCAGTTCATCGAAGGCGTGCTGGGCATCAAGGTGGCGTTCACGCCGCTGGGCGTGGTGGTGGCGCTGACCTTCATCGGCTTGCCGTTTGTCGTGCGCACCGTGCAGCCGGTGCTGGAAGACGCGGAAAAAGAGCTGGAAGAGGCGGCCGCCAGCCTCGGGGCTTCCTCGCTGCAAACGTTTATCCGCGTCATTTTCCCCACGATTCTGCCATCGTTGCTGACGGGCTTTGCGCTGGCCTTTGCCCGCGCCACGGGCGAGTACGGTTCCGTGATTTTTATCGCCGGCAACATGCCGATGGTGTCGGAAATCACGCCGCTGTTCATTATTACCAAATTGGAACAATACGATTACGCAGGCGCCACGGCCATCGCCGTGGTGATGCTGGTGGTGTCCTTTTTGCTGTTGTTGACGATTAACCTGCTGCAAGCATGGACGCGCGGAAAGGCGAAGAAATCATGAGTACGAATACGACTGCCGCCGCTGGCGTGGATACTGCGCGGCCAACGGCGCGCCGCTTCGAACCGAACGTCGGCCCCGTCGTGCTGGAACCCTTGTGGGTGCGTACGGTATTGATCAGCATAGCCCTGCTGTTCCTGACGGCTTTCCTGATCGTGCCCCTGGTGGCCGTGTTTGCGGAAGCGTTCAAGAAGGGCTGGGAAGCGTATATCGCCGCCATCATCGATCCGGACGCGATTTCCGCCATTAAATTGACCTTGATCACGGCCGCCATCGCCGTGCCGCTGAACCTGGTGTTCGGCGTGGCCGCTTCCTGGTGCATCGCCAAGTTCGACTTCCGCGGCAAGAGCATTTTATTGACCCTGATCGACTTGCCGTTTTCCGTTTCCCCGGTGATTTCCGGCCTGATCTACGTGCTGATGTTCGGCGCCCAGGGCTGGTTCGGCCCGTGGCTGCAGGCGCACGACATCAAGATTCTGTTCGCCGTGCCCGGCATCGTGCTGGCCACCATCTTCATTACCTTCCCCTTCGTGGCGCGCGAACTGATCCCGCTGATGCAGTCGCAGGGCAGCGAAGAGGAAGAGGCCGCCATCGTGCTGGGCGCCTCGGGCTGGAATACCTTCCGCCGCGTGACTTTGCCGAATATCAAATGGGGTCTGCTGTATGGCGTGATCCTGTGCAATGCCCGCGCCATGGGCGAGTTCGGCGCCGTCTCGGTGGTCTCCGGCCATATCCGCGGCGAAACGAACACCATGCCCTTGCAGGTGGAGATTCTGTACAACGAGTACAACTTCGCCGCCGCGTTTGCCGTCGCCTCGCTGCTGGCCCTGCTGGCGCTGGTGACCCTGGCCCTGAAAGCCTTTATTGAGTGGCGTTTGAACGAGAGCGACGCCGACGATTCCGCCTTACGTTCCACGGAGCACTGATATGACCATCGCAGTTAAGAACATTCACAAGCGCTTCGGCGATTTTGTCGCCCTCGACAATATCTCGCTGGACTTTCCCGCCGGCGAATTGACGGCCCTGCTGGGTCCGTCGGGTTGCGGTAAAACAACCTTGCTGCGCATCATAGCCGGCCTCGAGCACCCGGACAGCGGCCAGGTGTTGCTCGATGCGGAAGACGCGTCGAACCGCCACGTGCGCGAGCGGCAAGTCGGTTTCGTGTTTCAACACTATGCGCTGTTCAAGCACATGACGGTCTTCGAAAACGTGGCCTTTGGCTTGCGCGTGAAATCGCGCAGCGAGCGCCCGTCGGAAGACCAGATCCGCCGTAAAGTGAAAGATTTGCTGGAGCTGGTGCAGCTGGACTGGCTGGCCGACCGTTATCCGCCGCAGCTGTCGGGCGGCCAGCGCCAGCGCATCGCCCTGGCCCGCGCCCTGGCCGTCGAGCCGCGCGTGCTGCTGCTCGACGAGCCGTTCGGCGCGCTCGACGCCAAGGTGCGCAAGGAATTGCGCCGCTGGCTGCGCCGCTTGCACGACGACTTGCACGTCACCAGCATTTTTGTCACGCATGACCAGGAAGAGGCGCTGGAAGTGGCCGACCAGGTGGTGCTGATGAACAAGGGCACGGTCGAGCAACTCGGTTCCCCGGAGCAAGTCTACAACCACCCGGCCTCGCCCTTCGTCTACGGTTTCCTCGGCAACGTCAACCTGTTCCACGGCCGCGTGCATGACGGCGTGATGGCGACGGGCGACGCCAGCTTCGAGGTGCCCGACTATGCGGGCGTGAGCGACAGCAAGGGCACGGCCTATGTGCGTCCGCACGACCTGGAAATCGACCGCTACACGCAGGGCGCGGAAGGCATCGTCGTGAAACTGAGCCGCGCCCATGCGATCGGCCCGCTGGCCCAGCTGGACTTGCAGCGCGTCGATAACAGCGAGCTGATCGAAGCGGTGATGTCGAACGAGCGCTTCAGCCATCTGCAGCTGAAGGAAGGCGAGACCCTGGTTGTCCGTCCGAAACGTTTACATGTGTTCGTCGAACCGACAGCAAGATAACACCTGACCAAACCTACTGCGCGTCGCGCTTTGCGGCCTGCGATGCTCACCGTACTTTAGTACGGTTGCGCTTCTTAGCCACAATCACTGCCGCTCGCTACGGTTTTGTCAGGTGTCGCAAAGTTAACTCATATACTGGAATACTATGAATTTTCAACAACTGCGTTCGATCCGCGAAGCGGCCCGCCGCGGCTATAACCTGACGGAAGTGGCGAACGCGCTGTTCACGTCGCAGCCGGGCGTGAGCCGGCAGATCCGCGAACTGGAAGATGAGCTGGGCGTGGTGATTTTCGAGCGCAACGGCAAGCGCCTGACGGGCTTGACGGAGCCGGGCAAGGGCATTTTGAAGATCGTCGACCGCCTCCTGATCGAGGCGGAAAACCTGCAGCAGGCCAGCCTCGAATACAGCGGCCAGACCAGCGGCACCTTATCCGTCGCGGCCACGCATACGCAGGCGCGCTATGCGCTGCCGAAAGTGGTGCAGAGTTTCCGCGCCGCCTATCCCGACGTGCGTATTGCGCTACAACAAAGTGCCCCTGAACATATCGCGGAATGGGTGCTGTCGGGCAAGACCGACATCGGCATCGCCACGGAAGGCCTGAGCCAGTTTCCCGACCTCGTGTCGTTCCCGTGCTACCGCTGGAGCCATCTGATCGTCGTGCCGGACGGCCATCCGCTGCTCGAACATTCGCCGATCCGCCTGGAAGACCTGGCGAAATACCCATTGATTACTTACGACAAGGGTTTCACGGGCCGCGGCCATATCGACGACGCGTTCGCCAAGGCGGGCGTGGCCACCGACATCATCCTGACGGCCATGGATTCCGACGTCATCAAGCAATACGTGGCGCTGGGCCTGGGCGTGGGCATCGTGGCGTCGATGGCCTTCGACCATGGCCGCGACAAGGGGCTGCGGGCCGTGGAAGCGTCGCATCTGTTCGCCACGAATACGACGCGCCTGGCCGTGCGCCGCGGCGCCTACCTGCGCTCGTATGCCTATGAATTCATCCTGCAGCTGGCGCCGGACCTGACGCGCGCCGACATCGACCGCGCCATGGCGGGCGAGGACGCGCTTTAAGCCAGCGCGGCCCGCTGCGCGCGCGTCAGGCTGGCGACGGCGCGCGCGTGGCTATCCTGTACCAGTTCCGCCAGGTAAGCGGACGGGAAGCGGCCCACATCGACGATCGTTACCCAGTGGAAACGGCCCATGTAGCGGGCCGGTTTGACGCCCGGCATGTCCGTCAGCTCGACGAAGCGTTCGGCGCTGGCGCGCAGGCTGAAGCGCCACTGCTCGGGCGTGCTGGTCTTAAAGTAGGCAAATTTCTTGCCGCCCACTTCATACACGAGGATGTTCGACGGCGCACCGTGCAGCACGGCTTGTGCGCCGGCCAGGGCCGCGCAAAAGTCTTTCAGTTCATCACTTGTCATTCGTCAACCGCCATGAATTGTTGCGTGTTATGGTCGAAGGCATAGGCCGCGCCGGCGGGAGCGTCCAGCAGCGCAATAAAACGGTCGTCCACGCTGAGCACGGCGCCCAGCGACACGAGGGCCACGTTGGCGCTGTCGTTGACGTAGTCGTCGCTCTCGTCGTTGGCCGTGAAGCGCCAGCCGCTGTCGTTGGCGTTGTCCGGCTCCTCGCGGTACAGATAGCCGACGGGCGCGCCATCCTCCAGCACGCGTTTTGTGACGAAGCACAGGCCCGCATAGCGGTTGACGAGGTTGTCGTCATCGTCGTGCCGCGTATTGATGATGTGGCGCGCCTCGAAGGCAATAGTGTCCCTGGCCTGCAAATCCCGGATGTAGCCGGGCCTATTGTCGAGCTTGCCCGTGAAATGCCCATGCGGCCCGATCGTATCGACCAGCACCCACATGCGCTCGGCGCCCGGCGCCTGCGGGTCGTCGCTGTGGAAGGCGAAGATCAGCTTGACCACGTCGCCGGGGCGCACCCGGGCGATGGCCGCGGGCGGCGATTTATAGAAAGTGTAGGGATGGCGCGCCGCCAGTTCGGCGGCGTCGGCCAGGTGCCAGCTGGGCATGGTTATCCGTCATCAAGAAGAGCAAAACCCATGGTAGCCGATTGCGCGGCAGGATGACCACGCATATTCTTGTTGCCGCAGGGCTACTCCACTATCCGGCATGTGCCAATCTACAACAATCCCGTGTGCGGCAGCGCCGCCCGGCCGTCGCCGGAATGGCGGCACGCCCCGCGATAGCCGGCACCGGCAGTAAATTGCCGGGGTCGATTGAAAATGCCAATGGTAAAATTTGTTTCTTTTATTGCACTTTGATTTCCTGGGTGATATCTTTTGCTCAGCGGTACAGAATATGACAAAAAAATAATCAAGATTGCATTTATTGAAATATTTAGATTAGGGGAATATATGAACACGACCAAACATGCGCTGCTGGGCCTGTGCCTGAGCGTTTCGGCTTGCCTGGCGCCGCTGGCCCAGGCGGCGAACTGGGTGGAACTCACCGATCCCGCCATGAGTGGCTTCTCGGTGGGCGGCAAGACCGTTACCTATGGCAGCGTGGCAGCAGACTCGGTCTGGGTCTATGACGGCGCCAATCCGCCCGGCGCGCAAAGCGCGGCCGCCATCCAGAGCTTGATCAGCAGCAAGTTTGGCCTGCCGTCCAGCGGCGCCGGTTCCCTGGTCTTTGCCGCCCAGGGCGACCTGGAAAGCGGTAAGTCCGGTTCGTTCACCGTCAACTCCAGCTTCGACTACCTGGCCGTGCATTATGGCCGTGGCGAACTGTTGTTCCACTGGGATACGCCGCTGGCCGCCAATACGCTCTTCAGCATCGCCAACCTGCCGCGCGGCCTGAGCAACTTCCGCGCCTACAGCTCCGTCTCGGCCGTGCCTGAGCCAGCCACCTACGGCATGCTGATGCTGGGCCTGGGCCTGGTCGGTTTTGTCGCGCGCCGCCGCCGTGCCTGAGCCTGCGGCGCCTGCGGGCGCTTGCGCTAAAGCATGAAAAAAAAGCCCGGAAACGCGATGCGTTCCGGGCTTTTTGCATGGCAGGGCGCTTTTTACCAGCTATAGCCAGCCTTGGCGTAGTAATAGCGGCCGTTGAAGCCGTTCGGCGCGAAGATGCTGTAGGGCTGGGTACCGTTGACGTTCAGGTTGCCCGCGCTCGTCACTTGCGCCGGATAGCGGTTGGTGACGTTGTCGATGCCGGCCACCAGACGCCAGTTCTTGCCCAGTTTCACGGAACCGGACACGTCCAGCACCCATTGCGGATCATACGTCTGGTCCAGCTTGACGTCGTTCTGCGGCACGGTGAAGCTGCCGTAGCGCGTCACGACGCCGTGCGCATTCCAGATGCCGAAGCCGTAGTCGGCGGCCAGGCTGAACTTGTCCTTCGGCGACGCCACCGTGATGCGGTCGATGCTCTGGCGGTCGATCAGCTTCAGGTTGTTGGCCGTCAGGATGGCCGGATTGTCGGCGATTTTCCGTACCGTGCTCTTGTTGTGGTTGTACGCCACCGTGAGGTCCAGGCGGTCCTTGTCCTGCAGGTCGATGCGGTAGGTGCTGACAATGTCCACGCCTTCCGTGCGCGTATCGACGGCATTGGTGAAGTAGCGCGCCGCGCCGACGGTCGAACCTTGCGTCGCCAGCTCGGCCTTGAGCTTGTCGTTCAGCGCCAGGTTGGCCGAGAACAGGATGCGGTTGTCGATGTCGATGCGGTAGGCGTCCACCGTCGTCGTGAAGTTGCGGCTGGGCTGGAACTGCAGGCCCAGGCTGTAGTTGCGGGCCTTTTCCGGTTTCAGGTCCTGTGCGCCGAGGGAGCGCGCCTGCGGCGTATTGACGGCGAAGGTGCCCGTCTCGATGGCCGTATTGTTGCCGTTGATGACCTGGAAGTTGGTGGTGGTGATGGTGTAGTACTGCTGCGCCAGCGACGGCGCGCGGAAGCCGCTCGACACGGTGCCGCGCAGGGACAGGGCCTCCGTGAAGGCATAGCGGGCCGAACCCTTGGCCGAGGTGGTGCTGCCGAAGTCGCTGTAGCGCTCATGGCGCAGGGCCACGCCGCCGGACAGCTTCTTCGTCGCTTCCGCTTCCAGGTTCACATAGATCGACTCGTTGTGGCGCGAGTGGCTGCCCGCGTTGACAGGACGAAAGCCGGCAAAGCCTTGCGAACCGCCGCCCGTGTACGACGCTGCGTCGCCGGCGCCGATACTGTATTTTTCGTGGCGCGCTTCGGCGCCGACGGCCACCGTCAGCGGACCCGTAAAGTAAGCAACGGGAAATTCGCGCGCCGCATCGAGATTGAAGACGGTTTGCTCGTTTTTCAGCGAGCCGGCATAAAAATGCGTGGGGCTGGCTGCGCCCAGCGACTGGTTGACCGTGTTGTCCAGGTCCAGCTCGAACTTGTTGCTGCCGTAATTGAGGCTGGCATCCCAGCGCCATCCGGCCGCTTCGCCGCGCAGGCCCGTGACGATGGACTGGTCCGTCAGGGTGCTGTTTTGCAGCGGCAAGAAGCCTTCCGGGAAGATCGGCGTGCGCTGCGAGTAGGCCTTGGTGACGGCATCCTGGATCAGGGCCGTGCGCCAGGTGGCGGCGGCCGAGGTGTCGCGCTTGCCATAGTTGCCGAAGGCATACCAGTCGAGGTTGTCGCTGATGCGGTATTCGCTGTTGAGGAATATCGTTGCCGGCTTGCTTTCCGGATCGCCATAGCGCTGGTTGACCTTGCCGTAGCGCGGCTCGAGCGGATTGCGGAAATCGGCGCCGGCGCGGTTGGTCGGGTCGCGTTCCGCCACTTCGGCCGAGACGCGCACCCAGCCGTCCTCGCCCAGGGCGAAGCCGGCCGAACCCTTGATGGACTTTTGCTTGCCGTCGCGTTCCTGCGTCTGGCCATAGCCCACTTCGACATCGCCGCCGGCAGCGCCTTTTTTCAGGATGATGTTGATCACGCCGGCGATCGCGTCCGAGCCGTACTGGGCCGCCGCACCGTCGCGCAGCACTTCCACGTGGTCGATGGCGGCCAGCGGAATGGCGTTCAGGTCGACGGGCGCCGAGCCGCGGCCCAGCGAGCCGTTGACGTTGACCACGGCCGACGTATAACGGCGCTTGCCGTTCACCAGCACCAGGGTCTGGTCCGGCGACAGGCCGCGCAGCTGGGCCGGACGCACGGCGTCGCTGGCGTCGGCGCCTGTGGCGCGGGCGAAGTTCAGCGAGGGCAGCAGGCGCGCCAGCACGGTGGCCAGTTCGCCCGAACCCGTGCTTTGCAGGTCGCGCGAGGTGAGGATGTCGATCGGCGATTCGGAATCGATGGTGCGGCGGTTCTTGGCGAAGGTGCCGGTGACGACCACCGACTGCAATTCGCCTTCGGCCGGCAATTCTTGCTGCGCTTGCACATGCATGGGCAGGCTGAAGCAGGCGATCAGGCTGGCGGCGATAACGGTTTTCACGGGCAGGGCGGGAAGCTGGGAGCGGGCGGTGCTTGAACTCATCGACTATATCTCTTCGGTTAGGGGATGCGCGAACCGTGGCGGTCCGGTGATGACAGCAGATTAACAGCGGGCACATGGCGTGCTTACGAATAGTTCTGTCTATTGATATGCAATAAATGTATGAACCACGTCAACATGGCGCGAGTAGCGCATATGGCCTCGTTTCCAGCATACGACCGGCTTGGCAAGGCTGCAATGCTGCACAGCAGTAAATGGCTGGCTGTTGTATAAATACGACTATCTGCGATGAGTGCGGGGCGCCTGGCGGCGGCATGTGCCGCCAGGCGGCGGGCCTTACTGCCCCGGATTGGGCGCTCTGGCGTGGATGGCGTCGACGGCTGCCACCAGTTCCGGTGACAAGCTGACTTGATGGGCGTCAATATTCTGCCGCAGCTGCGCCACGCTGGTGGCGCCGATGATGGTCGAGGCGACGAACCAGCGCGAGTAGCACCAGGCCAGCGCCAGCTGTGCCGGCGTCAGGCCGTGCGCGCGGGCCAGCGCCGCATATTGCCGGGCCGCCTCGATGGTGGCGGGACGCACGTAGCGGGGACTCCAGCCGGGCGGGAAGATCGTCAGGCGGCCCCTGGCTTGCGGATCGTCGAGGTATTTCGCCGTCAGCTGGCCGAACGCCAGCGGGCTGTAGGCCAGCAAGCTGACATTTTCCCGGTGGCAGGTCTCGTCGAGCAAGCTCGTCTCGAAATGGCGCGCCGTCAGGTTGTACAGGTTCTGGATCGACACGATGCGCGGCAAGCCTTTCAGTTCAGCCTGCTTGATGTATTCGCACACGCCCCACGACGATTCGTTCGACACGCCGATGTGGCCGATCTTGCCTTCGTCGACCAGCTTGCCCAGCACGGCCAGGGTGTCCTCGATGGCCACCGAGGCGTGCTCCTTGCGCGGGTTGTAGACGCTGGCGCCGAAGATGGGCAGGTTGCGGCTGGGCCAGTGCAACTGATACAGGTCAATGTGCTCCGTCTGCAGCCGGCGCAAACTGTCTTCGACGGCGGCGCGGATGTTGACCGCGTCGTGGTCCGTCTTGCCCTTGCGTATCCAGTGCATGCGCGAGTTCGGCCCGGCCACCTTGCTGGCCAGGACGATGTCGCCGCGCCTGCCGCTTTTCTTCAGCCAGCTGCCGATATGGCGCTCGGTGCTGCCCTGCGTCTGTGCGCTGGCCATCACCGGGTACATTTCCGCCGTGTCGATGAAGTTGATGCCCCGTTCCAGCGCGTAATCGAGCTGGCTGTGCGCTTCGGCTTCGCTGTTCTGCTCGCCGAAGGTCATCGTGCCCAGGCAGATCGTGCTCACTTCCAGGCTGCTGGAACCGAGTCTGACCTTGTCTATCATGCCGGCTGCTTGCCGCGCAGCGCGCGCGCGCAATCCTTGATCAGGGCCGGACCGGCGTAAATCAGGCCGCTGTACAGCTGCACCAGCTGCGCGCCCGCCTCGAACTTGGCCACGGCATCCTTGCCCTGCATGATGCCGCCCACGCCGATGATGGGCAGCGCGTCGCCCAGTTCCGCCTTCAGCAAACGGATGACATTGTTCGACAGCTCGAACACGGGCGCGCCGGACAACCCCCCCGCTTCCGCGCCGTGCGGCATGCCTTCGACGGCGCTGCGCGACAGGGTCGTGTTGGTGGCGATGACGCCGTCGATGCGGTGGCGCGTGAGCGACTCGGCGATGCTTTTCACTTGCTCGCCATCCATGTCCGGCGCGATCTTCAGGGCCAGCGGCACGTAGCGCTTGTGCTTGTCCGCCAGGCGGGCCTGGGCCTCCTTCAATTGCGACAGCAGGGCGTCGAGTTCGGACGCGCCCTGCAGCTGGCGCAAGTTCTTGGTGTTCGGCGACGAGATGTTCACCGTCACATAGCTGGCGTAGGGATAGACTTTTTCCAGGCACAGCAGATAGTCGTCGGCAGCGCGCTCGATGGGCGTGTCGGCATTCTTGCCGATGTTCAGGCCCAGCACGCCGGCGCGGTTCTGGTAGAACTTCGACGCCTGCACGTTGGCGACAAACGCATCCACGCCGCCATTATTAAAACCCATGCGGTTGATGATGCCCTGCGCCTGCGGCAGGCGGAACATGCGCGGTTGCGGATTGCCCGCCTGCGCGCGCGGCGTGACGGTGCCCACTTCGATGGAACCGAAACCCAGGTCGGCCAGCGCGTCGATGTAGGCGCCATCCTTGTCCAGGCCGGCAGCCAGGCCCACGGGATTGGGGAAGGTGATGCCCATCACCGTGCGCGGGTCAGGCGCCGGTTTGCCGGCCAGCTTCGTCAGGCCCAGCGCGCTGGCGCGTTTCAGGGCGGGCAGGGTGAAGTGGTGGGCCGCTTCGGCATCCATCGAAAACAGCAGGGGACGGGCGAGGGAGTACAGGAATTTTTCAGACATGGGGCGCTTTGAGTAGGTGTGCGGGCTGCCGGGAAGGGCTGGCGGCGCGCGAAATAAGTGGCGTATTTTACCGTGTTCCGCGCGGCGGACGGGTGTATAGTTCTTGTTGGTCTAATGCAATATTGATCCATTGATAATCTGCATCCGGCCGTGGACTATCCTGTTTCTTCCCTGTTCCCTTTACTACATAAGCGAGACATCGATTGAAAAAGACACGCATCCTGACCGCCATCGCGGCCGCCAGCGCACTGCTGCTGAGCCACCCGGCCCTGGCCCTGCCCAATACGCAAGATACCCGCATGCTGAGCGAACCGGCCGTCTCCAGCCGCCACATCGCCTTCATCTATGCGGGCGACCTGTGGCTGTCCAACCTCGACGGCGGCGGCGCGCGGCGCCTGACGTCGGACCTGGGCGACAAATCGAATCCCGTGTTCTCGCCCGACGGCAGTCTGATCGCGTACAGCGCGAACATCGACGGCAATGTCGACGTGTACGTGATCGCGGCGGCCGGCGGCGTGCCGCGCCGCCTGACTTTCCATCCTGGTGTTGATCTGGCGCAATCGTTCACGCCCGACGGCCGTGCCGTGATGTTCACCTCGCCCCGCGCCGCCTTCAACAACCGCTTCCAGAAGCTGTTCACGGTGCCCGTGGCGGGCGGCGTGGAAACCCAGCTGGAAATCCCCAACGCCTCGCGCGCCACGTATTCGCCCGATGGCCAGCGCATCGCCTACAACCCGCTGGCGCCCGCCTTCAAGCAATGGAAGCGCTACCGGGGCGGCACCAATTCCTGGCTGTGGCTGTTTTCCCCGGCCGACAAATCGATCGAAAAAATCCCCCAGCCGACGACGCGCTCGAACGACGTCGATCCGATGTGGATAGGCGATACCGTGTACTTCCGCTCGGACCGCAACGGCGAGTTCAACCTGTTTGCCTACGACGTGAAGACGAAAGCCGTGCGCCAGTTGACGCAGCACAAGGACTTTCCTGTGCTCAACGCGTCGGCCGCGAACGGCACCATCGTCTACGAGCAGGCCGGCTACCTGCACTCGCTTGACATCGCCAGCGGCCAGGCGCGCAAACTGACCATCGGCGTGGCCAGCGACCTGGGCCAGGCGCGCCCCCGCTGGGTGAAGAACGCGAAATACATCCGCGACGCCTCGATTTCGCCGTCGGGCGCGCGCATCGCCTTCGAATACCGGGGCGAGATCGTCACCATCCCCGCCGACAAGGGCGACGTGCGCAACCTGACGCAGACGGCCGGCGCCCACGAGCGCACGCCCATCTGGTCGCCCGATGGCCGCTCGGTCGCGTATTTTTCCGATGAATCGGGCGAATACGAGCTGCATGTGCGCGGGCAGGACGGCAAGGGCGCCGTGCGCAAGTTCAAGCTCAATGGCAGCGGCTTCTATGACAATGCCGTCTGGTCGCCCGACAGCAAAAAGATCGCGTTTGCCGACAATGGCTGGAGCATGTACGTGATCGACGTCGGCAACGGCAAGGTGCAAAAGATCGCCACGGAGCCGATGTACGGCGTCGACAAGAGCATGCGCGCTTCGTGGGCGCCCGATTCGCGCTGGCTGGCCTACACGCTCAATTCGCCCACCTACACGCGCAGCGCCTACATCTATTCCGTCGAGCAGAACAAGTCCATGCCCGTCACGGATGGCCTGTCCGACGTGGCCCAGCCCGTGTTCGACAAGAGCGGCAAATACCTGTACTTCTTCGCTTCGACGAATGCGGGGCCCAGCAACAACTGGTTCTCGCAGCAGAATGAAGACAACCTGGTGACGCGCACCGTGTGGATGGCCGTGCTGCGGCGCGACCTGCCGTCGCCGCTGATCAAGGAAAGCGACGAGGAAAAGGCCGCCGGCGCGGAAAGCAAAAAGGAGCCGGCAAAGGCGGAAGCGGAGCCGAAAAACGAGCCGAAGATCGATCCGAAGACGGGCCGCGACGACCCGAAAGTGGCGGTCGCCCCCGTGGCGCCGATTGCCATCGATTTCGACGGCATCGCCACGCGCATCGTCGACCTGCCGCTGCCGGCCGCGCAGTTTTCCAGCCTGACGGCCGGCGCCGCGGGGCAGATCTTCCTGCTGCGCGAAAGCGACGGCAAGAAGGCCGTGCAGCGCTTCGACCTGAAGGAGCGCAAGGCCGAAACCGTGGTGGCCGAAGCCGATGATTTCGAGGTCTCGGCCGACGGCAAGAAGCTGCTGTACCGGCACAAGGACAACTGGGCCATGGGCTCCGCCACGGGCAAGCTGCTGGCGCCGGGCGAAGGCAAGATCAAGGTCGACGCCATCGAAGTGAAAGCCGATCCGCGCGCCGAGTGGGCGCAGATTTTCAATGAGGTGTGGCGCATCAACCGCGATTATTTCTATGACCCGGGCATGCACGGCGTGGACTGGAAGGCCATGCGCGACAAGTACGCCGCCTTCCTGCCCGAGCTGTCCAGCCGCGCGGACCTGAACCGCCTGATCCAGTGGATGTGCAGCGAACTGGCCGTGGGCCACCACCGCGGCGGCGGCGGCGACGACTTTATCGAGGCGAAGAAGGTGCCGGGGGGACTCCTGGGCGCCGATTACGAGGTCAGCGACGGCCGTTACCGCTTCAAGAAGGTGTATGGCGGCTTGAACTGGAATCCGGCCCTGCGCGCGCCGCTGACGGAGCCGGGCCTGAACGTCAAGGCGGGCGAATACCTGCTGGCCGTCGACAGCCGCCCTTTGGTGCCGCCGACGAATATCTACAGCGCCTTCGAGAACACGGCCGGCAAGGCCATCGACCTGACCGTGGGGCCGTCGGCCGACGGCAAGGGCGCGCGCACGATCACCGTGGTGCCCGTGCCCACCGAGGATGCCTTGCGCAACCGCGACTGGATCGAAGGCAATATGCGCAAGGTCAATGCGGCCACCAATGGCAAGGTGGCCTACGTGTACGTGCCCAATACGGCGGGCCTGGGCCACACCTACTTCAAGCGCTATTTCTTCCCGCAGGCGGACAGGCAGGCCATCATCGTCGACGAGCGTTTCAACGGCGGCGGCAGCGTGGCCGATTACTACATCGAGATATTGCAGAAGAAGGAAATCGCCTGGTGGACCATGCGCTACGGCGCCGACATGAAGACGCCGTCCGCCTCGATCCAGGGGCCGCGCGCCATGCTGATCGACGAGACGGCCGGCTCGGGCGGCGACCTGCTGCCGTGGATGTTCCGCAAGAACAACATGGGCCCGCTGATCGGCAAGGCCACGTGGGGCGGCCTGGTGGGCATCCTCGGCTTCCCCGTGCTGATGGATGGCGGCACGATCACGGCGCCGAACCTGGCGTTCTGGACGCGCGAAAACGGCTGGGGCGTGGAAAACGAGGGCGTGCCGCCCGATATCGAAGTCGAGCAGACGCCGGCCGACGTCATCGCCGGGCGCGATCCGCAGCTGGAAAAGGCGATCGAGGTGATCCAGGCCGAACTGGCGAAGAACCCGCCCGTGCGGCCTGCGCGTCCGGCGTTTCCGGACAAGAGCAAATAAGAGGGCAAATAAGGCGGCAATGCAAACCCAGCAGCAAAGGCCGGGGGCGTACCCTCAGGGTACGACCCCAGTGTCCGCCGTAGGGTTTAATTTACAAGATCACCCACTGCCCCTTGATGCGCGCTTCCAGCGGCTTGAAGTTGATCTTATACGCCATCTTCGGGCTTTGTTCTATCCAGTAGCCCAGGTAGATATACGGCAGGTTCAGTTCGCGCGCCTGCGCGATCTGCCACAGCACGTTGTAGGTGCCGTACGAGGCGCCGGCCACGTCGGGATCGAAAAACGTGTAGACGGACGACAGGCCGTCGGCCAGCACGTCGATGATGCTGACCATGCGCAGGGTGCCGTCCGGCTCGCGGAACTCCACCAGGCGCGTGTTGACGCGGCTTTGCAGCAAAAATTGCGCGTACTGGTCGCGGCTGTCCTGGTCCATGCCGCCGCCCGCGTGGCGCGTGCTCTGGTAGCGCAGATACAGTTCGTAGTGTTCGTCGAGGAAGGACAGGCTGGCCACGCCGGCCTGCAGGCTGGCATGCCGCGTCCAGGCGCGGCGCTGGTTGCGGTTGGGCGTGAACTCGCCGGCCACCACGCGCACGGGGATGCAGGCCTGGCAGCCGTCGCAATACGGGCGGTAGGTAAAAATGCCGCTGCGGCGAAAGCCGTTGCGCACCAGTTCCGAATACACGTCGCTGTTGATCAGGTGCGAAGGCGTGGCCACCTGCGAGCGGGCCTGGCGGTCGTCCAGGTAGCTGCACGGGTAGGGCGCCGTCGTGTAGAACTGCAGGGTGGCAAACGGTAGTTCGTTCAGGTGCGTCATGCTGATCCTGTCTGGTCTGTCCGCGGCGTTGTGCCTGGCGGTGTGCCTGGAGCTATCATAGCTTTTTTATGCGGGTGGCGCAGCATGCCAGTCGGTGATTTGCGCTGCTTCAATAGCGACGCGCACATGGGCCAGGAAGCGGGCGCGCGAAATGGGCGCCGCGCCCAGCGAGGCCAGGTGTTTTGTTTCTTGCTGGCAGTCAATCATGGCCACGCCGCGCGCTTTCAAAAAGCGTACCAGGTGCGCCAGCGCGATCTTCGAGCCGTCCGAGACGCGCGCGAACATCGATTCTCCATAGAACATGCGCCCGATCGACACGCCATACGCGCCGCCCACCAGTTCGCCGTCCAGCCACAGTTCGGACGAGTGCGCGTAGCCCAGCTTGTGCAAGCCCGTGTAGCCGGCGATGATCTCGTCGGAAATCCAGGTGCCCGGGCCGTCCTTGCGCGGCCCGGCGCAGGCGCGCATGACGGCTTCGAAGTCGCCGTCGAAGCGCAGCTGCCAGCGCCCGTCCGTGGCGGCGCTGCGTTCGACCTTGCGGATCGCCTTGGCCAGGCTGTCGGACACCTTGAAATCCTGCGTCATCAGCACCATGCGCGGATCGGTGCTCCACCAGAGGATGGGCTGGCCTTCGGAAAACCAGGGAAAGATGCCGTGCCGGTAGGCGTCGAGCAGGCGCGCGGGCGACAGGTCGGCGCCGGCCGCCAGCAGGCCGGGCGCCTCGTCGGTGAGGGCGCACGCGACGTCGGGAAACGGGGTATGGATATCGAGCCAGGGAATCATGCGGCGTCAAAGGGGGCAGGTGAGGGGCTTATTCGGCGTCGGCGCGCGCCATCGGACGCGTGATGTCGCCCGTATGGACGCCGTAGCTGCCGCCTTCGCGGATTTTCACGCGGTCCGCAAAGAACAGTTCCAGGGTGGCGCGGATGGTGGGAAAGGCCAGGTCATCCCAGGGAATCTGCGCTTCCGTAAACAGCCGCACGTCCAGGCTTTCGATGCCGGGCGCGAAGTCGAGGTCGCGCAGGCGCGCCAGGTAGAACAGGTGCACCTGGTGCACGCGCTGCACGTTGAGCAGCGAAAACAGGGGGCCCAGCTCGATGTTGGCGCCCGCTTCCTCCACCGTCTCGCGTTCGGCCGCATCGGACGTCGTTTCATCGTTTTCCATGAAGCCGGCCGGCAGGGTCCAGTAGCCGAGGCGCGGCTCGATGGCCCGCTTGCACAGCAAGACCTGCAACTGGCCATCCTCTTCCCACACGGGGATGGAGCCGACCACCATTTTCGGATTCTGGTAATGGATGGCGTCGCAGTTGGCGCACACATAACGGGGACGGTTGTCGCCTTCCGGAATGGACAGGCTGACAGGATGGGCGCATTCGGAGCAGAATTTCATGGGCAGGCTTCGGGAAAGAGGGCATCGGGCAAGACGATAGTGTAACGCTTACTGTACACCGATTGCGTGCGCCGTGGCGTGACGGGCGGACACAATGCCAACCGGCAATTGGCCGAACGTTTAAATTAAATCGCTCTATTGCAGTCGAAGTTGAGATAGCTATTGCCTAATTCTCCCCTTTGCCCGTATAATTCGAGTGCGGGGTGGAGCAGTCTGGCAGCTCGTCGGGCTCATAACCCGAAGGTCATAGGTTCAAATCCTGTCCCCGCAACCAATACCGGAAAGCCGCTGATTCTTGCAAAAGATCAGCGGCTTTTTCCATTTTTGCCCGTTGGCAAGCACCGCCAGGCGGGCAGCAGTGACATTGTCAATTCACGCCCTTTACGCCGCGCAACAATCTGGTATATAATTCGAGTGCGGGGTGGAGCAGTCTGGCAGCTCGTCGGGCTCATAACCCGAAGGTCACAGGTTCAAATCCTGTCCCCGCAACCAATTCGAAGCCGCTGGTTCCTCGCAAGAGGGCCAGCGGTTTTTTCGTTCTATGGCGCTGCTTCCTGCTGCAGCTGGCGCGCATACACGACCAGCCGCAAGTGGCGGTCCGCGTCGATGGTCAGCGCAGTGTGCTCATACGCGACCTGCTCGCCGCCGATTGTCAGCCGGCGCACGCCGTCGCATGGCGCATGCACGTCGTGGCGGCGCCACCATAGCCTGAATTCGGGCGAGACTTTTTCCAGTTCGTCGACCAGCGCATGGATGTCCGCTTCCTGCGTGGCGCGCGCGTAGTCGCGGCGAAAGCCCGACAGCATCAGCGGCGCCTGCTCTTCCCAGGCCACGAAGCGCGAGCGCAGCTGCGGGTCGGTAAACAACAGCCACAACAGGTTGCGGCGCGCGCCAGCATGCGCGCCGAAGCCGAACAGGGTGTCCGCGCCCGCATTGAACGCCAGCACGTCCCAGCGCAGGTTGAGCACATAGGCCGGATGCGCCAGTTCGTGCATCAATCGGCGCACCAGCGGCGGCACCACGCAAAACGTCTTGCCCTCTTCGGCGGGCGGGCGCGCATGGGCCAGCAGGAACAGGTGGCGGCGTTCCGCCGCATCGAGTTTGAGCACTTGCGCCAGCTTGTCGAGGAAGGCGCTCGAGACGCCGATGTCGCGCCCCTGTTCCAGCCAGGTGTACCAGGTCAGCCCCACGCCGGCCAGCGCCGCCACTTCCTCGCGCCGCAAGCCCGGCGTCCTGCGCCGCCCGCCGCCGGGCAAGCCCACGTCCTCGGGCGACAGGCGCGCGCGCCGCGCCTGCAGGTAGGCGGCCAGTTCATGGCGGGTGCGTTGCAAGGTACGCATGGTGCGGTCTTTCCGGTGAGCCTGTTGCTGCCAGTAATAGCATAAACAGTTAAATTGTAATTGTTTATATTGTATTCCAGAATGCCTGCTTTCTTCCCGAAAGCTTGCCCATGTCTGACTATTCTTCCTCCCGTGCCGCCGCGCCTGCCGCCGCCGCGCTGCCCGCCACCGTCTACCTGATCGCCGTGGGCGCCTTCGCGCTGGGCATGGCGTCGTATGTGACGGCGGGGCTGATGCCGCTGATCGCCGGCGCGTTGTCCGTGTCCGTGGCAATGGCGGCGCAGCTGGTGACGGCGTTCACCCTGGCCTACGGCCTCGGCTCGCCTCTTGTCGTGGCCTTGCTGCCGGCGCGCGCGCAGCGTTCCGGCCTGCTGGGCGCACTGGGCGTGTTCGTGCTGGCGAACGGGGCCAGCGCGCTGGCCGGCGATTTTGCCGGCTTGCTGCTGTGCCGGGCCGTCGCCGGCGTGGGCGCGGGCGTCTACCTGGCGCTGGGCATCGCGGCGGCGGCAGGCGTGGCGACGGCGCCGCAGCGCGGCAAGGCCATCAGCGTGATCATGGGCGGCATGGCGGGCGGCACGGTGCTGGGCGTGCCGTTGAGCCTGTTGCTGGCGCAGCAGCTGGGCTGGGCCGCTGCCCTGTGGCTGGTCGCCATCCTCGGCGCGCTGGCGCTGGCGGGCTTGCTGTGGCAGCTGCCGGTGCTGCCGGAAGTACCGGCGTCCTCGTTGCGCCGCAAGCTGGCCTTGCTGGCCGACGGACGGGTGCTGGCCATCCTGCTCGTGTCGCTGCTGGCCGCCATCGCCAGCCTGGGCATGTACACGTTTATTGCGCCGCTGCTGGCCTGGTCCGCGCAGGGGACGGCGATTTCCGCCACGCCCTTCCTGTGGGCCTGGGGCGTGGGGGGAATCGCTGGCAGCGTGCTGGTCGGGCCATGGGCCGACAGGGTGCGGCCGCCGAAGCTGACCTTGTTCATCTTGCAGCTGCTGGCGCTGGCCTTGTGCGCGCTGCCGCTGGCGGCCGGCTGGTCGGCGTGGCTGATGCTGGCGCCCATCGTGCTGTGGGGCGCGTCCGGCTGGGCCCTGCAAGTGCCGCAGAACCAGCAGCTGCTGGCCGTGCGCGCGCGGCAGGGCGACGGCAACCTGGCCATCGCCCTCAATGAATCGGCGCTGTACCTGGGCAGCGCCATCGGCGCCGCCATGGGCGGGCTGCTGCTCCTGCTCGACTGGCCCGCATGGCTGCTGGCAGCCGGCGCCGCCGTGGTGGCCGCCATGGCGGTGCTGCTGCAGCTGGCGCTGTGGCGCAAGCGGGCGCAGTAAGCCTGCGCTGTCCTGGCGGCGATACGCGGTTCAGCGAGGCTGCTCCAGCTGCGCATACACGGCGTTGGCGATCTTGCCCAGCTCCTTTTTGGGCAGATTTGCCGAGAGGGCGTAGCCGAGCTGGCCGTCGATCCAGTAAAACACGCTCAGTTCCTTCTCCTGCGTGTAGCGGAAGGCCGTTTCCTGCCTGCCGGCCCGCTCTTTCGCCACATACAGGGTCAGGCGCTTGCCGCCGCCATCCTCGTACATGAACTGCGCCACGGGCCCGTCGCCGTCGCCGGGCAGCAGGCGTCCGCCGATCAGCTGGTAGCCCAGCGGCGACAGCACGGGCGGCTGCAGCTGCGCGCCCAGGCGCTTCGACAGCCATTGCACCAGGTGCGCTTCCTGTTCCGCGCCCACTTCCACGGGGTGGCGCACTTCGGGCGTGTAGACGGCGTGGGCGATGGCGGCGCTGCGCGCCAGCATGCGCGGGCTGGCGCCAGCATCCGCATTGCCGGCGTCGCCACGCAGCAGCCATCCGCCCGCGCCGCCGGCAACCACCAGCACGACGGCTGCCGCCGCCTGCATGGCGGGGCGGTACCAGGCACGGTTTGCCGCCGGCGGCGCCGCTGCCTGCAGCAAGGACCGCGGCACGGCTTCTTCCTGCACGGGATCGAACAGGGCGCGCAACTGGCGGTTTTGCTCGCGCCAGGCGCCGACGCGGGCGGCGTCCTGCGGATGCGCGCGCAGGTGGGCGTCGACGGCCGCGCGCTGTTCCTCGGGCAGGACGCCGTCGGCCAGGGCGTGCAATTGCGCTTCGCTGATGGCTTGCCTTGTCATTTCACGACTTTCAGGGTGGGCGCGCCTCCGTCGCCGGCGGGGCGGCCGTCGAGCAGCGCGCGCAGTTTGTCCCGCCCGCGCGACAAACGCGACATGACGGTGCCGACGGGGATGCCCAGGGTGGCAGCCACCTGCTCGTACGGCATCTGTTCCAGCGCGACGAGCAATATCACTTCGCGCTGCGCCAGCGGCAAGCGGGCCAATGCCGCATCCATTTCGCCGATGGCGATGGCTTGCCCCGGCGCGCGCTCCGGCGCGGGCAGCACGGTGTCGTCGTCGAGCTCCAGCAGGGGCAGGCCGGGGCGGCGCAATTGGTCCACGTGCAGGTTATGCATGATGGAAAACAGCCAGGGCCGCATCTCGCCGCCGCGCTGCCACTGATCGAGCTTGCGCCAGGCCCGCTCCACGGTGTCCTGCACCAGGTCGTCCGCGTGCAGGGGCCCGGCCAGCGCGCGCGCATAGCGGCGCAGGCCCGGCAGGCAGGCTTGCAGCTGGCGGCTGTCCTCTGGCGTGGTCATCGTGGCGGCGCGGCGCGATGCTTAAGGCTTGGCGACGTGCCAGACGTTCTTGAAATTGTCGCCGGCCACGTCGCCCGGCTTCTTGTCTTCCTTGTACAGGTACAGGGGCTTGCCCTTGTAGGTCAGCTGCATGGCGCCGTTGTCTTCGCGCTTGATGCTGCCATACGGGGCGGCGGGCGCCGCTTCGGTGGCGATGACGGCGGGCCAGGCGACCAGGCAGCCGCCGCTGCAGGCGCTCTTGCCGCTGTCGGCGACATCCTTGTCGAACACATACACGGTCATGCCGCTGGCGTTGACCAGCATGCCGTTGGCGGGCATGACGTCGGCGGCGAAAGCCAGGGGGGCGGACAACAGGGCGGCGAGGGTGGCGATAGTGGTAAAGCGCATGATGGTCTCCTTGAGGTGTGGTGGGCTTGCAAGGGATGGACGCATGCCGCCCACCGTTTATTCCCGCTCGTTTGACATATTTTTTGCCGGCGCATGCAGGCTGGCCCACAGGTGGGCGGCCGCCATGGTGCGGTGCGGCGCGTACTGGCGCAGCCACTGTTCCGTGCGCGCCATGTCCGGCTTGCTCTCTTCGCCGAGCAGCTTTTGCAGGGCGGCGCGGATGGCCACGTCGCCGTGCAGCGAGCAGTCGGCGTAGCCGTAGCCGCGCAGCAGCGCGTAATTGACGGTCCACGGGCCGATGCCCTTCACGGCCAGCAGCGCCTGCGAAATGGCCGCCACGTCGCCGGAGGAAGGCAGCTCCAGCGACAATTTTCCCTCGTCGACGAGGCGGGCCAGGCGCAGCACGGTTTCCGCCTTGGCGCGCGAGAATTTGCGGCTGGTCAAATCCTCGACGGACAGCCGCGCCACGTCGCGCGCCTCCGGGTAGCACCACAAGCCGCTGCCGTGCCGGCGCCCCGCCTGCAAAATAAACGTGCGGCGCAGGGCGATGGCGAACGGCAGGTTGATCTGCTGGCCGATGATGGCCCACGTCAGCGCCTCGAAGGGGCTGGCCGATTGCACGATGCGCAAGCCCGGATTGATGCGGATCAAAGGCGCCAGCAGCGGATCGCCTGCAGCCAGCCGGGCAAACGGCTGCGGGTCGATGCGCAGGCCGAGGATGTTGAGCAGCGCGCCGTGCAGCGCCGTTTGCAGATCGTCACTGGCGCTGCCGTCGATCTCGGCGCGGCAGACGGCCGCAGCGTCCGTGAAGGCCACGTCCAGCACCACGGGCACGCCGTCAAGCAGGATGCCCTTGCGCAGTCCCGTAGCGGTGACTTGTTCGGCCACGGCTTCCCCGTCGCGGCTGTGGAAGGCGATCACGTCGTCGCGGCGGTAGCCGGCGGGCAGGGGGAGGGTCCAGTGCAGCAGGTTCATGGTGGCCAAAATCAGGGAAGGTAGCAGGGGCGCGCCGCTGGCGCATCTTGTTTCTTGCTTTTCAGGCGTCAGCGCACGCAGAGGCCAGGGTTGGGCGGCGTCAGGGCGGCCGCGTGCTGGATCTGCAGGGCGTCGGGCACGCCATTTTTCACGGCCGTCAGCTCGGCCAGGATGGAAATGGCGATTTCGGCCGGCGTCTTGCTGCCGATGTACAGGCCGATGGGGCCGTGCAGGCGCGCCAGCTGGTCCGCGCTGACGCCGAACTGCAGCAGCCGCTCGCGGCGCTTGGCGTTGTTGGCGCGCGAACCGATGGCGCCGACATAAAACGCGGGGGATTTGAGTGCTTCCATCAGGGCCAGGTCGTCGAGCTTTGGGTCGTGCGTGAGGGCGACGACGGCGCTGCGGCTGTCGAGCTTCAAATCGAGCACGAGATCGTCCGGCATGGCGTGCAGCAGGGGCACGCCGGGCACGTTCCAGCCGCCCCGGTATTCTTCGCGCGGGTCGCAGACGATGACGTGGTAATCCATGGCCATGGCGATTTGCGCCACGAAGCGCGACAGCTGGCTGGCGCCGATGATCAGCAATCGCCAGCGCGGGCCGTGCTGCGTGGTGAGCACGCCATTTTCCAGGGCCAGCACGGCGCCCGGCGCGGCCGTTTGCAGGGTGACGGCGCCCGTGCCCAGGTCGAGCCGGCGTTCGACCAGTTCGTGCGCTTCCAGGCGCGCCAGCAGTTCTGCCACGCGGCTGCCCGCATGCAGCGGCTCGATGGCCAGTTCGATGGTGCCGCCGCAGGGCAGGCCGAAGCGGTGCGCCTCGTCGGCGCTGATGCCGTAGCTGACGATGTCGGGCCGCGTGCGCACGATGCCGTGCACGCGCACGGTGTCGATCAAATCATCCTCGATGCAGCCGCCGGAGACGGAGCCGACCACCGTGCCGTCGTCGCAGATGGCCAGCGTGGCGCCCACGGGGCGGGGGCTGGAGCCCCAGGTCTTGATGACGGTGACCAGTTCGCAGCGGTGCCCGGCGGCGAGCCACGCGGCGCTGGTCTTCAGAACTTCAAGGTCGATGCTGTCCATGGGGGGCGGGAGTTACATGCCGTATGTTTGCGGCAAAGTATGGAAAAGTATTCAAGATTGTGGATATACTACCTGTTCCACCACCCTGCGGAGAATTTTCATGTCAAATGAAGTCAAGACGCAAGAAGAGGGTATTCCCAAGTTCGGCAAGCTGCTCGTCATCCTGTTCCTGGCCGTGGTGTTCTGCGGCGCCCTGACCTGGATCATGGGCACCTACTTCCCGAACTTCCCGGGCGCCTGAGCAAACCTGCTGCGCGTCGCGCTTTGCGGCCTGCGATGCTCACCGGCTCGGCGCCCCCGTACTAAAGTACGGTTGCGCTTCTTAGCCACAAATCACTGCCGCTCGCGACGGTTTTGTCAGGCGCCACTTTGCTAAGGCTTGAGCGGTTTCTTGGCCGCCTGCTTGGCGCGCACGTCGATGACGGCGCGGTTGATGGCCGCCATGCGCGAGTTGGTGCCGGGATGCAGGGCCGTGTAGCCGTTGGCGACTGTCGCCGGCACTTGCGTGGCCAGGCGCTGCCAGAAGCGGGCGGCGTTATCGATATTGTAGCCGGCGCGCGCCAGCAGGTAGATGGCCAGGGCGTCGGCTTGCGCGTCGAGTTCCTGCGGCATGGCCTTGATGCCGGCGGCGCCCGTCAGCATCGATACGTCGGGCTGCACGGCGCCCAGGCTGTCGATGATGGCGCCGGCCGTACCGGCCGTGCGCTGGCTGCGCGCGTGGTCGAGGATGTTGTGCGCCATTTCGCGGGCGGTGACAAAGGCGATGCCTTCGTCGTTTTGCGCCGCATTGATCATGCCGCGCGTGAGCATGATGCGCGCGCCGTCCGAATAGGCGTTGATATTGTCCGCATTGCCCAGGGCGACGCGGAAGGCGCAGGCGCGCGTGACGGGAATCTTCAGGTCCTGCTGCTGGCCGTCGCGGGCGATGGTCATGTTCAGGCTGGCGCTTTTCGAGGCCAGCGGTCCGACGATGGCGCCGAACGGGCCTTCCGCCTTCGGGCCGGCCGGCAGCGGCTTGCCTTCGGCGGCCAGCAAGCCGTCGCCCTTGCGCAGGCCGGCGCGCGCGGCGCCGCTGCCCGGCAGCACGCCGGAGACCTGCATCTGCTCGCCATAGCCGAGCGCCGCCTGCGCCGCGTCGGCATAGATGCCAGGGTAGGAATACTTGTTCTGCGCCGTAAAGCCCAGCAGGTTGCGCGCATACGTCTTGCACAGGTCCGCATTGTTGATCAGCAGGGGCGCCGAGACTTTCGACAGGCGGTCCTGCAGGGCCACCATCTTCACCAGTTCTTCCTGCGCCGCCTTTTGCTGCGCCGTCAGAGCCGGCGCGTCGGGCGCCGGCACGACGTTGAACGGGCCGCTGACATGCGTCGCCGGCGTGGTGCAGCCGGCCAGAATGGCCGCGCCGGCCAGTAGGAGGGGCGTGGCCAGTCGGCGCAGCGAAGTTGGGGCTGGGATCAGATGGCGGAAACCTGGCATAAACTTATTCCTTCTTGTCGCTCCAGACAAAACCTGCTGCGCGGCGCCGGTCGCGGCCTCAAACGTTCACTGTGCATACGCACCGCTCCGCTTTTAGCCACAACTCACGAGCCCGCTGCGGTTTGTCAGTCGCTGTTAATGTTTGCCGGTGCTGCCAAAACCGCCAACACCGCGTTCGCTGTCGCCGAATTCCTCGACGACGTTAAAGCCCACTTGCAGCACCGGCACGATGATGAGCTGCGCCAGGCGTTCCATGGGATTGAGCGTGAATGCGCTCTGGCCCCGGTTCCAGGTCGATACCATCAGCTGGCCCTGGTAATCGGAATCGATCAAGCCTACCAGATTCCCCAAAACGATGCCGTTTTTGTGGCCCATGCCGCTGCGCGGCAAAATCATGGCCGCATACGACGGGTCGCCGATGTGGATGGCCAGGCCGGTGGGAATGAGCACGGTCTGGCCGGCCTCGATGGTGATGGACTCGGCTATGCAGGCGCGCAGGTCCAGGCCGGCGCTGCCCGGGGTGGCGTAGGCCGGCAGCAGTTCTTGCATGCGGGCGTCGAGGATCTTGATGTCGATATTTTTCATGAATCTAAATGAGCTAATGCGTATAAAGGGTTACTTGAGGAGCGAGTTTTTTGCCAGCCGCTTTGAGATTTCCGAGATCAGCTGGCGCGCCAGGTTCAGTTTCGAGGCGCGCGGCAGCACGGTATGGCCATCCTCGTCGAAGAGGATGATGGTGTTGTCGTCCTGGCCAAAGGTGTTCTGGCCGATATTGCCGACGAGCAGGGGGATGCCCTTCTTTTCTCGCTTGACCGAGCCGAATTCCACGAGGTTTTCCGATTCGGCGGCGAAACCCACGCAATACGGATAGCCGGCCAGGTTGGTGCGCGCCGCCACGGTGGCCAGGATGTCGGGATTTTGCGCGAACAGCAGCTCGGGCACGGAGCCGTCGGCCTGCTTTTTCATCTTTTGTTCGCTGGCGTTGACGACCCGCCAGTCGGCCACGGCGGCGACGGCGACGAAGACATGCTGGTCTTCGACATGGGCCAATACCGCATCATGCATCTGCTGCGCGCTTTGCACATTGATGCGGCGCACGCCGAACGGCGATTCGAGCGCCGTGGGACCGGAAATGAGCAGTACTTCGGCGCCCGCTTCGCGCGCCGCCCTGGCCACTGCATAACCCATCTTGCCCGAGGACAGATTGGTAATGCCGCGCACAGGGTCGATGGCCTCGAAAGTGGGACCGGCCGTGACCAGCACGCGCTTGCCCGCCAGGACTTTCGGCTGGAAGGCGGCGATCAGCTCCGTCAAGAGCTGCTCCGGTTCCAGCATGCGGCCCAGGCCCGTTTCGCCGCACGCCTGTTCGCCGGCCGCCGGGCCGAAGATCTGGATGCCGTCGTCGCGCAGCTGCTGCACATTGCGCTGCGTGGCCGGGTTCTGCCACATTTCCACGTTCATGGCCGGCGCCACCAGCAGGGGCAGGTGGGCCGGGCGGGCCAGGCACAGGGTCGACAGCAGGTCGTCGCACACGCCGTGCGCGAGTTTGCGCATGAAGTCGGCCGAACACGGCGCGATCAGGATGGCGTCCGCATGGCGCGTCAAATCGATGTGCGCCATGTTGTTGTCGATGCGCGCATCCCACTGGCTGGTGTGCACGGGGTGGCCGGACAGCGCCTGCATCGTCACGGCCGTGATGAAATGGCTGGCCGCATCCGTCATCACCACCTGCACCGAGGCGCCGGCCTTTGTCAGCGCGCGGCACAGTTCCGCCGCCTTGTAGCAGGCGACGCCGCCCGAGAGTCCCAGGACAATTTTTTTGCCGGACAATTCCATGCCGTTCTCCTGCTTGTCTATTTGTTTACACGGCGCAGTTCATCGATGATGAACAGGGCCGCGCCGATGCAGATGGCGCTGTCGGCGATATTGAAAGCGGGGAAATGGCCCCAGCTCTTCCAGTGAAAGTCGAGGAAATCGACCACGTGGCCGTACACCAGGCGGTCGATGGCGTTGCCCAGCGCGCCGCCGAGGATCAGCGCCAGGGCCCAGCAGAACATGCGCTGGCCGGCGTGCTTTTTCAGCAAATAAATGATGTAGATGGCCGCCGCCAGGGCGATGCCGGTGAAGAAATAGCGCTGCCAGCCGCCCTGGTCGGACAGGAAGCTGAACGCGGCGCCCTTGTTGTACGCGAGCACCAGGTTGAAATACGAGGTGATGACCATCTCCTGCGCATAGCGGAAGGTCTTCAGGATCGTGATCTTGGTGATCTGGTCGAACAGGATGACGATGGCGGCAATGCCCAGCCAGGGCACCAGCGACGATGAAGAGGACGATTTCGATGAAAAACGGTTTTTAGTGGCCATATTTTTCCAGGGAAGATAAAGCCGCCGCCTGGCAGCAGGCGGCGGTTGGACTCATAGCATACAACGACGGGCAAAATCGTAGCGAGCGGCAGCGAGGCTCGGCGCCCCCGTTGGCCCGAGACGCGCAGCTGTACTTTAGTACAGCGAGCATCGCAGGCCGCAAATCGCGACGCGCAGTAGATTTTGACGACGTTGTTTAGGCGAAACGGCGAACTTCGCCCTTTCCAAACAGGTTGCTGACGCAGCGGCCGCACAGGGTGGCATGGGCGGCGTCCGTGCCCACGTCGGCGCGGTAGTGCCAGCAGCGCTCGCACTTCGGCGCCGTCGACGCGGCCACGAGCACTTCCTCTGCCGCTTCGTCGGCGACTTCGGCCACGGTTGCCTGCGAGGTGATGAAGACGAATTTCAAGTCGTCGCCCAGGGTGGTCAACAGCTTGTATTTCATCGGCGCGGCCTTGATCGTCAGCTCCGCCTGCAGCGAGGAACCGATGGCGCCCGAGGTGCGCAAGTCTTCCAGCTGCTTCGTGACGTCCGTGCGCACGGCGCGCAGGGCCGTGTATTTTTCCAGCAGCTCGGCCGCGCCCGAAACTTCCGGCAGCTGCCACCAGGTTTGCGTGAAGATGGTTTCATCGCTGGCGGCATACGCTTCCGCGCCGGCGAACACTGCCCAGGCCTCTTCGGCAGTGAACGACAAGGCCGGGGCCATCAGGCGCAGCAGGCTTTGCGTGATGTGCCACAGGGCCGTCTGCGCCGAACGGCGCGCGTGCGACGTCAAGCCCGAGGTGTACAGACGGTCCTTCAGGATGTCCAGGTAGAAGCCGCCCAGGTCTTCCGAGCAGTAGGTCTGCAGCTTCGACACGACGGGGTGGAATTCGTAGCGCGCGTAATTGTTCTCGATCTGCTGCTGCAGCGAGGCCATGTTGGCCAGCGCATAGCGGTCGATTTCGAACATTTCCGCCACCGGCACGGCGTCCGTGGCCGGATTGAAGTCCGAGGTGTTCGCCAGCAGGAAGCGCAGGGTGTTGCGGATGCGGCGGTACGATTCCGTCACGCGTTTGAGGATTTCATCGGAGATCGACAGCTCGCCCGTGTAATCGGTCGAGGCGATCCACAGGCGCAGGATGTCCGCGCCCAGGGTGTCCGAGATCTTTTGCGGCGCCAGCGTGTTGCCCAGCGACTTGGACATCTTCTTGCCTTCGCCGTCGACCGTGAAGCCGTGCGTCAGCAGCGCCTTGTACGGCGGACGGCCGTTCAGCATCGACGACACGAGCAGGGACGAGTGGAACCAGCCGCGGTGCTGGTCCGAGCCTTCCAGGTACAGGTCGGCCGGGAATTGCAGCTGCGTCGAGTGCGAACCGTGGGCCTGCGGGCCGCCCAGCACCGTCTGGTGCGTGGCGCCGGAATCGAACCACACGTCCAGGGTATCCTTGTTCTTGGCGTAGATGGCCGCTTCGTCGCCGATCAGGTCCCGCAAGTCCAGCGCCTGCCATGCCTCGATGCCGTCCTTTTCGATCAGCTTGGCCACCTGCTCCAGCAGTTCCGGCGTGCGCGGATGCAGGTCGCCTGTTTCCTTGTGCACGATGAAGGCCATCGGCACGCCCCACTGGCGCTGGCGCGACAGGGTCCAGTCGGGACGGTTGGCAATCATGCCGTGCAGGCGCGCCTGGCCCCAGTCCGGGAAGAACTCGGTGTCGGCGATGCCTTGCAAGGCCGTCTCGCGCAGGGTCGCGCCGCCGTCCTTCGGCGTCACGTCCATGCCGGCGAACCACTGCGACGTGGCGCGGTAGATGATCGGCGTCTTATGACGCCAGCAATGCATGTAACTGTGGTCGAACATCTTGACTTCGAACAAGGCGCCTGCTTCTTTCAGGGCATTGCAGATCGGTTTCGACGCTTCCCAGATGCTCATGCCGCCGAACAGGGGCAGGGTCGAGGCGAATTTGCCGTCGCCCATGACGGGCTTGATGAAGTCGTCGTCCTTCATGCCGTGCGCCTTGCACGAGATAAAGTCGTCCAGGCCGTAGGCGGGCGCCGAGTGCACCACGCCCGTGCCGCTTTCCGTGGTCACGTATTCGGCCAGGTACAGCGGCGACAGGCGGTCATAGAAGGCGTCGGACGCGTGCAGCGGGTGGCGGAAGCTGATGCCGGCCAGGGCCGCGCCGTCGCAGGTGGCGATCGTCGTGCCATCGAGCTTGAAGCGCGCCAGGCTGGCCACGACCAGGTCTTGTGCCAGGATCAGCAGCAATGGCTGGCCGTCGCGCTCGGTCTTCACCAGCGAATATTTCACTTCCGGGTGCACGTTGAGCGCCTGGTTCGACGGGATGGTCCACGGCGTGGTGGTCCAGATGACGATGAAGCCGTTATCGGTCGGCAGTGCAGGCAGGCCGAAGGCTTGCGCGATTCGTTCAAATTCTTTGAATTTGAACCCGACGTCGATGGCGGGATCGCGCTTTTCCGCGTATTCCACTTCCGCCTCGGCCAGCGCCGACTGGCAGTCGAAGCACCAGTTGACCGGTTTCAGGCCGCGGTAGACATAGCCTTTTTCCAGCAGCTTGCCCAGCGCGCGCAATTCGTCCGCTTCATTGCCGTGCGCCATGGTCAGGTAGGGGTTGTCCCACTCGCCCAGCACGCCCAGGCGGATGAAATCCTTCTTCTGGCGCTCGACCTGCACGTTGGCGTAGGCGCGGGCCTTTTCCAGCACTTCGGCCGTCGGCAGGTTCTTGCCGTGCAGTTTTTCGATCTGGATCTCGATCGGCATGCCGTGGCAATCCCAGCCTGGCACATACGGCGCGTCGAAGCCGGCCAGCGAGCGCGACTTGACGACCATGTCTTTCAGGATCTTGTTGACGGCGTGGCCCAGGTGAATGTCGCCGTTCGCGTACGGCGGGCCGTCGTGCAGGATGAATTTCGGCCGGCCGGCGGCAGCCTTGCGCACGCGCTCGTAAATCTTCTTGTCTTGCCATTGCTGTACCCATTGCGGCTCGCGCTTGGCCATGTCGCCGCGCATCGGGAATGGGGTTTCCGTCATGTTGACCGGGTATTTGCTTTCAGGCTTCTTGTTCTGCTTGGGCGTGGCTGGCTTGTTTTGATCGGACATAGTCTTCTTTAATGATATTGAATGGTTTGCGGCGGCAGGCGCCGCCAGGCGGCGGAGTTGGCCGGGATCAAATTCGGTCGGTGGCCGTGATGGCGCCGCTGCGCTGCTCGAACCAGGCGCGGGCCTGGTTTGAGTCGCGCTCGATGGCGGCCGTCAGGGTGGGCAAATCGTCGTATTTCTCTTCGTCGCGCAGCTTTTGCAGGAATTCCACGCGCACCAGCTTGCCGTAGCACGATTGCGCGAAATCAAACAGATGCACTTCCAGCAAGACGCGGCCGCTGTCGTCGACGGTGGGGCGCACGCCGAGGCTGGCCACGGCGGGCAGCGGCAGCGGTCCCAGGCCGTGCACTTGCACGATGAAGACGCCGGACAGGGCGGGGCGGTGCGCCACGCGCAGGTTCAGGGTGGGAAAACCCAGGGTGCGGCCCAGCTTCTGGCCGTGGATCACATGGCCGGAAATGGCGTAGGGATGGCCCAGCAGCTGCTGCGCCAGCGGGAAGTCGCCGGCGGCCAGGGCCAGGCGCACGGCGGACGAGGAAATGCGCGTGCTGCCATTCATGACCGTCGCCAAAGTTTCTACGTGGAAACCATATTGGCGGCCCGCCTCCTGCAGCATGGCCACGTCGCCGGCGCGCCGGGCGCCATAGCAGAAGTCGTCGCCGACCATCAGCCATTTCACGTGCAAGCCGTCAACGAGGACTTTTTCCGTGAATTCCTGCGGCGTCAGGGCGGCGAACTGGGCGCTGAAGTGCTCGACGACGACCCGGTCGATACCGGCGTCGTCCAGCGATTGCAGCTTGTCGCGCAGGTTGGCGATGCGCTGCGGCGCCTTCGACAGGTCGCCCGCGCGCTGGGCGAAGAATTCGCGCGGGTGCGGTTCGAACGTCATCACGGCCGCTTCAATGCCGAGTTCGGTGGCAGCTTCGCGCACGCGCGCCAGCAGGGCCTGATGGCCGATGTGGACACCGTCAAAATTGCCGATGGTCAGAGCGCAGGGCGCTCGAGCCTGGGCATTGGGAAGTCCGCGGAATACCTTCATAGGAATCTGATGAAAAACTGTGCCAAATGGGAGATTATACGGACTGTTTCAGGGATGCACAGCCGCAAGGGCGGCCAGAGCGGTAATTTCCCCCTGAAATGGACAAAAAGCGTTGCCGGCACAGGGCGGGCAACGCTTTTTGACATATTGCAACACTACCAACATCGCACAACAGCGTAGCGAGCGGCGGTGATTTGTGGCCCGGAAGCGCCCTCGTACTTGCATACGGGGGGCCGAGCCGGTGAGGTGCGCAGGCGGCAAGGCGCGCCGCGCAGCAGCCTCGGTTGATGCCGGCTTATTTCAGCATCAGCGACCAGTAGCGGGCCAGGTCAGCTGCGCCATCCGTGCCTTTGACGGCTTTCAGGGCGTTTTGGGCATTGGATTTCTTGCCAGCCACGCCGTAAGCGATGCCCAAGTGCAATTGTGCTTCTTCCTGGTACTTGGCGCTGCCCATCTTCACGGCCTGGTTCATCAGGTCCAGGCCCTTGTCGGCCTGGCCATCGGAAACCAGGGCGAAGCCCAGCTTGCTCAAGCTGTCGGCGTCCTTGTTCTTGATGTACTCGGCTTCCGACTTGGCGGCGTTGGCCTTCAGGTCAGCTTGCGTCTTCAGGGCCAGGTCTTTCAGGCGCTGGTGGCGGGCCGCATCGGCGCCCGTACCCAGAATGCCTTTTTTGTAACCCTGGTCGATGATTTTCAGCGCTTCGCCTGGATTGCCCGCTTGCAATGCCAGCTGGCTGATTTCCATGTATTCGGAGGGCTTGGTGAACAGGCCGTTGGCCAGGCGCAGGCGCTGGACATCCAGGCCCAGGCGTTGCGAGAAGCCTGGCTTGCCCGAAACGCGGTTCAGCAGGTCGGCCCAGTAGCTGGTCTTTGGATAGTTGCCTGCCAGTTTTTCCAGCGTGGCCACGTAGCCGGCCTTGTCATTCTGCTTCAACTGGATGTTGGCCAGCATCTGCAGGCTGCTTTCCGAGTTGCCGCCGCGCGATTGCAGCTCTTTCGCCGCCGCTGCATAGTTGCCGCTGACGTAGTAGGTCTGGATCAGCAGTTCGCGCATCTGTGGATCTTCGCGGTCTTTCAGCGAGCGGTTGATCCAGGTGATGGCGTTAGGCCAGTCCTTGGCGCGGTAGTACATGCCGGCCAGGGCTTGCGTGAATTTGGGGGCTTCGGCGGCGCCCAGGCGGCCGGAATTGATGACGGCTTCAAAGGCCTTGATGGCGGTCGGGTTGTCGCCGGCTGCGGCGGCGGCCGAAGCGCGCACGCGTTCGATCTGGTAGCTCTCAAAGGCGGTCTTGCCGCCAACGCTGTCAGCTTCGCGCAGCTTGGCCAGCGCTTCCTTGTTTTTGCCGCTGCTAGCGAGTTTTTGCGCTTCTTGCAGTGGCTTGCCCACTTCGGCGCGCACGGTGTCGGCGGCGTATGCCAGCGAGCCCAGGCCGATTACAGGAGTTGCTGCGGTAAAACCGATAGCGGCCATGACGAGGCCGAGATGAGCGAGACGAAACTTGGACATGAGAAAGTCTTTCAGTAAAAAGCGAATAGGCAGGAAGTCCTGCCTATTCGGATGTAAAGAGAACCTGATTGCTGCAGCTTACTGGAATTGCTCGTTGCCGACCAGACCGATTTTGGTCACGCCCAGACGCTGGGCCGACGCCATCACACCGGCGACGACTTTGTATTCCACCAGCTTGTTGGGGCGCAGATGCACTTCCGGCTGGTCCGCTTGCGCGGCGATGTTGCTCAGCTTGGCTTCCAGCGAGGCACGGTCAGGAACGACCTGATTGTCCCACAAGATGGTGCCGTCAAAATCGACATCGATCGTGACGACCACTGGTTCCGTTGTCGGTGGCGGCGGGGTGCCGACCGGCATGTTCAGGTTCACCGAGTGGTTTTGCTTAGGAATCGTGATGATCAACATGATAATCAGCACCAGCATCACGTCGATGAGGGGCGTCATGTTCAGTTCCATCATTGGTTCCGGATCCGCGTTTGGCGAACTGCCCGAACCGACATTCATACTCATAGTATTTCCTTTAAGAAGTCCAACGAAGCGCCGGGCGAGACTGCCGCCCGGCAAGCTTCCGGCAGTGGCGTCCCTTGTTGCCGGGACGCCGCTGTCAGCCGCTATCAGCCCTTGTCAGGTGGTTCGGTGATGAAGCCGACCTTCTGGATTCCGGCGCGTTGGGTCGTGTAAATAACCCGGCCGATCGATTCGTAGCGTGTTTCTTGGTCGCCACGAACGTGTACTTCCGGCTGCGGTACTTTCACTGCTTCAACTTTCAGATAATCGAACAGTTCGTTCGTATCTTTCAGTTTCTTCTGGCCCAGATAGATCTCGCCATCCTTGTTGACAACGATGTTGACGTTTTCTGGCTTGCTTTGAAGGGCTTGGTTGGCCTCGATCGGCAGATCGATTTTCTGCAATTTGAGGACAACCGGACTGGTGATCAAGAAAATGATCAGCAAAACCAACATGATGTCGACGAGCGGCGTCGTGTTGATTTCTGACATTACTTGATCTTCATCTCCGCTGTCGGAGCCGACGGACATCGACATGATTCTTATCCGATCTTTTTAGCGCCGGCAGCACGGCCAGCTTCGCTGGTCGACATGGCGCCGGAGATCAGTACCGAGTGAACGTCGGCGCTGAACGAGCGTACGTCTTCCATTGCGGTTTTGTTGCGACGCACCAGCCAGTTGTAACCCAGAACGGCAGGAACGGCGACCAGCAGACCGAAAGCGGTCATGATCAGTGCTTCACCAACTGGACCTGCAACTTTATCGATCGAAGCGTTACCGGTCATGCCGATGTTGGTCAGCGCGCCATAAATACCCCAAACGGTACCGAACAGACCGATAAACGGTGCGGTCGAACCAACGGTTGCCAGGAACGACAGGCCATCTTGCAGACGCGATTGGACTTTGTCCGAAGCGCGCTGGATCGACATCGTCACCCAGGTCGACAGGTCGATTTGTTCCAGCAGGGCGCCGTCATGGTGAGCCGTTGCCTTGGTGCCCGATTCAGCGATGAAGCGGAATGGCGAGCCTTCGGTCAGGGTTGCCGAGCCGGCAGCGATCGAAGGCGCTTTCCAGAATTTGGCAGCCGTTTCTTTGGCTTGCTTGAAGATCTTCATTTGATCCATCAGCTTGGTGATGATGATGTACCAGCTGCCGATCGACATGATGGCCAGGATGATCAGGGTGGCGCGTGGCACGAAGCCGCCGTCCCACACTGCTTGCAGGCCGAACGGGTTGTGCACTTCTTCGGTTTTGGCTGGCGCGGCTGCGTCAGCGGCTGGAGCGGCTGCGTCTGCTGCTGGAGTTGCTGCGGCATCAGCAGCTGGTGCTGCCGGTGCAGCGTCTGCCGCTGGAGCCGAAGCGGCTGCCGATGCTGGCGCGTCAGCGAAAGCTGGTGCTGCTACCAGGGCGGTAGTAGCGGTGACGGACAACAGAACCGCGGCAAAAAATGCGGACAAACGGGTATTCTTAAACATGCTTCCTCCAAAATTAAAAATAACAGATCGCTGAACGTAATGACAACGAAATCATGGTGTGAGACAGGGGATAACTGTCTCGGGTTTTAATCCAGCGACCAAACGTATTGCATTTGCTGCCAGCCTTGTTCCGGCTTGCCGTCGACTGTTGCCGGCTTAAATGTGCAGCGGCTGATGCCTTGCACCGCAGCTTTGTCCAGGTCTCTGAAGCCGCTTGACTTCACGATCTTCGAATCAGCGACCTTGCCATCCACACCGATCAGGAAGGACAGTGTCACCACACCGGTTTCCTCATTGCGCTGCGACGACTTTGGATAAGCCGGCTTTTCGCAGACACTGAAGTCAACCACGGCCGGCGTACGCACCGATTTGGCTGGTCCAGGAGTTGGCGCAGGCTGTGCAGGCGGCGATGGCGGTGCCAATACATTCGTGGCTGGCTTCACAGCAGTCGTATTTGCAATCACGTTCTGTTGTGGTGGCGGCTGCTGCACGTTCACCTCGACTGGCGGAATGAATGGCGGCGGTGGTGCCTTCATTTCTGGCGGCGGTGGTGGCGGTGGAAGATCCTTCGGTGGAGGCGGTTTGACTTCCTCGATAATCTTGGTTTCAACCGGTTCCATCATTTTGGTGACCAACCGCTTGCCCAAGCCCGTCACGATCCCGTAAGCCGCGAGAACGTGCAGCAGGACAACGATAGTGATGCCTGTGTAGTTCTTGGGACTTTTCTCGTTCGAAAAATTCATGCCTGCTTTCTCCAAATACCATCTCTTGTCTTGCAACTGAACCCCAAAATGACGACACAAAGCTCCAGCCGTATCCGGGACGTCGCCGAATTATACATACGAATTCTTTATTTTACACAGATTTTTAACGCCTAAAACCGGTTAAATTTTTGGCGCTTTTGCGCCCTGAAAACGTACTTGCTTATGTCATCTTTGCACGCTTTCGGACAGAAAAAAAGGCGGTCTTATCGGTTTTTTACAGCCGTTTTGGGCTACCACTGCTAAGTTCTCCGATGTGCCGATCTGGCGGAATTATATTTCGTGATATCCAATATGGAAACTGCTAAATTTGGATGAAAATCTTTCCTTTTGGAAATGTTTTGCCTCGGAACCAGACCACTTAGCCTTTCGTTCGCACCAAACAGGTGCGGAAAGAACTTTGCACAGGTCAAAAAAGACGGCTCCGGCGTCCCTTTCGAGGCCGCTCAGCCATACTGAATTGTGATGCCGGCATAGCGCGCGCTTATGTTCTTGCCAAAATTCTTGCCAGGAAGTTCATTTTTTGAGGCCATTCCGGCAGGCAAGGCCGTTCGCCGCGACCGGCCCTAGGTGCGTACGACGGGGTCGTCGCGCCGGTTGCGTTTTTCCCGGCGGCAATTGAGCGTGCCCAGCACGACGCCCTGCGGATCGACCGTGTCGAGGTGCACGTCGAAGCCCCACAGGCGGGCCACGTGCTTGAGTACTTCCGTCGCCTGCTGGTTCAGCGGGCGGCGCTGGAACTGCGTGTGGCGCAGGGTCAGCGCCCGGTCGTCGCGCGTGTTGACGGACCATACCTGGATGTTCGGCTCGCGGTTGCCCAGGTTGTACTGCTCGGCCAGCTGCTGGCGCACGTAGCGGTAGCCGGCGTCGTCGTGGATGGCGGAAATGGCCAGTTTTTCATTCTTGTCGTCGTCGAGCACGGCAAAGAAGTGGAATTCGCGGATCAGCCGGGGCGACAGGTACTGGGCGATGAAGCTTTCATCCTTGAAATTGCGCATGGCAAAGTCCAGGCTCTTGCGCCAGTCGCTGCCGGCCATGTCGGGAAACCAGGCGCGGTCTTCGTCGGTCGGGTGTTCGCAGATGCGGCGGATGTCGCTCATCATGGCAAACCCCAGTGCATACGGATTGATGCCGCTGTAGTACGGGCTGTCGATGGGCGGCTGGTAGACGACGTTGGTATGGCTTTTCAGAAACTCCATCATGAAGCCGTCGCCCACCACGCCTTCGTCGTAGAGCTGGTTCAGGATCGTGTAGTGCCAGAACGTGGCCCAGCCCTCGTTCATGACCTGGGTTTGCCGCTGCGGATAGAAATACTGCGAAATCTTGCGCACGATGCGCACCATCTCGCGCTGCCACGGTTCCAGCAGCGGCGCGTACTTCTCGATGAAGTACAGCAGGTTTTCCTCGGGTTCGGGCGGAAAGCGGGGCGCGGCCTTGCGCTGCTCGCCCTCGTCCTCGTCGTCGTCGCGCCGGGGCAGGGTGCGCCACAGCTGGTTGATCTGCGACTGCACATATTCTTCGCGCTCTTTCTGGCGCGCATATTCCTTGGCCATCGACAACTTCGCCGGCCGCTTGTAGCGGTCCACGCCATAGTTCTGGATGGCGTGGCAAGAGTCGAGCAGCAATTCCACGGCGTCGACGCCGTGGCGCTGTTCGCATTCGCTGATGTAGTTCTTGGCAAACACCATGTAGTCGATAATGGCGTCCGCATCCGTCCAGGCGCGGAACAGATAGTTGCCCTTGAAGAAGGAATTGTGGCCGTAGGCCGCGTGCGCGATCACCAGCGACTGCATGGTCAGGCTGTTTTCCTCCATTAAATAGGCGATGCAGGGGTTCGAGTTGATGACGATCTCGTAGGCCAGGCCCATCTGGCCCCGCTTGTAGCTTTTCTCGGTGGACAGAAAATGCTTGCCAAAAGACCAGTGGTTGTAGGAGACGGGCATGCCGACGGAGGTGTAGGCATCCATCATCTGCTCGGCCGTGATGATTTCCAGCTGGTTCGGATAGGTGTCGAGGCCGAACTGTTTCGCCACGCGGCGGATTTCTTCGTGGATTTGCTCGATCAGCTCGAACGTCCATTCCGACTGCTCGGGCAGGGCGTTCGGGTGGCGCAGGCGCACGAACGGTTCGCCCGGAGTATTGCTGGCGCGGTCAAAGGCTGCACTCATTATTTCACCTGTTTCTTGAACAGTTCGCGGAAGACCGGGTAGATATCGGCCGGCGTGACGATCTTTTGCATGGCGAAATGGGCGTGATGGTCGAGCACGCCCGCGTATTGCTCCCACAGGTTTTGCTGCGGGCCGTCCGTGATCTCGACATAGGTGTAGTACTGCACCTTGGGCATGATGGTATTAATTAAGAGCTGGCGGCACAGCACGGAGTCGTTGTCCCAGTTGTCGCCGTCGGACGCCTGCGCCACATAGCTGTTCCACTGCCCGGCGCCATAGCGTTCGTCAATAATAGTATTGAGCAAGTGCAAGGCGGACGACACGACGGTGCCGCCCGATTCGCGCGAATTGAAGAAATCATGCTCGTTGACTTCCGCCGCCGCCGTATGGTGGCGGATGAACACCACCTCGATCTTGTCGTAGGCGCGCTTGAGGAACAGATACAGCAGGATGAAGAAGCGCTTGGCCGTGTCCTTGCGCGATTCGTCCATGGAACCGGAGACGTCCATGATGCAGAACATCACGGCCTGCGTCATGGGCTTGGGCACCTTGATGCGGTTGCTGTAGCGCAAGTCGAACGGGTCGATGAAGGGGATGGCCAGCAGGCGCGTGTGGATGTGGTGGATCAGGCGGCGCAATTCCTGCACCAGCACGTCGTCCTCGGGCGCGCCGTCGAGCAGCAGGGCGGCCAGGTCTTGCTCGGCCTGCGCCAGCTGCTTGCGGGCGCCGCCGCCGACGGCGATGCGCCGCCCCAGCGCGCCGCGCAGGGAGCGCAGCACATGGATGTTCGACGGCGTGCCCGACATATTGTAGCCGGCGCGCTGGTTCTTGAATTCCGTGGTGGCCGTCAGCTGGGTTTTCACCATGTGCGGCAATTCCAGGTCTTCGAAGAAATAATTCATGAATTCTTCGCGTGACAATTCAAAGATGAAATCGTCTTCCGTCGTCTCGTCGCTGTTGCCCGCCTTGCCCCGTCCGCTGCCACCGCCGCCTTTCGGCCGCGCGATCTGGTCGCCTTTCAGGTATTCCTTGTTGCCGGGATTGACCACTTCCCACACGCCGCCGTGGGCGTGGCCGAACGACGGTTCGCCCACGTCCTTGACGGGGATGCTGACTTTCTCGCCATTCTCGACGTCCGTGATCGAGCGCCCCTTGATGGCGCGCCCCACGGCATCCTTGATCTGGCCCTTGTAACGCCGCAGGAAACGCTCGCGGTTGACGGCGGATTTATTCTTGCTTTGCAAGCGCCTGTCGATGAGGTATGTCAAAGGGTGCCTCCTTGCTTCTCGTCTTGCGCGCCCCGCCCGTCTCCGGGCGGGGCGCGCCCGCTGTCCGCGCTAGGATGACTTGCGTACGCGCAAGTACCATTCGCATAACAGGCGTACCTGCTTGGCCGTATAGCCTTTTTCCACCATGCGGGCGACGAAGTCGGCGTGCTTGTTGGCATCGTCGGCGCTGGCCTTGGCATTGAAGGAAATCACCGGCAGCAATTCCTCCGTATTCGAGAACATTTTCTTTTCGATCACGGTACGGAACTTCTCGTAGCTGGTCCAGGCGGGATTCTTGCCGCCGTTCGACGCCCGGGCGCGCAGTCCGAAGTTGACGATTTCGTTGCGGAAATCCTTCGGATTGGAAATGCCCGCCGGCTTCTCGATCTTTTCCAGCTCATTGTTCAGCGATTCGCGATCAAAGCTTTCGCCCGTGTCCGGATCGCGGTATTCCTGGTCCTGTATCCAGAAATCGGCGAACGTCACGTAGCGGTCGAAAATGTTCTGGCCGTATTCGGAATAGCTTTCCAGGTAAGCCGTCTGGATTTCCTTGCCGATGAATTCCACGTAGCGCTGCGCCAGGTGCTCTTTAATATAGGAGAAGTAGCGCTGCTCGAGTTCCGGCGCGAACTGTTCGCGCTCGACCTGCTGTTCCAGTACATATAATAAGTGCACGGGATTGGCAGCCACTTCGGAATTGTCAAAGTTGAACACTTTTGACAGGATCTTGAAGGCAAAGCGCGTCGACAGCCCGTTCATGCCCTCGTCCACGCCCGCGTAATCGACGTATTCGTGCATGGACTTGGCTTTCGGGTCCGTATCCTTGAGGTTTTCGCCATCGTAGACGAGCATCTTCGAGAAAATGCTGGAGTTTTCCGGGTCTTTCAGGCGCGACAGGATGGCGAACTGCGCCATCATGCGCAGGGTGCCGGGCGCGCACGGGGCCTTCACCAGCGAGGAATTGGCCACCAGCTTGTCGTAGATCTTGATTTCGTCGGACACGCGCAGGCAGTACGGCACCTTGACTATATAGATACGGTCAAGAAACGCCTCGTTGTTGCGGTTGTTCTTGAAGGTCTTCCATTCCGACTCGTTCGAGTGGGCCAGGATGATGCCGTCGAACGGGATGGCGCCGAAGCCTTCCGTGCCCTTGTAATTGCCTTCCTGCGTGGCCGTCAGCAGCGGATGCAGCACCTTGATGGGCGCCTTGAACATTTCCACGAATTCCATCAGGCCCTGGTTGGCCAGGCACAGGCCGCCCGAATAGCTGTAGGCATCCGGGTCGTCCTGCGCGTAGTCTTCCAGCTTGCGGATGTCGACCTTGCCCACCAGCGAGGAAATATCCTGGTTGTTTTCGTCGCCCGGCTCCGTTTTCGAGATGGCGATCTGTTTCAGCACGGACGGGTAGCGCTTGACGACGCGGAACTGGTTGATGTCGCCATTGTATTCATGCAGGCGCTTGACGGCCCAGGGGCTGGGGATGTTGCGCAGGTAGCGGCGCGGGATGCCGTAATCCTCTTCCAGGATGGTGCCGTCCTCTTCCTCGTTGAACAGGCCCAGCGGCGATTCGTTGACGGGCGAGCCCTTCAGGCAATAGAAAGGCACATGTTCCATCAGCGACTTGAGCTTTTCCGCGATCGACGACTTGCCGCCGCCGACAGGCCCCAGCAGATACAGGATCTGCTTGCGTTCTTCCAGGCCTTGCGCGGCGTGGCGGAAATACGAGACGACTTGCTCGATGACTTCCTCGGTGCCGTAGAAATCGCGGAAGGCGGGGTAGATCTTGATGACCTTGTTGGCGAAGATGCGCGACAAACGCGTATCGTTGCGCGTGTCGACCAGTTGCGGCTCGCCGATGGCGGCCAGCATGCGTTCGGGGGCGCTGGCATAGGTCAGCTTGTCCTTCTTGCACAGGGCCAGGTATTCGGTGAGCGACATTTCCTCTTCGCGGGTGCGCTCGTAGCGTGCTGCATAGTTATCAAAAATGGTCATGTCAATGTCCTTTAATGTAAACCTGAACTGCCAGTCACCATGGCCGCCCGCCTGGCACTCGCCTGGGCTTGCCGTCTGAACTTTTCCTGTACCCGTATCGATTTTTATTGTTGTTTCAAGCCCGGCTGTCTTTGCGAGTCCGGATTGCCCGGACCAAAAAACTGGCGCTTGATGCCGTGTGCTGACGTGGCCAGCCGGCTTTTTTTCACTGTTGATAGCGCTTGTTGCACCTACCATTACCCCATGAAATTTATTATTGCTCTAAAGGATCAGGAAGTCAAAAGATATGTCATCATCCTTAAATACTTGTGTGTAAATTGTTGATTTAATTGGAAAAAACATCAAATTTATTCGGCTTGAAAAGGAACTTTCCACTACCTGTCTAATCATCATACGACAATTCGCTGGCCCGTGCCGATGCCGTCCAGGCGGCCCGGCGCCGGTGGCGCCGTCCATCTTGCGCTAAGATGCCTGCATGTCTGATGGCGGCCGCCACGGCGCGTTGCCCTTGCGCCGCGCCTGGCGCGGGCCTGCCAGCATTTTTATCGTCACCGTTGAAGGAAACCCCATGATGCCCCCCCAATTGCGCGCGATCGTCCGCGGCATGCCGAAAGCCGAACTGCATATCCATATCGAAGGCTCGCTGGAGCCAGAACTGATTTTCGCACTGGCAGAGCGTAATGGCGTGCCTCTGGGCTATGAATCTGTGGAACACTTGCGCAGCGCCTATGCTTTTACAGATTTACAGTCTTTTCTCGACATTTATTACGCTGGCGCAAGCGTGCTCTTGAAAGAGCAGGATTTCTATGACATGACGCAAGCCTACCTGCAGCGCGCCGAAGCCGATAATGTTTTGCACACGGAAATCTTCTTCGACCCGCAAACGCACACGGCGCGCGGCGTGGCCATCGCCGACGTGATCAACGGCATCCACCGCGCCTGCCAGGACAGCCCCGTCAGCGCGGCCCTGATCCTGTGCTTCCTGCGCCACCTGAGCGAGGCAGAGGCGTTCGAGACGCTGGAAGACGCGCTGCCGCACCGCGACAAGTTCATCGGCATCGGCCTCGACTCGTCGGAAGTGGGCAACCCGCCCGAGAAATTCTCGCGCGTGTTTGCCCGCTGCCGCGAGCTGGGCCTGCACCTGGTGGCCCACGCGGGCGAGGAAGGCCCGCCGGCCTACATCCGCACGGCGCTCGACGATTTAAAAGTCGAACGCATCGACCATGGCGTGCGTTGCCTGGAAGACGCGGACCTGACGGCCCGTTTGGCGCGCGAACAGATCGCGCTCACCGTCTGCCCCCTGTCGAACACCAAGCTGCGCGTGTTCGACCAGATGCAGGACCATAACCTGGTGCAACTGCTCGACGCGGGCCTGCTGGTGACGGTGAACTCCGACGATCCCGCCTATTTCGGCGGCTACATGAACGACAACTTCGACGCCATCTTCGACGCCTTGCCGCTGGGCCTGGCCCACGCGCAGCGCCTGGCGCGCAACGGTTTCATCGCCGCCTTCCTGCCGCAGGCGCAGAAAGACGCGTTTCTTGCCACCGTCGATGCGTATTTCGCGCAGCACGCCGCCGCCCACGGCGCGGCGCAATAACTGACTCTTGCATAAAGACCCGCCGCCCATGCTGCGCCTCTCCCTCAAAATGACCGGGCGCGACTGGCGCGCCGGGCAACTGCGTTTCCTCCTCGTCGCGCTGATCGTGGCCGTGGCGGCCCTGTCGGCCGTGGGCTTCTTCGTCGACCGCCTGCGCGCTGGCCTGAACCGCGACGCGCACCAGCTGCTGGGGGCCGACCTTGTCATCAACGCCGACCAGCCCGTCAATGCGGCCTGGCGCGCCGAAGCGCAGAAGCGCGGCTTTATCCTGGCCGACACGGTGACCTTTCCCAGCATGGCGCAGGCGGGCGAGGGCGAGCAGTCGACGTCGCAGCTGGCGTCCATCAAGGCCGTCTCGCCCGGCTACCCGCAGCGCGGCAAGCTGAAAATCACCACTCATCTCAGCGAAGCGCAGGATGCGGTGGGCCAGCCCACCGACCAGGTGCCCGCGCCCGGCACCCTGTGGGTCGATGCGGCGATCCTGTCCAGCCTGAACGCGAAGCTGGGCGACACCGTGACCCTGGGCGACAAGGCATTTACGGTCACGCAGCTGATCGCCAGCGAACCGGACCGCGGCGCGTCCTTCCTCAATTTTGCCCCGCGCGTGATGCTGCCCTTGAGTGATCTTGCCGCCACGGCGCTGGTGCAGAACGGCTCGCGCGTGTCGTACCGGCTGCTGCTGTCGGCGCCGCCCGCCAAGGCGGCCGAGCTTGCGCAATATCAAGCCTGGCTGGAAAGCCAGATCAAGGCGCAGTCAATAAAAGGCGTGCGCATCGAATCGCTGGAATCGGGCAGCCCGCAGATGCAGTCGACCCTGGACCGCGCCGACCGTTTCCTGTCGCTCGTCGGCCTGCTGTCGGCCATGCTGGCCGCCGTCGCCGTGGCCATGGCTGCGCGCCGCTTCATGCTGCGCCACCTCGACGCCTGCGCCATGCTGCGCTGCCTGGGCCTGACGCAGAACCAGGTCACGGCCATGTACGTGATCGAATTCCTGTGCGTGGGCCTGGCGGGCAGCCTGATCGGCGTGATGGTGGGCTTCGGCGGCCACCTGGTGCTGCTGGAGCTGCTGGGCAAGCTGGTGCAGAGCGACTTGCCGCCCGTCTCCGTGCTGCCCGCGCTGCAGGGCGTGGCCACCGGCATGTTGCTGCTGCTGGGCTTCGCCCTGCCGCCGATTTTGCAGTTGCGCAATGTTCCCCATAACCGCGTGATCCGCCGCGAACAGGAGCCGCCGCGGGCGCTGGCCCTGGCGACCTACGGCCTGGGCATCGCCGCCTTCGTCGTGCTGCTGCTGTGGCAGGCGGGCGACGTCAAGCTGGCCTTGCTGACGGCGGCCGGCTTCCTCGGCGGCTTCGCGCTGTTCGCCCTGGCCGGCTGGCTGGGCATCCGCTCGCTGAAAACCCTGCGCGGCCTGTTCCGGCACCAGGGCTGGCGCTTCGCCGTCACATCCCTGCAGCGCCGTCCGGGCGCCACCGTCATCCAGGTGGTGTCGCTGGCCCTGGGCCTGATGGCCTTGCTGCTGCTGACGGTGGTGCGGGGCGACCTGATGGTGGCCTGGCGCAACGCCACGCCGCCCGACGCGCCGAACCGTTTCATGATCAATATCCTGCCCGAGCAGAAAGACCCGATCGCCGCGCGCCTGGCCCGGGCGGGCGTGGCCAATGCGCCCCTGTATCCGATGATACGCGGGCGCCTGGTGGCCGTGAACGGCAAGGCCATCACGGATGCCACCTACGAGGACGACCGCGCCAAGGGCCTGGCCGACCGCGAATTCAACCTCTCGACGATGGCCGCCATGCAGGAAGAAAACAAGCTCGTCGCGGGCAAATGGTTCAGCGACAAGCCCGGCGCGCCGTTTGAAGCGTCGGTGGAAGAGGGCATCGCCAAAACCCTGAAGCTGAAACTGGGCGACAAGTTGCGCTTCGACATCGCCGGTCAGCCCGTGGAAGCGGCCATTACCAGCTTGCGCAAGCTGGAATGGGGTTCGATGCGCGTCAATTTCTTTGTCATCCTCAACCCGGCCGCCATGGCGGACACGCCGCAAACATGGATCACGGCCTTCCACCTGCCTGCCGCGCAGGCGGACCTGGGCAACGCCCTGCTGCGCGAGTATCCGAACCTGACGGTGGTCGACGTGGGCGGGGTGCTCAAGCAAATCCAGGGCGTGCTGGACCAGGTGGTGACGGCCGTCGAATTCCTCTTCGCCTTCACCCTGGCCTCGGGCTTGCTGGTGCTGTATGCGGCACTGATGGGCTCGCAGGACGAGCGCACGCGCGAAGCGGGCCTGCTGCGCGCGCTGGGCGCCACGCGGCGCCAGCTGGCGCAGGCGCAGCTGATCGAGTTTTCGCTCGTCGGCGCGCTGGCCGGCCTGCTGGCCGCGTCGGGCGCGGCGGCCATGGGCTGGGCGCTGGCCACCTACCAGTTCAAGTTCGCCTGGAGTTTCGCGCCCGGCGTGTGGGCCTTCGGCCTGCTGGCCGGCGCCCTGTGCGCGATTGCCGGCGGCTGGCTGGGCTTGCGCAATGTCCTGAAGCATCCGCCGCTGCAAACGCTGCGGGAAAGCTAGCTTGCCAACTACGCGCCCACGCTGTCGCCCGTCTGCGCCCGCAGAAATTGCGCGTATGACATGACCGGCTGCCCCAGCTGGTGGGGCGGCACGTCGAACAGGGCCCAGAAATACGTTTCGCGGCCCAGGCAGATGGTGGGCGCGGCGCAGTAGCGGAACCAGTTTTCGCCGATGTGGGCCGCATACATGCCGTCGCTGTCGGCGTCGGAAAAATACGGGATCACGCGCATTTCCAGCAGGGCCAGCAGCAGGGAATCGGGCGCGTCGCTGTCGCGCGCCATTTCGTACTGCGTGTGCAGGCTGCGCTCCGTCTCGATGATCATCAGGCGGGCCTGGCCGTCGCGCGTGAAAAACAGGATGCCGCAGGGATTCGGGAAAATATAGAATTCGACGAAGCCGTGGCGCCGGCACAGCTCGTGCACGACGGCGGCCAGGGCCTCGTCTTGCAGGAAACTATAGTCGTGCAGCAACAGCAAGTCGCGCACGGTGTCCGATTGCTGCAGGAAGAATTCGCGCTGCAGGGCATGGACTTCCTGTTCCAGGATGTCGAGCGCATCGTCGTCGCTCTTCTTGATGTAGCGGTCGATCAAGCCCCGGTTGAAGGCCGTCACGGCCACTTTTTCATCGGCCGCGCCCGTGAACAAGATCTTTTTGCATGGCAAGTCGCGCACGGCCTGGCAAAATTCCAGGCCGTTCATCTGCGGCATCGAATAATCGACCACCAGCACGGAGGGCACGGCAAAGCGCTGCGCCTGGCCGCTGATGCGCCAGATGCGTTCGAGGTCGAGCGCCACGTTGCACTGGTCGGGCGGCAGGTTCTGCGTGTCGAAATTGACGTGCAGCGGCGTCTCGCCCAGCTGCGTGCTGTGGCGCAGCCAGTGCAGGGCGCTGCTGGTGTCGTGGAAAGTCTTGCGCGCCAGGCCAGGATCGAGCTGGAACGCCAGGCTTTTCAGGAAGGAATCACTGTCGTCGATCAATACGGTCAGCGTCGGATGGGTGTGGACGGGCAGTTGCATGCGTCACCTCGCGCGGTGGATGGATGGAAAACGGCTGGACCTGGGCGTGGACACGGGGTGCGGAAACTCCAGCACGAAGATGGCATAGGCGTTTTCGCGCGCCACGCAGCGGATGCGCGCATGCCAGGCTTGCATGATCTGCAGGCACAGGGCCAGGCCGATGCCGCTGCCGTTGTGCGCCGGATAGGAGTAGAAGCGGTCGAAGATCAGCGGCAGGCGGCTGGCTGCGATGCCGCAGCCCGTGTCGATGAACAGCAGGCGCGGCACGGGCCGCGCGCCGTCGACGATGATGCGCACGCGGCCCTTGCCGGCCCGCTGGATGCCTTTCAGGGCATTGCGCAGCAAATTCAGCAAAATCGCCGCGCACAGCTCGGACTGTCCGTCAAAGGTGAAGTCGGCCCGCACATCGACCTTGACCAGGTCGCGCTGCGCCGCGCTGGTGAACGGATAGCGGCGCAGCATGGTGGCGACGCTGTCCTGCATGGCCACCGTTTCGTTCGCTTCCAGCTTGCGGTTGACGGTGCTGGCGCTGAGCAGGAACAGATCGATCATGTGGTGCATATGGCGCACTTCGAACTGGATACGCGCCAGTGCGTCCTGGCTGGCCGCGTCCGCTTGCAGGGCGGCGGCGCTGCGCTGCAGGCCGCGCACATTCGCCTCGACGCTGACGAGCGGCGTGCGCAATTCGTGCGCCACGCTGCCCAGGCCGGCCGCCAGGCCCGCCAGCTTTTCCTGCGCGCCCACGTGGCGCCCCACCTTGACGACGGACAGGACGGCAATCGTGAACCAGTGCACGGGCAGCTGCTGCAAGACTTCGCGGCTGAGCATGACTGCCGGATCGCCGCGCACGGCAAAGGCCAGGCAGGCCAGCAAGGTGCCGCTCAGGTAGGCCAGCATGGCGATGCGGGCGTCGAAATGAAACAGCACGATCAGGGCCACCAGCAGCGAATGCACCCACAGGACCGAGGCGTGGTTCATCAGGAACATATACGTGAAGAAGAAGGGCAGCTCGAACGTCAGCCCCAGGAACAGATAGACGCTGAACCAGGTATTGCTGAAGCGCCCCGGCCACAGGGCGGGCAGGAACAGCAGCGCCGCCACGCCGCGCAGCAGCGGCGACTCGTACTCCTGCGGGAAGACATGCTGCCACAGCCAGTAATACAGGGGCATGCCGAGGGCGCCGATGACGGCCAGGGTGCGCACCTGGGTGCGGCGTACCGGCGCGTGTTCGATGGTGTCGTGGAAATGCAGGAAAGGCTGGAGCAGCTTGCCTTGCCAGCGTTTTCCGGAGGCGGACCGCAGGTGCATCATGGTAGGGGAACACATTCGTTGAGGCGTATCAATGCAACATGATCGGCGTGTTCCCGCAATAAAAGAGGCATATCGTCATAACTGTTGAGATGGATCAATCTCTTGCCGGATGGCTCGCGCATGTTGGACGCGGTAGTTCCCACCGCAACCAATCAGGAGCCCTCATGCCAAACGCCCTTTTTCCCCTGCCATCCCCCGTCATTCCCGCCGAACGGCAGCTGCCCGCCTTCGTGCGCGCGCGCATGGATGACCATTATGTCGAGCGCATCGAAAAGCTGCTTGGCGGAGAGCACTTGCACGAATGGCAAGCCATGCCGGCCGGCGCAGTCGTGCTGTCGGGTAACGATTACCTGAATATCGCTGGCGAGGCGGCGCTGCTGGCGGCCCAGGCGCGCGTCCTGCAGGGCGGCGGCGCCATGCTGATGTCGTCCGTGTTCCTGCAGGAAGGCAGCCGCCAGCACCGCCTCGAACATAAACTCGCGGCGTTTCTCGGCAGCGAAGCGTGCGTGCTGGCCCAGTCGGGCTGGGCCGCCAACGTGGGCTTGCTGCAAAGCCTGGCCGGGCCCGGCGTGCCCGTCTACCTGGACATGCAGGCGCACGCTTCGCTGTGGGAGGGGGTGCAGTCGGCGCAAGCCATGCCCGTGGCCTTCCTGCATAACGATGGCGCGCACCTGCAGCGCCAGCTCGACAAGCATGGCCCCGGCATCATCGTCGTCGACGCGCTATACAGCACGAATGGCAGCGTGGCGCCGCTGTCGGACATGGTGGCGATCGCCGAGCGCAGCGGCAGCATGCTGATCGTCGACGAATCGCATTCGCTGGGCACGCACGGGCCGCAGGGCGCGGGGCTGGTGGCGGAGCTGGGCCTGGCCGACAGGGTGCATTTCCGCACGGCCTCGCTGGCCAAGGCCTTCGCGGGCCGGGCCGGGCTGATCACCTGTTCGGCCCGCTTCAAGGGCTACTTCCTGTCCGCCTCGCGGCCCGCCATCTTCAGTTCCTGCCTGCTCGAACACGAGCTGGCCTGGTTCGACGCGGCGCTCGACTTCATCCGCGCCGCCGACGCCCGCCGCGCCGCCCTGCGCCGCCACAGCGTGCGGCTGCGCCAGGGGCTGACCGATCTCGGCTACAACGTCAGCGACGGCACCGAGCAGATCATCGCGCTGGAGGCGGGCAGCGAACCCGATACCTTGACACTGCGCAAGGCGCTGGAACGGCACGGCATCTACGGCGCCGTCTTCTGCGCGCCGGCCACGCCGAAGAACCGTTCGCTGGTGCGCCTGACCCTGAATGCGGGCTTGCGCGAGGATGAGTGCGTCCGCGTGCTGGCCGCCTGCGCCGCCATCCGCGACGAGACGGGCATGGCGCGCTGGCCATCGACGCGGCGCCTGCGCAAGCTGGCGCTGGTGTAAGTGGCGTGTGTCAGCCGTGGGCGGGCTGGCTGCCGGCGATGCCGGCCAGCAGCAGGGACAGGGGCGCCAGCTGTTGCGCGCTGGCGCTGCCCAGCAATTCCTGGCCCAGCGCCTGCGCCGTCGCATCGGCATTGATCAGCAGCGCCTGTCCTGCCCCGGTGATGACGGCGTAGCCGACGCGGGCATCGCGCGCATCGGCCTGGCGCGCCACCAGGCCGATTTTTTCCAGCGGCATCAGCGAGCGCGTGATGCCGGACGCCGTCAGCGCCAGGCGTTCGGCCAGGTCGATGCGGCGCAGGCGGCCGCCGGGCGCCCGCTGCAAGTGGTACAGCAATTGATAGTCGGCAAAGCTCAGGCCATGCAGATTGCCCAGGATGCTGTCGAAGCGGCGCACGATGAGCGCCTGGGCGCGCGCCAGGCGCAGGCAGAAATCCAGCGCGCTGGCGCCGTCCGGCGGCGGGGAAGTATTATCGGTCATGGTTTTCTTTATGTTGGCTGCGCAGTGCGTGAGTGCGCAAGTGTAAAGCATGGCGGCTCAATACAGGGCCAGCCCCCGCTCCTGCAGTTGTTCCAGGTGCAACGCCAGCAGGGCGGCCAGCTCGGCATCCGCATCGAAGGCGGGATCGTCGGGCACCGTGACGGCGTCGAGCAGCTCGCAGCGGAAGGCCGCTTCGCCGTCGCGCCGCCAGTCCGCCTGCAGGCGGGCGTTGCGGTGCGTCCCCAGCGTGAGTTCGAAGCGGTGGCGGTTCAGCGCGCCAGGGGCGTTGCGGCTGCGTTCGAGCAGGGTGCGCCCGCTGGGCAGGTGGCACAGCGCGATGATGCCCAGCGCGGGCGCCTGTTGCCGGTAAGCCGCTTTCAGGGCCGCTTGTCGTGTTTTATCCATGGTAGAACTTTCTCAATGTGACGATACGGAAGGGCTGCCCGCGATGCGGGGAATGTCGGTCAGCAGGGCGGCGGCCACGGCGGCGGCCAGCAGCAGGGCGCCGCCGCCGCAAAACAGTTCGCCCACGCTCAGGTGGCGCAGCAGCGCGCCCGTGGCCGCGGCCGACAGGGGCGCCAGGCCCAGGAAGATACCCATGAACAAGGCCATCGCGCGGCCCAGCATGGCGGGCGCTACGCGCCGCTGTATCCACGTAAAGATGACGACCTGCAAGTAACCGGACAGCAGGCCCGTGACGGCCAGCAGGGCCGCGCCGTGCCAGGCCGTGCTGATTTGTCCCAGCGCCATTAGCAGGCAAGCCACGACAGCGTCGGCGGCCAGCAGGACGGCGCCGAAATGGCGGCGCAGCCAGGCGCCGCCCAGGCTGGAGGCCAGCATGCCGGCCAGGGTGCCCGCGCCATGCGCGCCCATCAGCAAACCGAGCGCCGGGGCGCCATGCAGGCGCTCGCTGGCCAGCACGGGCAAGGCCACTTGCAGCGGACCCATGACGAAGAAGGCCACCACCGCCCAGTACGCATAGCAGCTGCGCAAGGGACGGTCGCGCCACACCATGGCCAGGCCCGCCGCCAAGTCGCGCCACATGCCCTGCGCTGCGGCCGCTGCCCGGGGCCGCAGCTTGACTTGGCGCAAGGTCCAGGCGGAAAACACAAACGTCAGCGCATCGATGGCGAAGGCGGCGGCCAGCGCCGTCATGCTGGTTTGCTGCCCGCCATCGCGGGCGCCCAGCACGAGCGCCGCCAGCAGCGGCCCGGCCAGCAGGGACAACTGGCGCACACCCATCTGCAAGCCATTGGCTTTCTGCAACGATGATGCTGGCACGGCTTGCGGCAGGATGGCTGTGCCGGCCGGGATGCCGAAGGCGGATGCGATGCCCAGTGCCAGCGCGGCCGCATACGCGAGCGCCAGGCTGGCGTGGTCCAGCATCAGCAGTCCCGCCAGCAGCAGCAGGATGGCAGCGTTCGCATATTTGCTCAGCAGCATCACGCGGCCGGGCGAGTAACGGTCGGCGATGGTGCCGCCGAGCAAGATGAGTACGGCGCGCGGCGCGCCCATCAGGGCGACGGCGATGCCCAGGCTGAGGCTATCGCCCGTCAGGCTGAGCACGAGCCAGGGCAGGGCCAGCAGGCTGAACTGGTCGCCCAGCATGGAAACGAGGCCGCCGCCCAGCAGCCAGCGGAAGTTGGTATTGCTCAGCAAATCGGTGTCTGTGGCGCTTGGCATATTGGTCTTTTCCGTGTTTAAAAATTGCATAGTAGTTGATAAAAGCTTGAGTGGTCAAGTATATTGCCATTTATTGTGGCAGGGAGTGCCAGTGCCGCATGGCGCGCCGGCGCTTGCGCTATCATGGCGGCCATGACCGATACCACTGCCCCCACCCTGTACGAGACCATCGGCGGCGCCCCCGTGCTGCGCGAGATGGTCGACCGTTTTTATGATCTGATGGAGCTCGAAGCCGAGTTCGCCGGCATCCGCGTCATGCATCCGCCCTCGACGGACGGTTCGCGCGACAAGCTGTATTTCTTCCTCACGGGCTGGATGGGCGGGCCGGATTTGTATATCGAGAAATTCGGCCACCCGCGCCTGCGCGCCCGTCATTTGCCCTACGCCATCGGCACCAGCGAGCGCGACCAGTGGCTGCGGGCCATGGCCTGGGCCATGGAAGACACGGGCATCGAAGAATCCCTGCGCGTGCGCCTGATGGAATCGTTCTACCAGACGGCCGACTGGATGCGCAACAAACCGGACTGATACCCATGAGCCCTATCGAGTTCTACAGCCTGCTGGGCGCCGCCATCGCCGCCATCGTCCTGTTGCTCTTGCTGCTGCTGCGCCCCCGTGGCGCGGCCGGCGATGGCGCCACCACGCTGGCGCTGGTGCAGCAGCACCAGCAGCAAAGCCTGGAACGCATCGACCGGGTCGAGCGCGAAGTGCGGCTGCAATTGCAGGCGTCGGCGCAGGCCACGCGGCAAGACCTGGCGGCCGGCCTGGCGCAATTCCAGGCGGCAACCCTGCAGCAGCTCGACAGCCTGCGCACGCAGATGCAGGCGCAGGGGAAAGTGGGGCGCGAGGAACAGGCGCAAAGCCTGGCGCGCTTTGCCGACAGCACGAATCAAACCTTGTCCCAGCTGACGGAATCGAATGCCCAGCGCATGCTGGAAGTGCGCGCCACGCTGGAAAACAAGATCCGCGACTTGCAGGCCGACAATGGCGCGCGCCTGGAAGAAATGCGCAAGACGGTCGATGAAAAGCTGCACGCGACGCTGGAAACGCGCCTTTCCGCCTCGTTCCAGCAAGTGTCGGAGCGGCTCGAAAAAGTCCACCAGGGCCTCGGCGAGATGCAGCAGCTGGCGCTGGGCGTGGGCGATTTGAAGCGGGTGCTCACCAACGTCAAGACGCGGGGCACGTGGGGCGAAGTGCAGCTGGAAATGCTGCTGGAGCAGGTACTCACTGTCGACCAGTATGCGAAGAACGTGGAAACGGTGCCTGGGACCGGCGCACGCGTGGAGTTCGCCCTGAAGCTGCCGGGCATGGTCGAAGGCGGCGCGCCCGTGTGGATGCCGATCGACGCGAAATTCCCGAAAGAACAGTACGAGCGCCTGGTCGAGGCGGCCGAGCGGGCCGACGCCGACGGCGTGGCCCAGGCCGGACGCGAGCTGGAACGGGCCGTGCGGGGCGAGGCGAAGACCATCGCCGAGAAATACCTGGCGCCGCCGCAGACCACCGACTTTGCCATCCTCTTCCTGCCCACGGAAGGTTTATATGCGGAAGTGCTGCGCCGGCCGGGCCTGGCCGACGAATTGCAGCGCGTGCACCGGGTCAGCATCGCCGGACCGTCCACCCTGACAGCCTTGCTCAACAGCCTGCAGATGGGTTTTCGCACCCTGGCGCTGGAAAAGCGCTCGTCCGAAGTGTGGCAGGTGCTGGGCGCCGTCAAGACGGAATTCGGCAAGTTCGGCGACGTGCTGGCGCAAACCAAGCTGACCCTGGAGCGGGCGGCGAAGAATATCGAAAGCGCGGAAGTGCGCAGCCGGCAGATGGCGCGCAAGCTCAAATCCGTGGAAGCCTTGCCCGGCGAGGCGGCCGCCTTGCTGCTGGGCGCGGCCGATGCGGGGCTGTCCGCCGAGGCGGACGGCGAATAGGCACGTCATGTTCGCCGTCGCGGCCGGCTAGGCCTGTGCTTCCTCGTCCATCTGGCGCTTGACGATTGCAGCGGTGATGCTGCCGGGCGCATCGAGCCTGCGCCGCGCCGGCGCGCATGGCGTCATGCGCCAGGCCGGCCAGCAGGGCGGCGCACCGGGCCTCGGCCTCGGCGGCCTGCCCTTGCCCGCGCTGCACGGCAGCGGCGATCCGCACGTCTTTCACCAGATTCATCAACTCCGCCGCCAGGCGCGGCGCCGTGCCCGGCGCAGGAAGCAAAGGCTGGCTGGCGGCCAGGGCATTGACGGTATCGAGGTGGCCAGGCCTCAGGCGGCATGCTTGCCGGCACGGTGTTTGCTGGCGCCGAAGGCCGTCAGCGCCAGTCCCGCCAGCAGCATGGCCCAGGTGTCCGGTTCCGGCACGGCCGGCAAGACATTCGGGCCGGTGGGCGGCAAGGTGGGCAGGGTCACGGTGGGCGGCACGATGATGCTGCTGCCCGCCGAACCGGGCGGCAAGCCGCCAGCGCCGCCGCTGCCGCCCGTGCCGGCCGGCGGCGAGATGCCGCCGACGGTGCGCAGGTAATCGAAGGGCAGGAAAGGAATGCCGGCCACTTCGGGCGGCATGGCGTCGCCCGTGAACGAGCCGCCGCGCAAGGCGTCGGGATGGTCGATCAGGGGCACGCCTGCCGTTTCTGCGGCGGCGGGCGCGGCGGCAACGGGTGCTGCAGCGCCGGGTGCGGCGCCCGCCGCCGGCGGCGCCGACGCGGGCGCCTGCGTGATGCGGCTGACGTTGCGGCAGATCGTCGGCACGAGGATGCACTGGCCCTGCACGCAATACACGAGTCCCCGTTCCTGCATCTGCTCGCTCCATCCCGCGCGCGTGACGTTGCGGCAGACGCGGCCAGGGCCGAAATGCATCTCGCTGATGCGCGCGTTGTAGTTGCCCTTGCCGCGGATGGCGTCGCGGCTGATCACGACGATCTCGTCGTACTGGCGCGCGCGCATGCGCTCCTTCAATTGTTCGCGCACCTGGGGCGCGATATCCGTATAGCGGTCCACGGCCGCCACCACGTCACCCATGAACGGATCGACGCCGGGACGGTTCCAGCTGCAATTATCGAGCACGTCGGCGCGGGCCATGCCTTTCGCGCTGGCGGGCAGGGGCGTCAGGGACAACATGCCGAACAGGACGGCGGCACCCAGCATGCAGGCGCCCGCGATCGATGGGCCGTGTTTCATTGGTAGTTTCCTCGTGAAAACAATATCAAAATTGAACTCTTTTGCTTGAGTCCGGATGTTATCACCGAAGAAACTTCAATATCAACAAATAAATAAAATTATTACAATTAGTGTTGTGTTTATTGATATGTTATTGAGCGAAATAATTAATATTTTTATCTCGGTGGGAAAAGGCGTTCAAATGAGGAAAATTGATTGCGCAGGGGCAATGCAAGCGGCCCGCGCAGGGCGGGCCGTGGTGGTGCTTGAAGAAGGATGTTGAGCGAGCTGGCGCCGCAGCGCCGACCGCATGTCGCGCTAGAACGTGCCCCGGCAGGCAGGTGCCTCGAAGCGGGGATAGCCGATGGCCGGCAACTTGTGCAGCCAGGTGCGCATCAAGGTACGCGCACCTTGTGCATCGTGCGGCTGGCTGTCACGCTGCAGGTCGGCGGCGAGCGTGGCCAGCTCGGTGCAGATGGGCTGCTTGCCGGCCTGCGCGGCCAGCAGGGACGCCAGCAGTTCCGGTAGTACGTCCGCCGCTGGCGCCGCCTGGCGCTTGGCGCGATAGTGCTGCCAGTAGCGCTCGGCGGCATCGCCATCAAAGCTGGGGACGAAACCGAACGTGGCGTCATCATGGTGCAAGCGGTACACGGTGGGAAAATAATGCGGACCCGTCAGTTCGCCGGGGAACCGGTCGCGCCGCAGGACGTCGATGGCCAGCGATCCGTCGCGTTCCACGCGCACGGCGCTGGGCGAATCGAACTGGTCCACGCTCACCATGGCGGGCGAGTTGCCTTGCATGAAGATGATCTTTTGCGTGTAATGGCGCCCGCCCAGGTGGCCGCACAGGGCCACATAGCTGTCGTTGAGGACGGTGACGGCCGCAATGGCGCCGCAGCCCGGCTGCAAGGGCGTATTTTCCTGCCACGCGAGACCTTGGTCGGCGGCGCGCACGATGCTGATGCGGCCCACGCTGGCGCCATGCAAGTCGCCCGGCGCCGTTTCGATGCGCTCGTCGAAGCGCACCGTGTAGCCATTGCTGTGGACTTCGCCAGCATGCGCCGCCATGCCCGGCAGCAGGGCCAGCGCCAGAACTAGATGTTTCATCAGGTCAATCCGTGGAACAGCACGATATCGACCAGGTCGCCGGCCGCCACGTTGCCTTGCGCTTCATGCAGCACGATCATGCAATTGGCTTGCGTCATCGAGCGCAGGATGCCCGAGCCTTGCGCGCCGGTCACGCGCACATGCTGGCGCCCGTCCGCATCGCGCTCGACGATGCCGCGCTGGTATTCCGTGCGGCCCCGCTTCTTGCGGATGGGCGCCTGTGCCGCCACCTGCAGCAGCGGCAGGCTGGACGCCTCCGCATCGGCGCCCATCAGGCGCAGCAGGGCGGGGCGGGCGAGGAAATAGAAGGTCGCCATCACGGCCACGGGGTTGCCGGGCAAGCCCAGCAGCAAGGCCGTGTCGCCCGCGCTGGCGATCCGGCCAAACGCCATGGGGCGGCCCGGACGCATGTTGATGTGCCAGAAGGCGACCTTGCCCAGGCGGGCCAGGATTTCGCGCGTAAAATCGGCCGCGCCGCTGGAGACGCCGCCCGAAGTGATGATGACGTCGGCCGAGGCGCAGGCGCCGCGCAGGGCCGCTTCCAGCGCCGGCGGATTGTCCTTGACGATGCCCATGTCGAGTACCTCGCAGCCGAGGCGGGTCAGCATGCCCAGCAGGGTGTAGCGGTTGCTGTCGTAGATGCAGCCGGCGGCCAGCGGTTCGCCGATCGAGCGCAATTCGTCGCCCGTGGAAAAGAAGGCCACGCGCAGGCGGCGGCGCACGGGCACCGTGGCGATGCCCAGCGAGGCGAGCAAACCCAGCTCGGCCGGACCCAGGCGCTTGCCCTGCAGCAAGGCCGGTTTGCCCTGCATCAAGTCTTCGCCCTTGAAACGGCGGTTGTCGCCGGGACGGATGCAGTCCGGCGCCAGCGTGATGCTCGTTTCGCCCGCTTGCAGCACGAGTTCCTGCGGCACCACGCTGTCGCAGCCGTCGGGCATGACGGCGCCCGTCATGATGCGCGCGCATTGCCCGCGTGCAACTTTGACGGTGCCGGGACGCCCGGCCAGGATGGTGTCGACGACGGCCAGGGTGACAGGGGCGCCGCCGCCGAGGTCGGCGCCAAGGTCAGCTCCGTAAAGCGCATAGCCATCCATGGCGGAATTGTCGTGCGCGGGCACGCTGATGGGCGAGATGATGTCGGCCGCCAGGATGCGCTCGAACGCCTGCTGCAGCGGCAATTGCTCGATGTCGGCCACGGGCGTGACGGTATCGGCGAGGATGGCTTGCGCCATCGGCACGCTCAATGCCCGCGCCTGCAGGGCGACCAGCTCGTCCGGCGTATTCACGTTGCCAAACGCGGCGCTGTCTTCGAACAGCACCTCGGCCAGCTTCAGGGGGCCGTGCCAGGTGCGCATGCGGCGCTCGCCGGCGGCCAGGTAGGCGTCCAGCTGGGGCAGGGCCGATGTTTTCACCAGGCAAAAAACGGGATGGGGACGGCGTACCGTCAATCCCGTCGCCGGATCAAGCTCTTCGGTGACGGCGATGGCCATGTCGGCATTGTTTTGCGTCAAGCCGGCGGCCAGGCGCGCCGCCAGGTCGGGCGGCAGCAGGGGCGAGTCGCACGGCACGCTCAGCAGGTAGGGCGTGGCGGCGTGCCGCATGCCGCTGTGCAGACCTGCCAGCGGGCCGGCGTGGCCGGGCAGCACGTCTTGCCAGACGGGCAGGCCAAAACGGGCGTAGTTGCCGGCGTGTTCGTTGGCGCTGATGGCCAGCGGGCCCACTTGCGGCGCCAGGCGCTGCAGCACGTGGCGGGCCAGGGGCTGGCCGTGCAGCGGCTGCATGCCCTTGTCGCCGTGGCCCATGCGCGTGCCGAGTCCGCCAGCAAGAATGAGGCCGGTAATATCGTGTTTGTTGATCATGTCAGGTAGGAAAATGGGTGCATGCGCCATGGTAGCAGCGGCGGGCGCCCCTTGCGTCCGATTCAGCCGCCGATATATGACATTTCCACTTTCTTTTTACCGCGCTCAAGCGCGCCGCCCGTCAAGTCCGTCTGGCTGGTGCGCAAGGCCGAATAGCGGTCGGCGCGGCCGCGCCACAGCTGCGCCACCACCGTGGAAATCTCCTCGTCGCTGCGTCCGCCGCGCAGCAGGCCGCGCAAGTCGTGGCCGCTGGTGGCGAACAGGCAAGTGTAGAGCTTGCCTTCGGTCGATAGGCGGGCGCGGCTGCAGTCGGCGCAGAACGCCTGCGTGACGCTGGAAATGAGGCCGATCTCGCCGTCGCCGTCCGCATAGCGCCAGCGCGCCGCCGTCTCGCCCGCGTAGTTGGGGTTGATCGGCAGCAAAGGCATGTGTTCCGCGATGCGCCGCGCGACCTCGGCCGAAGGGATGACTTCCTGCAAGTTCCAGCCGTTCGAGGCGCCCACGTCCATGTATTCGATGAAGCGCAGGATGTAGGGCGTGCCCTTGAAGTGGCGCGCCATGGGCACGATTTCCTGCTCGTTCATGCCGGCCTTGACCACCATGTTGATCTTGATCGGTCCCAGGCCCGCCGCGTGGGCGGCGGCGATGCCGTCCAGCACGTCGGCGACGGCGAAATCGACGTCGTTCATGCGCTTGAAGGTGGCGTCGTCGAGCGAGTCGAGCGACACGGTGACGCGGTTCAGGCCCGCATCCTTGAGCGCTTGCGCTTTTCTGGCCAGCAGGGAACCGTTGGTCGTCAGGGTCAGGTCCAGCGGCTGGCCTGACGGCGTGCGCAGTGCGGCCAGCATGGCGACGAGCTTTTCGATATTCTTGCGCAGCAGCGGCTCGCCGCCCGTCAGGCGGATCTTTTCCACGCCGTGCGCGACGAACAGGCGCGCTACGCGCGTGATTTCCTCGAAGGACAGCAAATCCGTGTGCGGCAGGTAGACGTGATTCTTGTCGAATACGTCCTTCGGCATGCAGTACACGCAGCGGAAATTGCAGCGGTCGGTAATCGAGATGCGCAGGTCGTGCAGGGGCCGGCCCAGGCGGTCGGCGACGCTGCCGCTGGGGCTTTCCAGCCGCTCGGGTATCGCCAGCACCCCGTTGCGGGCCTCGGCGAGGTAGATAATCTTGTCAGCCATGAAAGGTGATGCCAGTTACGTTAAGTCGTTCAAGGCAGATACGATAGCACGAGGCCGAAGATGGCACAGGCGAGCAGCAATTTGATGGTTCCCATTTGAAACCTGATCAGCGCCACGCCGGCCGCCGCGCCGATGGCGAGGGCCAGCCAATCCCAGTGCGGCAAGGGTGTTTCCAGCCAGAAGACGTGGCGGCCGAAGAACAGGGCCAGGCTGGCGATGACGCCCACCACGGCCGCTGAAATGGCGTTCAGGGGCGCGCTCAGGCGCAGGTTGCCGCGCGTCGCCTCCACCAGCGGCGCGCCGGCCAGGATGAAGATGAATGACGGCAGGAAAGTAAACCAGCTGGCGACGAGGGCGCCGCACACGCCCGCCAGCCACAGGTTGCCGCCCAGCACCGCGTGGCTCCAGCCGCCCACGAAACCGATGAAGGCGACGATCATGATCAAGGGGCCGGGCGTCGTTTCGCCCAGCGCCAGGCCATCCATCATCTGCGTGCTGCTGATCCAGTGGTATTGCTCGACGGTGCCCTGCACCAGATAGGGCAGCACGGCATACGCGCCGCCGAACGTCAGCAGGGCGGCCTTGCTGAAAAACACGCCCATCTGCGCCAGCGGCTGATCCTTTCCGCCCAGCAGCGCCAGGCCCAGCCAGGCGAGCAAGGCCAGCGCCACCCCCAGGCTGGCCATGCCCAGCAGGCGCGGCCATTTGAGCTGCGCGTGCTCCGGCGTGGGCGTGTCGTCGTCGATCAGGGCGGCGCCGTGGCGGGCCGCGCCGCCGTGCCGCGTGCCGCCGGCCTGGAAATGGGCCGGCAGCCAGCGCCCGCCCGCCATGCCCAGCAGGGCCGCGCCAAAGACGATCAGCGGAAATGGCAGATGAAGCGCGGCGATGGCGATAAATGCCGCCGCCGCGATGGCGCTCAGGCCGGGGCTGCGCAAGGTGCGCCGGCCCAGGCGCCACGCGGCCGCCACCACGATGGCGACGACGGCCGGCTTGACGCCGTACAGGATGCCGGCGATGGCGGCCACGTGGCCATACGCCATGTACAGCCAGGACAGGACGATCAGCAGCAGCAGCGAGGGCAGCAGGAACAGCAGTCCGGCCAGGATGCCGCCGCGCGTGCGGTGCATCAGCCAGCCGATGTAGATGGCCAGCTGGGTCGCTTCCGGCCCCGGCAGCAGCATGCAGTAATTGAGGGCGTGCAGGAAGCGCTGCTCGGAGATCCAGCGCCGCTTTTCCACCAGTTCCGCATGCATCATGGCGATCTGCCCGGCGGGGCCGCCAAAGCTGACGCAGCCCAGCTTGAGCCAGTACCAGAAGGCGCTGCGCAGGGTGACGGGGGCGGGAGGGGAAAGGTCGGCGTTCTCGTGCATGGCGGCTGGCTGGCAAAGGTGGGGACGTAAAAAAGGGGAAGCCTGAGCTCCCCCTTTCATCATTCGCGGCTGGGCAAACCCGGCACGCTTATGGACGCTGCGTGTTGACCTGGATCAACGGCTCATCCGATTGCGGCGGCAAGGGTTTGCGCTCGCGCGGCTTGCGCACGGGAGCGACGGCCTTGGCGGCAGCTTCCTGCGCCAGGCGCAGTTTTTCCGGATCGGTGGCGGCCAGGGTCAGGCCGGCCGAACCGAGCACCGCGTCCAGGTCCAGCGGCGCAGGCGCCGGCGATGGAGCCGGTGCGGAAGCTGGAGCGACGACAGGTGCCGGAGCAGGAGCAGGAGCAGCCACGGGGGCTGGCGCCGCAGCGGGAGCAACTTCGGCAAGCGCCGGGGCGGCTTCCACCACGACAGGTGCTGCTTCGGCGACTGGCGCTGCTTCAGCCACGACGGCGGTTTCCACGACGGCGGCCGTTTCCACGACCGGCGCCGCTTCGACGATGATTTCCGCTGGAGCTGGAGCTGGAGCAGGAGCTGGAGCTGGAGCTGGAGCAGGAGCTGCTGCTTCAGGCGCGGCCTTCTCGGCAAAGCTGTACTCGGCAGCTGGTGCTGGTTCGGCAGCGGCTGGTTCAGCTTGCGCTACAGCAACGACGGCCTCAACAGGGGCTTGCGGCACGATCACTTCAGCAACTGCGGCTTCTGCGGCAGGAGCGGCTACCTCGACCTTGGCGATCTCCACCACCTTGGCCACTTCCACCACTTCGACCACGTCCACGACGGCGGCTTCCACCGGCGCGGCGACGGCGGCAGCCACGACGGCCACTGGCGCAGCATCGGCAGCGGCGGCCGCTTCCGGCGCCGGAGCGACCGTAAAGCTGATCACGGGCGCGTCCTGGCCTTCGTTCTCGCCGTTTGCCGATTCAATCAGCTCGCCCGTTTCGCGGTCGCGGCGGTTGCGGTTGCGGCCGCCACGACGACGACGGCGGCGCGGTTCTTCGCCTTCCACGTCGTTTTCCGTCTCTTCGCCTTCAGGGCCGGCATTGGCCGGGGCCTTCAGCAAGCTCGTAGGCGCGGCGTCGGCGGCAGGGCCGTTTGACGCCACGACGACGTTGACAGCCGTGGCGGCAGCGCCGGCCAATGCCAGTTCTTCAGCTTTCACTTCAGCAACAACAGCCTTGTCGGCGCGTGGTTCGCGCGCTTCGCGCGGCTGGCGTGGCGGACGCTCGGCGCGTTCCGGACGCTCAGCGCGCTCGGGACGTTCCGCCCGTTCTGGACGCTCGCCCCGTTCGCGTGGCGCCGCTGCCGTATCGCCATTCTCGCGCGCTTCGCGCGGTTCGCGTGGCGGACGCGGCGGGCGTGGCGGACGGGCCGCCTTTTCCAGTGCTTCCGCTTCTTTCGCCGCATCGTCCTGGGCCGGACGGCCCTGGCCTGGTTCGCGCTCTTCGCGGCCAGGCTTGCCATTGCGGCCACGGCCACGCGGGCCACGGTTGCTGCGGTCGCCGCGGTCGGCATTGCCGGCCGGCTTGACTGGCGCGACAGGGGCGGGGGCCGGTGCCGGAGCAGCCGGCGCGCCCGTGAAGAAGCTGATGATTTTGGCGATCAGGCCTTGCGGCGCGGCAGGCGCGGCCACGGGAGCCGGTTTCGTTTCGACGGGCTTGCGCTCGACCAGCGGTGCCGGCTGGTCAGGCGTGATCGTCTTGACGACGGCTTCCTGGCGCGGCTTGGCTTCTTCCTTCTGGCGCTTGCTGTAGGCCATGTCGGTTTCAGCGCTTTCGGCCAGGTTGTAGCTGGCCTGGCTGTCTTCCAGACGCGGATCGTCGTGCTTGATGCGTTCGAGCTTGTAGTGCGGCGTTTCCAGATGCTTGTTCGGGATCAGGATCACGGCGATGCGGTGGCGGTTCTCGATCTTCAGCACTTCGCCGCGCTTTTCGTTGAGCAGGAAGGCGCCCACGTCCACGGGCACCTGCACGTGGATGGTGGCCGAGTTTTCCTTCATCGCCTCTTCCTGGATGATGCGCAGCACCTGCAGGGCGGACGATTCCGTGTCGCGGATGTGGCCGGTGCCGGAGCAGCGCGGGCACGTCACGTGCGAACCTTCGGACAGCGAAGGGCGCAGGCGCTGGCGCGACAGTTCCATCAGGCCGAAGCGGGAAATCTTGCCCATTTGTACACGGGCACGGTCATGGTGCAGCGCGTCCTTCAGGCGCTGTTCCACTTCGCGTTGATTTTTTGCCACTTCCATGTCGATGAAGTCGATGACGATCAGGCCGCCCAGGTCGCGCAAGCGCAGCTGGCGGGCCACTTCCTCGGCCGCTTCGCAGTTGGTGTTGAAGGCGGTCGTCTCGATGTCCGAGCCGCGCGTGGCGCGCGCCGAGTTGACGTCGACGGAGACCAGCGCTTCGGTGTGGTCGATGACGATGGCGCCGCCCGATGGCAGCGGCACGGTGCGGCTGTAGGCCGTTTCGATCTGGTGTTCGATCTGGAAGCGCGAGAACAGCGGCACGTCGTCGCTGTAGCGCTTGACGCGGTGCACCATGTCGGGCATCACGTGGCTCATGAACTGGTGCGCCTGGTCGTAGATCTCGTCGGTGTCGATCAGGATCTCGCCGATGTCGGGCTGGAAGTAGTCGCGGATGGCGCGGATGACGAGCGACGATTCCTGGTAGATCAGGAAGGCGCCGTTGGCCGACTTGCCGGCGCCTTCGATGGCGCGCCACAGTTGCATCAGGTAGTTCAAGTCCCACTGCAGTTCATCGACGTTGCGGCCGATGCCGGCCGTGCGGGCAATGACGGACATGCCAGCAGGCAAGTCCAGCTTATCCATGGTTTCGCGCAATTCCTGGCGCTCTTCCCCTTCCACGCGGCGCGATACGCCACCGCCACGCGGGTTGTTCGGCATCAAGACCAGATAGCGGCCGGCCAGCGAGACGAACGAGGTCAGCGCGGCGCCCTTGTTGCCGCGCTCTTCCTTTTCCACCTGGACCATGATTTCCTGGCCTTCGCGCAGCGCTTCCTTGACGGACGCGTTACGCACGTCGACGCCTTCGCGGAAATACGTGCGGGCAACTTCCTTGAAGGGCAGGAAGCCGTGGCGGTCTTCGCCATAGCTGACGAAGCACGCTTCGAGCGAAGGCTCGATGCGCGTGATGACGCCCTTGTAGATGTTGGATTTGCGCTGTTCGCGCCCGGCTGTCTCGATATCGATGTCGATCAGTTTTTGTCCGTCGACAATCGCTACGCGCAGTTCTTCTTGCTGCGTGGCATTAAACAACATGCGTTTCATTTTTATAACTCCGCGACCCGTAGGCCATCTCAAAGCCGCTTCCGGGGAAGCGGCGACAGTACAGGGATATATGCGAGAACGGGAGTGTTGGCGGGGGGAATGCCTTAGCGTGCGGAGCAACAACGCGTGATGCGTTGCGGCCGCAACAGGGCGCGGTGAGGTCGATCGTCATGCCGAGTGCACAGGACACCTGCAACTCATCTGAAACAGCCCGGATGCCGGGGGCAGAGAATGCAGGTGGTCAGCAAATTCAGAGCCAAATCGTAGGCCGGCTCATGACAGGGATCGCGATGGCGAGGCTTGGCCTCAGCCTATTCATCGACAACCCTCTGGTGGCCGCATACGGGGTTTGGCGAAAACGGCAAGCGTTATCAACTTCATCAACCCGCGAGCCCGACTCGATAAGTCGCGCTAACGGGTACTTATCCTTATAATCCCACACTCACTTCAGCATCTCCACGCGTTATCCGATTACAACTACGGTGCAACCTTGATTCGCGCAGGGATGGTGCATATACGTTTTTTTCCACCGAATTTGCAATTTGGCGAGGCCGGTGGAGACGCCCCTGTGTAAAATGTGCTTTTATTCTTACACTCGCAGCAGCCAGGGCCGCAGCAAAAACAATTATATATTCAAAATGAAGGACTTAGAGAGATTTCTGGGAAGACATAGTAAATGAAGAGTCAAAATGATGTTGTTCCCCCTTCAACACCCCCGGTTCAGCCGCAAGCCCAATTCGTAACGATCGCCGAGGAAGAAGCAGGCCAGCGCATCGACAACTACTTATTAAGAGTGTGCAAGGGAGTGCCTAAAAGCCACATCTACCGGATCTTGCGATCGGGAGAAGTGCGGGTGAATAAAGGCCGTATCGATCAGCTGTACCGTCTCGCCGCCGGCGACGTGGTGCGCATTCCACCCGTGCGCGTGGCCGAAAAGGCGCCCACGGGCGCGCCGGCCGCCGAATTCAAGATTATTTTCGAGGATGCGCAGCTGCTCGTCATCGACAAGCCGGCCGGCGTGGCCGTGCATGGCGGCTCGGGCGTCTCGTTCGGCGTGATCGAGCAATTGCGCGCTTCGCGCCCCGACGCCAAGTTCCTGGAACTGGTGCACCGCCTGGACCGCGACACGTCCGGCTTGTTGTTGCTTGCAAAGAAACGTTCCGCGTTGACGAACTTGCATGAACAGATGCGCGACGGCGTCACGGACAAGCGCTACCTGGTGCTCGTGGCCGGCGACTGGAAGAACGCGCGCCAGCATATCAAGTTGCCATTGCATAAATATACGACGGCCGAAGGCGAGCGCCGGGTGGCCGTGCAGGCCGACGGCCTGGCGTCGCACACGGTGTTTTCACTGTTGCATAAATATCACAACTTCGCCTTGCTGGAAGCGGAATTGAAGACGGGCCGCACGCACCAGATCCGCGTGCACCTGTCCTCGTCCGGCTTCCCCATCGCCGGCGACGATAAATATGGCGACTTCGCCCTCAACCGCGCCCTGTTGAAGGCCGACAGCACGCGCGGCGCCCTGAAACGCATGTTCCTGCATGCGCACCAGATCACGTTTACGCATCCGGAAAACGGCAAGACGATGACCCTGAATGCGCCGCTGGCTGCCGAATGCGAGCGTTTCTTGGTAAGCTTGGGCAAACCATTGGCTGTTGCCGCTCGATAGTTAGATAGTTATCAAACGCGTGCGCGCGACGCTGCCCACAAGGCAGTCAGTCGCCATCATTCATTCTCAAGGAGCCGGCGGCGTTGTCGTCGGAAAACATGGCAAGAAAGCAATTTGATCTGATCGTCTTCGATTGGGACGGCACCCTGATAGACAGTACCTCGACCATCGTCAAGTGCATCCAGGCTTCGGCCAAAGACCTGGGCTTGCCTGTTCCCACCGAGTTGCAGGCCTCGCACGTGATCGGCCTGGGCCTGCAGGAAGCCATGCAGCTGGCGATGCCCGACGTGGAGCCGAAATACCATGCGCGCATGGCCGAGCGCTACCGTTATCACTATCTGTCGCGCGACCATGAGCTGGCACTGTTTCCGGGCGTGCATGAAATGCTGCTGGAATTGTCGCAGCAGGCGTATTTCCTCGCCGTCGCCACGGGCAAGAGCCGCGTCGGCCTGAACCGATCGCTGAACGCCGTCAAGCTGCTGTCCCTGTTCGATGCGACACGTTGCGCAGACGAAACTTTCTCCAAACCCCATCCGGCCATGCTGCAGGAACTGACGCGCGAACTGGGTCAGGACATGCGCCGCACGGTAATGGTCGGCGACACCAGCCATGATTTATTGATGGCAAGCAATGCAGGCGCGGCCAGTATTGCCGTAGAGTATGGGGCACATCCCGTCGAGCAGTTGCAAGCTTGCAAGCCCCTGTATTCGGCCGCCAAGGTGGCCGACCTGCATCAATGGCTGAGCGAGCACGCATGATGGGCGATGTGCCGGAAGTGCTCATTTGCGCGGCCGACGCCGTGGCCGACGGCGGCAAGGGCGTGCGCTTTCCCGTGCTGGCCGGGGGCGAAGCGACGACCGGCTTTGTCGTGCGCCATGGCGGCAAGGCGTATGGCTACCTGAACCGCTGCGCCCACGTGCCTATCGAGCTGGACTGGGCCGAGGGCGAGTTTTTCGAATCCAGCGGCCTGTACCTGATGTGTTCGACGCACGGCGCCATCTATGTGCCGGAAAGCGGTTTCTGCGCGGGCGGCCCCTGCAAGGGCGGCCGTTTGCGCCCGATTCCCGTGGCCGAGCGCGATGGCCAGCTGTACTGGCAGCCCGATGACTATGTCAGGCCTGTGCCGGCCTGAAGCCTGGCGCCGGTCTTTTTGCAATGTGAGCAAAGTGAACTATGAGCGATAACACGAATGACAAGCTGGACAGCGGTGCGGCCGCCGGCAACGGCGCCCCTGCCGGCCACTGGGAACGCGACGTGCTGGAAAAACTGGTGTTTGCCACGTTGCAAGAGCAGCGCGCCCACCGCCGCTGGAGCATCTTCTTCAAGGTCTTCGGCCTGCTGATCGTGCTGTTCGCCCTGTGGGTGTTTTATGACTACAACACGGCCGACGACAGCGAAACCCTGGGCCGCCACACGGCCCTGATCGACATCAGCGGCGCCATCGAGTCCGAGGGCAGCGGTTCGGCTGCCGTCGTCATCCCCGCGCTGGACAAGGCGTTTTCCGACGCCGGTTCCGTGGCCGTGGTGCTGCATATCAATAGTCCGGGCGGCAGCCCCGTGCAGGCGGGCATGATCGTCGACGAGATGCAGCGCCTGCGCAAGGGCTATCCGGACAAGCCCCTGTATGTGGTGGTCGATGAAATGTGCGCCTCGGGCGGCTATTACATCGCGGCCGCCGCCGACCGCATCTACGTCAACAAGGCCAGCGTGGTCGGCTCCATCGGCGTGCTGATGGACGGCTTCGGCTTTACGGGCGTGATGGAAAAAGTGGGCGTCGAGCGCCGTTTGCTGACGGCCGGCGAGAACAAGGGCTTCATGGACCCGTTCAGCCCGCTGACGGACAAGCACAAGGCGTATGCGCAGGGCATGCTCAATGAAATCCACCAGCAGTTCATCGAGGTGGTGCGGGCGGGACGGGGCAAGCGCCTGAAGGAAACGCCGGACACTTTCTCGGGGTTGTACTGGACCGGCGCGAAAGCCGTGGAAATGGGCCTGGCCGATGATTTCGGCACGGTCGACAGCGTGGCGCGCGACGTGGTCAAGGCGGAAGACATCGTCGACTACACGCAGCACGAAGGCTTGCCGGAACGGGTGCTGAAGAAGTTTGGCGCGGCCATGGGGGCGGGCGCCATGAAGGCGGCCGTGCAGCAGGCGCAACCGGCGTTGCGTTGAAGATATCTCTCGTAATAACTTGATAAGCCAATCGAGAATGATTTTCAATAAGATGGCAATTTGCCTTGAAAATCGACCCTTCTGGGCTATAGTGAAAGCGTAGTTCTTTTCAAGGAGGGGCGATATATCTACTATGTTGTCAGTACTTTGATGGGCAGGTCATGGAACTACTCGCCGCATCGCAGATGTGGTTTTGAGTGAATTTACATTCCTCACTAAAGTCCCGTTGGGGCTTGGGAACGGCGGCGCAATGCCGCCGTTCCCTTTTGTGCGTCGAAGTCGGGGATGACCTGGGCGGCGCGGTTGCCGCGGCGTGGGCTGGCTGGTGGTGGGCAGGCATGCGAAGGCGGGGCATGGGTGACCGGCTGCTGCGCCTCAGGCGGCGCAGTCGTTGCAGTGCGCAGGCGAGATCGGGGCGGTGGATGGCTTAGCCTGCGCGCCGGCTCCCTTTGCGCCGTGCGCCATGGAGGCTGCCGGCGCCGCCTGGTCCGCTTCCTCTTCCGCCAGGGCAAAGCCGCCCTGTTCCAGCCAGCACATGAAATGGCATTGCGCCTCGGCGTGCCAGCGTGCCTGGCTGGCAGGAGCGGGGCTGGCCCCGTCTGCGTCCTGTTCGGGAAGGGCGCCGCGCCAGCGCGCCAGGCCGAGCTGGACTTTATGCATGGCGCTCTGTTCGGCGGCGATGCGGCCGCGCATGTCGGCGATGCTGCCTTGTAAGGCTATGGTGTCGATGTGCTTCATACGATATCCTTGTGAGGTCGTGGCTGCTGTCATAATTCCTAACGCACGTTAGGCGGATTCCTAACGAAGTTTCAGTCTATCAATGCGATATTCCGAGCGCTTGATATATCTCAAAGGAATGGGCCATTTCTCGCCAAATCTCACCTTGTTCTTTTCGGTATTTCTGCGTGTGCCATGGTTTCCCGCCTCCCGTACGCTGGCGCAGGCGGCGCGCGCGGCCGCTTCACGCTGCCAGCCGCTTCTGGTACAGTCACGCCCATGAGTAAATTATCCCTAGACCGCATCCTGCAATCGCAGGGCTTTGGCACCCGCAAGTATTGCCGTTCCCTTATCGATGATGGCGATGTCGTCATCGATGGCGTCACCCAGACCAATTACCGCACCACCGTCGAGACCGAAGGCCTGGTGCTGCACGTCTTCGAGGAAGAGTGGGTCTACCGCGAACACCTGTACCTGGCGCTGTACAAGCCCGCCAACTTCGAATGCTCGCGCAAGCCCAGCCACCACCCTGGCGTGCTGACCCTGCTGCCGGAACAGTTCAGCTGGCGCGAAGTCCAGCCCGTCGGCCGGCTCGACCATGACACGACCGGCATGCTCTTGATGTCCGACGATGGGGCATTTATCCATGCACAATCGTCGCCGAAGCGCCACGTTCCGAAAATTTACCAGGCTACCACGCAAGAGCCGGTGACCGATGAACTGGTGGCCCAGCTCTTGGCCGGCGTGCAACTGCACGACGAGCCGGCGCCGCTGGCCGCCCTCGTGTGCGTCAAGCGCGGCGAGCATCTGCTGGAAATCGTGCTCGAACAGGGCAAGTACCACCAGGTCAAGCGCATGCTGGCCGCTGCCGGCAACCATTGCAGCGCGCTGCACCGTTCCGCCATCGGCAGCCTGACCCTGGCATCGCTGGGCATCGCCGAAGGCGAGTGGTGCTACCTCACGCCCGCACAGATCGCCCTCCTGGCATAACTCCCCCTGAGCGCCGAAGCCGGGTTTTCCCGGCTTTTTGGCGTCTTTAGCCTCCTATTGCCTGCATTTGACGAAGTTTTCCGTACATGAAATTAGCTACACTGAAGGATGGCACGCGCGATGGCCAGCTTGCGGTCGTTTCGCGCGACCTGAAAACGGCGCACCTGGCCGACGGCATCGCCTCGACCCTGCAAAAGGCGCTCGACGACTGGAGTTTCATTTCCCCGCAGCTGGACTTGCTGTACCAGACCATCAATAGCGGCCGCGGCCACCGCGCCTTCGAGTTCGACCCCGCCAACTGCATGGCGCCCTTGCCGCGCAGCAGCTTGCGCGTGGCCGGCGCGTCCTACCTGCAGCAGATCGAGCGGGCCTGCAAGGCCGCCGGCCTGGAGGCGCCCGCCAGTCTGCGCGAGGCGCCGCGCCTGTACCAGGGCGCCAGCGACGACTTCCTCGGCGCCCACGACGACATCGCCCTGGCGCACGAGCAGTGGGGCATCGACTACGAGGCGGGCATCGCCGCCATCACGGACGACGTGGCCATGGGGTCGACGCCGGACCAGGCGCACCTGAACATCAAGCTCTTGATGCTGGTCAACGACGTCACCCTGCGCAACCTGGCGCCCGACGAGCAGGCCGGCGGCTACGGCTTCCTGCAATCGAAGCCGGCCATGGCTTGCTCGCCTGTCGCCATCACGCCGGACGAGCTGGGCGACGCCTGGCGCGGCGGCAAGGTGCATTATGCCGTGCGCTGCAGCCTGAACGGCAAATTGTCGGGCCAGCCCCACGCGGGCGCCGACATGGCCTTCAATTACCCGCAATTGCTCGCCCACCTGTGCCAGACGCGCAATGCGCGCGCCGGCAGCGTGGTGAGTGCTGGCGGCATTGCCAACAAGGAAGTCAAGAAGGGATTTTCCAGCATCGTTGAACGACGTAACCAGGAGATGATCGCCGATGGCGTCGCCAGCACGCCATTCCTGCTGTTTGGCGATGTTGTCAGGCTGGAAATGCTGGGCGATGACGGTAAATCCTTGTTCGGCGCGATAGAGCAAACGGTGAAACAGGCCGAGGCGCGAAAAAATCGTTAGGGGCCCCGGGAAAATGGCCATGACTGCGTTGCAGCCCCTCGCCGTACTATTCGTACTGTCTTCGGGGCTACGCCTTGTCCTGCCCATTTTTCGGTCCCCTCCGAATTGGGCGCCTGCGGCGCCTTGTTTCATCCCGGCAAAGGAAAAGCAGGGGATTCGCCCTCCTTTTCCCTTGATGGCGCCGTGATGATTGAACCGATAATGCGTCATGCCCAGTCCGTATTGCGCCTAGCCAGGCCGCAGGACTTCACCGGAGTTGATTGATGTCGGAAGACAGCGACGCAGAAAAGACCGAAGCCGCGTCACCGAAGCGCCTCGAGCAGGCGCGTGAGGAAGGCGACGTTCCGCGATCGCGTGAAGTGGCGACGTTTACGGTGCTGATGGCGTCCGGCTGCTGCCTGTGGTTTGCCGGCGACGCCATCGTGCGGCGGCTGACGGCCGTCATGGTTTCCGGGCTGTCGCTGGACCGGGAGCAGATACTCAATCCCGACGCGATGATGTTGCGCATCGGCTACGACGTGGGCTCGGTCCTGCTCACTTGCCTGCCGTATGCGCTGGCCATCATGCTCGTCGCCCTGGCGTCGCCGGTGCTGGTCGGCGGCTGGCTGTTCAGCTCCAAGGCGTTTACCCCGAATTTTGGCAAGCTCAACCCGATTCGCGGCCTGGGCAATATGTTTTCGAAGAATGCGCTGGTGGAATTGCTCAAGGCCGTCGCCAAGACCATCGTCGTCGGCGTCGTCGCCTGGATGGTGATGCAGCACCAGAAAGACGCCGTGCTGGGCCTGTCGGTCGAATCCTTGCGCGCCGGTTCCGCTCACCTGATCAGTCTGCTGATCACGGCTTTCCTGCTGATCGTCGGCGCGCTGGGCCTGATCGCCGCCATCGACGGCCCCTACCAGATGTGGCATTACGCCAACAAGATGAAAATGTCCTTGCAGGAAGTCAAGCAGGAGGCCAAGGAGTCGGATGGCAATCCGCAGATCAAGGCGAAGATCCGCCAGATGCAGCATGAGATGTCGCGCCGCCGCATGATGGCCGACGTGCCGACGGCCGACGTGGTGGTGACCAATCCGACCCACTATGCGGTGGCGCTCAAGTATGGCGAGAATTCGCGCGGCGCGCCGCAGGTGGTGGCCAAGGGCATCGACGAGGTGGCGGCGAAGATCCGCGAGCTGGCCGGCGAGCACAAGGTCGCCATCCTGGAAGCGCCGGCCCTGGCCCGCGCGCTGTACAAGCACACGGACATCGGCGACGAGATTCCCGAGGCGCTGTACGGCGCCGTGGCCGAAGTGCTGGCCTACGTGTTCCAGCTGCGCAGCTACGGCAGCGGCCACGGCCAGCGCCCCGAGAAGCCGAAAAAACTCGACGTGCCGCCCGAGCTCGACCCGCTCGACCCCGCATCGCAGACCAAGGCCGCGGCAGACGCGGCAGACAAGAATAAAGGAAGCACACCATGAACGGCCTGACCATGCCAGCCTGGCTCAGCGGACTGAAAGGCAACGCCAGCAAGGGCATCGCCGCGCCGGTCATTATCATCATGCTGCTGGCGATGATGGTGCTGCCGCTGCCGGCCTTCATCCTCGACATTTTCTTCAGCTTTAATATTGCGCTGTCCATCATCGTGCTGCTGACGGCGCTGTACACGGTCAAGCCGCTCGATTTCATGGCCTTCCCGACCATCCTGCTCGTGTCGACCATGCTGCGCCTGTCGCTGAACGTGGCCTCCACGCGCGTGGTGCTGACGGAAGGCCACACGGGCGCCGACGCGGCCGGTAAAGTGATCGAAGCCTTCGGCCACTTCTTGATTGGCGGCAATTACACGGTCGGTATCGTCGTGTTTATCATTTTGACCATCATCAACTTTACCGTCGTGACCAAGGGTGCGGGCCGTATCGCCGAGGTGGGCGCCCGCTTCGCGCTGGACGCCATGCCTGGTAAACAGATGGCCATCGACGCCGACCTGAACGCCGGCCTGATCGGCGAAGACGAGGCGCGCCGCCGCCGCACGGAAGTGGCGCAGGAAGCGGAATTCTACGGCGCCATGGACGGCGCCAGCAAATACGTGCGCGGCGACGCCATCGCCGGCATCATGGTCACCGTCATCAACATCGTCGGCGGTTTGCTGGTGGGCTTGCTGCAGCACGACATGGGCTTTGCCGATGCGCTCAAGAACTACACCCTGCTGGCCATCGGTGACGGCCTGGTGGCGCAGATTCCTTCGCTGATCATTTCCACGGCGGCCGGTATCGTCGTCTCGCGCGTGGCCAGCGAACAGGACATCGGCACCCAGCTGGTCGGCCAGTTGTTTGCGAAACCGCAAGTACTGTACATTACCGCCGGCATCATCGGCGGCATGGGCCTGATTCCCGGCATGCCGAACATGGTCTTCATCCTGCTGGCGTCCCTGCTGGCCGGCTCGGCTTACCTGATCAGCAAGTCGCGGGCGCAGGCGAAGGAGGCGGCCGAGACGCCGGCCGAAGCGCCGCCGGCCACGGTGGCGCCCGAGCAAGAAGAAGCCAGCTGGCAAGACATCATGCCCGTCGATACCCTGGGCCTGGAAGTGGGCTACCGCCTGATCCCCCTGGTCGACAAGACGCAGGGCGGCGAATTGCTCAAGCGCATCAAAGGCATCCGCAAGAAATTCGCCCAGGAAGTGGGCTTCCTGGCGCCGCCCGTGCATATCCGCGACAACCTGGAACTGAAGCCCTCGGCCTACCGCATCACCCTCAAGGGCGTGGAAGTGGGCGTGGGCGAGGCCTACAACGGCCAGTTCCTGGCGATCAACCCCGGCATGGCCAGCGGCACCTTGCCCGGCCTGGCCACCACCGACCCCGCGTTCGGCCTGCCCGCCACGTGGATCGAGGCCAGCCTGCGCGACCAGGCGCAATCGATGGGCTACACGGTGGTCGATGCGGGCACCGTGGTGGCCACGCACCTGAACCACCTGATCACCTCGCACGCCTCGGAGCTGCTGGGCCGCGCCGAAGTGCAGTCGCTGCTCGATCACCTGGGCAAGGAGTCGCCGCGCCTGGTGGAAGACCTGGTGCCGAAGATGCTGTCGCTGTCGACCCTGCAGAAGGTGCTGCAGAACCTGCTGGCCGAAGGCGTGCACATCCGCGACATGCGCACCATCATCGAAACGCTGGCCGAGCATACGGTCAATACGCAGGACCCGAACGACCTGACGGCGCTGGTGCGCGTGGGCCTGGGCCGCGCCATCGTGCAGCAGCTGTTCCCCGGCGCGGCCGAGCTGTCCGTGATGACCCTGGACAGCCGCCTGGAGCGCCTGCTGATGCAAGCGATGGGCAATGGCGGCGACGGCGCCGGCATCGAGCCGGGTCTGGCCGACACCATTGCCCACCAGGCGGGCCTGGCCGCGCAGCAGCAGGAAGCGCTGGGCCTGACGCCCGTGCTGCTGGTGCCGGCGCCGCTGCGCGCCTTGCTGTCGCGCTTCCTGCGCCGCGCCTTGCCGCAGCTCAAAGTGCTGTCGCACGCGGAAGTGCCGGAAACCAAGACGATTCGCGTCACGGCGCTGGTGGGCGCGCAATAGTTGCCATAGTTAATGCCGGGGTCGGACCCGCAACACCGCCAGCACGAAGGTCATCGCCAGGGTGCGAGGGGGACTCGGCGTCCCCGTCAGACCCCAGCCCTCGCTGATCACCGACGACGGTCCCCGCCACCTTTTTGCTTATTTTTTCATCAATTTCCTTTCGGCAAACTGAATAACGGGTACTTTCCCGTCCTGTTCCTTCGATCATTTCCAACAAGCATCGCTAATAATGGAAACTGTCCGGGTGATCTGTGTCCATGTGGAAGACAGCACTCAAGCAACAGGAGTCGATGATGGTCACACAGTTCAGCCAATACAGCGCCCACCCAGCCCTGGGAGGCCGGCCATGAATGTGAAGAAATTTACGGGCGCCTCGTCGCGCGATGCGCTGCGCAAGGTGCGCGAAGCATTGGGTCCCGACGCCGTGATCCTGTCGAACCGCCAGGGCGATGGCGTGGTGGAAATCCTCGCGCTGGCCAATGACGACGCCGCCTCGCTGGCGTCGCCGCCGGCCGCCTCGGAAATGGCCCAGCCGCGGCCCCAGTTGCAGACCCAGTTCGCCACGCCGCAGCGCCCGGCCGCCCCGGCCCAGCGCCCGGCCGCGCCCCGTCCTGCCGCGCCGCGCCAGGCCGCCGGCGAGCCAGTGGACATGGCCCGCATGCAGCAGATGATGGCCAGCGCGCTGGCCCACGTCAAGGAAAACGCGGCCGCCGAGATGAGCGGCATGATGAATGAAATCCGCGCCATGCGCGGCATGATGGAAACCCAGCTGGCGGAAATCTCCTGGGGCTCGACGCAGCAGCGCGAGCCGCAAAAGGCCGTCGTGCTGCGCGAAATGCTGGCCGCCGGCTTTTCGGCCAGCCTGGCGCGCTACCTGATCGACAAGCTGCCGGCCGGCCTGGACGGCGCACAAAGCATGCGCTGGATCAAGACCGTTCTCAGCCGCAACCTGAATTCCGTCGCCAATGAAGACGCCATGCTGGAGCAGGGCGGCGTGTTCGCGCTGGTGGGCCCGACCGGCGTCGGCAAGACCACCAGCACGGCCAAGCTGGCGGCCCGCTGCGTGATGCGCCACGGTCCGGAAAAGCTGGCCCTGATCACCACGGACGCCTACCGTATCGGCGCGCATGAACAGCTGCGCATTTACGGCAAGATCCTCGGCGTGATGGTGCACTCGGTGAAGGACGAAGCGGACTTGCGCATCGCCCTGAAGGAACTCAAGAACAAGCACACGGTGCTGATCGATACGGTGGGCGTGAGCCAGCGCGACCAGATGGTGACGGAGCAGGTGGCCATGCTGTCGGGCGCGGGCGCGGACGTGAAACGTTTGCTGTGCCTCAATTCCACGGCGACGCAGGAAACCCTGAACGAAGTGGTGCGCGCCTACCAGGGCAGCGGCCTGGCCGGCTGCATCATGACCAAGCTCGATGAAGCGGCGTCGATCGGCAATGTGCTCGACGTGGTGATCCGCCAGAAACTCAATCTGTTCTACGTGTCGAACGGCCAGCGCGTGCCGGAAGACCTGCACCTGGCCGACCGCGGCTACCTGATCGACCGCGCCTTCAAGCTCAAGCGCGATACGGCGGCGACGCAGTTTTCCGACGCCGAACTGCCGCTGCTGATGGCGCAGGCGGCCGCCCGCAACAATGAAGCGCGCGGGGTGCGCCTTGGCTAACTTTGATTTCGATCAGGCCGAAGGCCTGCGCCGCATGCTGGCCGGACCGCAGCCGCGCGTGATGACTTTTCTCTCGGCCACGCCGCAGGACGACAAGGGCGCCATGCTGGTCAACCTGGGCGCCTCGCTGGCCTATGGCGGCAATGAAGTGCTGCTGGTCGACGCCAGCGGCAGCGGCGACGGCGTCGCCTCGCGCCTGGGCCTGGCGCATGGCGCCAGCCTGCTCGACGTGGCGCGCCAGCAGTGCGGCCTGAACCAGGTGATCCACCAGGTGCCGCAGGGCTTCGGCGTGGCGCACATGGGGGCGCGCAACCATCTGATGGACAGCGCCGACTATGCGGGCGAGGACGAGACGCGCCGCCTGGGCAAGACCTTCGAGGTGATGGCGCGTCAGAGCGGCATCGTGCTGGTCGACGGCGTCGTGGCCGAGCAGGGCGACTGCTTCCCCGTGCCGCTGATGGCCTCGTCCGATATCGTGGTGCAGGTGTCCAACAGCGCCACCTCGATCAAGGCGGCGTACTGCCTGATCAAGCGCCTGAACCAGGAACTGGGCCGGCGTCCCTTCGGCATTCTTGTTACCGGCGCTTCCGAATCCGAGGCAAAAGTGGTATACGATAATATGGCGCAGGCGGCAAGCCGCTACCTGGCCGTGAAACTGACGTCGATGGGTTCGGTGCCGGCCGATGAATACCTGCACCGCGCCGCGCGCCTGGGCCGCAGCGTGGTCGATGCGTTTCCGCTGGCCGGCGCGTCGGTGGCGTTCCGCGGACTGGCCGAGCGGCTGGTGCGTTCGGCGGCGCCCGTATTGGGAAGCACCTTGTACCAGACGGGGAGCGCACACCATTTCAGCGCCTGAATCCAACCGTAGCACCAGATAAGACGATAAAACAATAAGCAGCCTATGTACACGGTCAAAGGGAAATCGAACAAGGACTATTTGCTGACGGAGCACATTCCGCTGGTAAAGCGTCTGGCGCACCATATGAAGGCGAAGTTGCCGCCTTCGGTCGAGGTCGATGACCTGATCCAGGCCGGCATGATCGGCCTGCTCGACGCCATCAGCCGCTACGAGGAAACCCATGGCGCGCAGTTCGAGACGTATGCCGTGCTGCGCATCCGCGGCGCCATGCTCGACGAATTGCGCACCAGCGACTGGCTGCCGCGCAGCATGCGCCAGAACATGCGCAAGATCGAAGAGGCGATGAGCATCCTGCAGCAGCGCCTCGGCCACCCGCCGACGGAGTCGGAAGTGGCGAAACTGCTGAAAATGTCGCTGGCCGACTACCAGGAAATGCTGGGCGACGGCGGCGGCCACCAGCTGGTGTACTACGAAGATTTTCATGACCCGGACGGCAATGACAGCTTCCTCGACCGCCACTGCGTGGACGAGGACAGCGACCCCTTGCGTTCCCTGCTCGATACCGATTTCCGGCAGTCCGTGATCGACGCCATCGACGCGCTGCCGCCACGCGAGAAAATACTCATGGGCCTGTACTACGAAGAAGAGCTGAACCTGAAGGAGATCGGCGCGGTGATGGGGGTATCCGAATCGCGCGTCTCGCAGCTGCATACCCAGGCCGTCGCGCGCCTGCGCGCAACCTTGAGGGAGCAGGCGTGGACTGGTCCAGCGTAATCGGGCTGGCGCTGGCGCTGGCGGGCCTGCTGGTCGGCCAGGCACTGGAAGGCGGCAAGATGGCCTCCCTGCTGCAGCCGGCCGCCTTCGCCATCGTCATCATCGGCACCTTCGGCGCCGTGCTGCTGCAGACACGGCTGCGCACTTTCGTGCGCGGCCTGGAAATGCTGCGCTGGGTATTTTTGCCGCCCGCCGACACGCGCGCCGCGCTGGCGCGCGACATCGGGCAATGGAGCCTGACGGCGCGCCGCGACGGCCCGCTGGCGCTCGAGCGCCTGATGGAGAACACGGCCGACCGCTTCAACGCCAAGGGCTTGCGCATGATCGTCGACGGCATCGCGCCGGACAAGCTGCGCCAGCTGCTCGACGTGGAAATCTCCGCCTACGAGATGGCCGAGCGCCAGGCCGTCAAGGTGTGGGAATCGGCGGCCGGCTATTCGCCCACCATCGGCATCCTGGGCGCCGTGCTCGGTTTGATACACGTCATGGAAAACCTCACCGACCCCAGCAAACTGGGCAGCGGCATCGCCGTGGCCTTCGTCTCGACGATTTACGGCGTCGGCCTGGCCAATCTGCTGTTCCTGCCGGTGGCCAATAAACTCAAGGCCATCGTCTCGCGCCGGGTGGTGCAGTATGAAATCTCGGCCGCCGTGCTGTACGACATCGCCACGGGCGACCACACGCGCATCATCGAAGAGCGCGTCGCCAGCCTGCTGCACGAGCACTGATCATGATGCGGCGCGCGCGCAGGAAGTATGACGAGGAACCGGACAACCAGGACCGCTGGCTGATCTCGTACGCCGACTTCATCACCCTGCTGTTCGCCTTTTTCGTCGTCATGTATGCGATTTCGCAAGTCAACGAGGGTAAATACCGCGTCTTCCAGAACGCCATCGGCCAGGCCTTCAGCCTGGAAAAGGGCGCGCCGCCCATCATCATGGAGGCGCCGCAAGCCATTGCGCTGCCGAACCCCGCCCTCAAGCGGCGCACGGAAGCCATCCGCCGCGAGCGCGAACACATGACGCGCCTGGCGCAGGACCTCACATCCACGCTGGCGCCGCTGGTCAAGGAGGGCAAGGTGCGCGTGACGCAGACGAGCCGCGGCGTGAGCGTGGAAATCAATGCCAGCGTGCTGTTCGACCCGGGCGCGGCCGGCCTGACGCCGGAATCGGACCAGGCCCTGCGCGCCGTCGCCGTGCTGCTCAAGGACGACACGCACGACGTGCAGGTGGAAGGGCATACGGACGTCCAGCCGATCAGCAATTCGAATTTCGCCTCGAACTGGGAGTTGTCGGCCGCGCGCGCCAGCGCCGTGGTGCGCCTGTTCATCGCCAGCGGCGTACAGGCCACGCGCCTGACGGCCGTCGGCCACGCCGACAACATCCCCGTGGCGCCCAACGCCACGCCGGAAGGGCGCGCGCGCAACCGCCGGGTCGCCGTGACGATCCTGTCCGGCATTCCCGAGACGGTGACGGAAGTGCCGACGCCGCCGCCGGCCGCCGCGCCGGCCAACTGACGCCCGTCAGCTGCGGGCCGCCGCTTGGTACAATCGCGGCCTTTCCATTCTCTTCTTTCTCCATCATGAAAAGCAGTTCCCAGGGCGGCTTAGTGTATTCCACCGAAACGGGCCGCATGTGCCCCGCCTGCCGCCAGCCGCTGGCGCAGTGCGCGTGCAAGGCGCAGGCCAAGGCGGCGCCCGCGGGCGACGGCGTGGTGCGCGTGTCGCGCCAGACCAAGGGCCGCGGCGGCAAGAGCGTCACCGTGGTCAAGGGCCTGGCGCTGGACGCCATCGCCCTGGCCCTGCTGGGCAAGCAGCTGCGCACGCAGTGCGGCTCGGGCGGCACCGTCAAGGATGGCGTGATCGAGGTGCAGGGCGACCATGTGGACGCCATCGTGGCCGCGCTGGCCAGGCTGGGCCACCCGGCGAAAAAGGCCGGCGGCTGAGCGTGCGAAGGCGTGCGGGCCGCCGCCGCGCGCCTGTGGTAACGTGCGCTTCCCAACCACGCGCATCCTCACCATGAACGTCAAATTGACCAGCATCGCCATCGCCGCTGCCATCGCGGCAGTGCTGGCGCTCGCGTACTGGCCCGCGCCTGAAGGCGGCGCGCCGGAATCTGCCACCGCGGCCGCCGGCGCGCCGGCGGGACGCAGCCTGGAATCGTACCTGCATATCGACGCCAGCCCGGCCGCCGATGCCGCGCCTGTTCCCGTGACCCTGGCGCAGCAGCTTGCGCGCCTGGGCGCCAGCGGCAGGGCGGAAGACGCGTATGCGGCTTACAAGCTGCTCGATGATTGTATTTCTTTTGAGAAAGAAGGTCGGCTGCCGGGACTGGAATTCGAGCTGGGACGCGAAATGACGGCCGAAGAAAAGGCCGCCCAGCGGCAGCTGTGCGCGGGCCTGACGCAGCGCCAGCGCGAGGACCGCCTCGGCTACCTGGCCACCGCCGCGCAGGCGGGCGTGCCGGGCGCGGCCACCCTGTTCCTGTCGGAAGGCCCGTTCGGCGACCGCAGCGCGCTGCGCAACCGTCCCGACGACCCGCTGGTGCAGGCATGGAAGCGGCAGGCCATCGCCCAGCTGACGGCGCAGGCGGACGAAGCGGAACTCACCAGCGTGGCTACCCTGATGATGGCCTACCTGCGCGATGGCGAGGTGGTGCAGAAGGACGCGGCGCAAGCCTACGGCTACCTGCTGGCCCTGCGCATGGTGTACGACGACATCCTCGCGCCCGGCGTCACCAATCCGTATCAGGATGAATACTGGCACTGGCTGCAGGCTGAGCTGACGCCCGGGCAGCTGGCGGCCGCCACGGCGAAGGGGCAGGCGATCGCGGCGAAGTTCCGCCAGCATGCGGGGCGTGCCGCGCACGGCTGAGCGGCGCAGGGCGCCACTCGACGGCAGGGGATGTTGCTGTTAGGTAAAGAAGAAAATCAGCCGATGACGACGCGCCGGCTGGCCGTGTTCGTCGTCGGTTGGCCGCTGGGGCCGTAGAAATTGCCGCTCTGGGCAGTGGGGCGCATGGCGTTCAGGGCGCCCTGCGTGTGCAGCATGTGCTTGTTGACCAGCAGGCTGTTGAGCCGGTTCTGTTCCTTGGCCTCGCGCGTGGTGTCGAGCAGGGCTTTCCACAGGGGCGCCGCCTCGGCTTCATCGGCGCCGACCAGCCAGTCTTCCATGCCCGCTTCGGCGGCCGTGTAGCCCGCCGCCGCCAGCGCCTGGTGGCGTTGCGCCGCCAGCTTGTTCAATTGTCCCACCAGTGCCGTCTTGCGCGCCGTGAGCTCCGTGATCGCATCGATGTCAGCGGCAACCAGATGCCGCTGTTCTTCTTTCATCAATGCCAGCAATGTGGTCATGAGCTGTTGCTCGTCGCGCAGGCTGGAAAACGGAGTCACTGATTGCATGAGGAAACCTATCTATTTCGTGAGTGCAGCAAGTCCTTGACCGTGTCGAGGAGCCCGTCCGCCACTTTTTCAGAGTTGACCTGGAACTGGCCGTCGGCGATCGCCAGTTTGATGCGTTCGACTTTTTTCGTGTCGAACACGGCGCCGCTGCCGGCAGTTGCACTGGCCGCTAATGCCTGTCCTTGCGGCGACAGGCGTACATTGTCCGACGTCGTCGGCGTTGCTTGCGCTTTCTCGGCATTGCGGGCGCTCGAGGTATTCGCGGGCGCTACCGGCAGGCCGGGATTGCTTTTAATGGTGTTGTCGGTAATTTTCACAGCGTGATCCTCGTCTGGTCGAAGTCAAAAAACTCCGGGATATGACTTCTTATCGGCATCATATCCAGGAACTTTAGTGCGCCAGACCACAATATCGCTGTCCATCCGTGTTCAGAATGCTACTTCGACCATGCCTCCAGGGCGCGCCACGCCGCTGATCTGCTGGCCGCTCTGCGTGCGTACCTGCACCGTCTGCCCGTCGCCGGCGCTGCCGATGGCGCGTCCTTCTGATGCCACTTGGAAACCATTACCGCTGGAAACGACCCTGACCAGCTGGCCCTGCATGACCACCGGCTTGCGGCGCAGGGTGTCGAGGCGCATCGGCGTGCCCGGTGGCAAGGAAATATTCGTGCTGGCGCCCACCACTTGGGCCATGTCGGTGGCGATGCCTGCTGGCAATGCCGCCAGGTCGCCCTGCATGGTCACCAGCTGGCTGGCGTCGATGGCTTGTCCCTGCGCCAGCGGCACGGCGCTGGCCACGTAGTCGCCGACGACGGCGACATTCGCCTGCAGATAGATGGTCCAGCTGGCCGGGGCCGTGCAGCGCACGCCCACGGTGGTCTTGCCCCAGGCGCGGGCGCCGGGCGCCATGAACGCCTGCGGCGCGGGGCAGGCGGCCAGGTTCAGGCGCGGATCGACGGCGCCGACGGTGATCGTCACCTTGCCGGGCAAGCCATTGCTTTGTACTTGCAGAAATTGTTCCACGCTGTTGCGCAAGGCTTCCGGCGTCTGCCGGCCAGCGTTTTGCGCCTGCGCCAGAGGCGTCAGGGCGGCAAGGGCGAGGAGGAAAGCAAGCGGTGTCTTCATGGTGATAGGCCTCTGGAATACTGCCATGATAGTGCGCGCCGCCCCGTTTGAAGCGCCGATTAAGGGGGAAAAGTATGGTCTGATCCGGCGATGGCCTTGCCGGCGCCGGCCGTACTATGTTTCCTGTCATCACTATACCGCCATCCTTCCGCCATCTCGGGCGCCAGTGGCAGATCTTTCCGGAGCCTGACATGATAGGGAAACTCGACGATTACATGCGCTTCAACGAGACGGCGCTGAGCCTGCGCTCGACGCGCCAGGAATTGCTCGCCTCGAACATCGCCAATGCGGACACGCCCAACTACAAGGCGCGCGATGTCGATTTCGCCGCCGCCCTGAAGGGGGCGATGGCGCGCAAGGACGGCGTGCCGCCCGCCCTGAAGGGCACGGCGCCGCAGCATATGCCGGGCAAGGGCGTCGCCGCCGCCGTGGGTGGCAGCACGGGTGGCAAGGTCGAGACCCTGGCCGACGGCACGCCGCTGCTGTACCGCGCGCCGGCCCAGGGCGCCGTCGATGGCAATACGGTGGACATGGACCTCGAACGCAACGCGTTTGCCGACAACGCCATCCGCTACGAGGCGGCCGTGACCTTCCTCAACTCGCAGATCAAGGGCATGCTGACGGCCATCCAGGGAGGACAATAATCATGTCGCTTTTTAATATCTTCAATGTGTCCGGTTCGGCCATGAGCGCGCAGGCGCAGCGCCTGAACACGGTGGCCAGCAACCTGGCCAATGCGGACAGCGCCACCAGCGCCAGCGGCGAAGCCTACCGCGCCAAGCAGGTGGTGTTTGAAGCCGTGCCCATGGCCAACGGCGCCACGGCCGTCAAGGTGCAGAAAGTGATCGAGGACCCGTCGCCGATGAAGCTGGTGTACGACCCGAAGAACCCGCTGGCCGACGAGAAGGGCTACGTCACCATGCCCAACGTGAATACGGTGGACGAAATGGTCAACATGCTGTCGGCCTCGCGCTCGTACCAGACCAACGTGGAAACCATGAACGCGGCCAAGTCGCTGCTCCTGAAAACCCTCACCATCGGCCAATAAGGCTGATTGACCATTATGGCAACCATCGATACGAGCAAAACCGTCACCACCGACCTGATGGCGACGATGAATCCGAAGAAGACGACGGCCGCGAAGGGCAGCGTCGAGGAGGAGACGAACAAATTCCTGACCCTGCTGGTGACCCAGCTGCAAAACCAGGACCCGATGAACCCGCTGGACAATGCACAGCTGACCAGCCAGCTGGCCCAGCTTTCCACGGTGACAGGCGTCAACAAGCTCAATACCACGCTGGAAACGCTCAAGACCAGCTACCAGCAGGCCGAATCCATGCAGGCGGCGAATATCATCGGCCACGGCGTGTTGACAGCCGGCAAGAGCATTAACCTGAGCAAGAGCGCGGCCCTGCTGGGCGTGGACCTGGCGACGCCGGCCGACAGCGTCAAGGTCGTCATCTACAACAGTACGGGCAAGGAAGTCCACTCGATCGACCTGGGCCCGCAGGGCGCGGGTACCTTGCCGCTGGGCTGGAACGGCTCCACCGCCGACCTCGACAAGGATGGCAAGAACATCGTGCTGCCTGACGGCGCCTACACCTTCTCGGTGGAAGCCAAGCGGGGCGGCGCCAAGCTCACGGATGCCACGGCGCTGATGTTCGGTTCGGTCGCCAGCGTGTCGACGGGAACCGGGGGCGTGAAGCTGAACGTGCCGGGCGTGGGCAGCATCACCATGGCCGATGTGAAACAGATTTTGTAAGCAATATTGTCAAACTGGATAGTCAATAATTCCTAACAGGAGAGCAGAATGTCTTTTCAACAAGGCCTGAGCGGCTTGAACGGCGCCGCCAAATCGCTGGACGTCATCGGTAACAATATCGCCAACTCGGCCACCGTGGGTTTCAAGCAGTCGCAGGCGCAGTTTGCCGACATCTACGCCAACTCGCTGTATGGCGTGGGCGGCAACCAGCCCGGTATCGGCGTGTCCGTGTCGCAAGTGGCACAGCTGTTCAACCAGGGTAACCTGGAAAGTTCGTCCAATCCGCTCGACATCGCCATCAACGGCGGCGGTTTCTTCCGCACCAGCGTGAACGGCGCCATCCAGTATTCGCGCAACGGCCAGTTCCAGGTCGACAAGAACGGTTTCATCGTCAATGCCCAGAAAGCCCAGCTGACCGGCTATCCGGCCGATGCGAACGGCAAGATCCTGGCCGGCGCCACCGTGCCGCTGCAGATCGACCCGTCCGACATGGCGCCGCAGGCGACCACCAAGGTCGATACCCAGGTCAACCTCGATTCCAATTCGGCCATGCCGACCGTGGTGCCGTTCACCGTGGGCGAGCAAAAGTCGTGGACCAAGCAGTTCCCCGTGCCCGTCTACGATTCGCTGGGCAACTCCCACACCATGTCCAATTTCTACGTCAAGACGGGCACCAATACCTGGGATGTCTACACGGCCACTGACGGCAAGGAAATCACCAGCGCGAAAGTAGTAGCCGCGGCGCAAACCGATGCCGCCTCGCTGGCCGCGCGCGCCGCCTATCAGGCCGCCGTCACGGCCGTGCCGCTGGTGCCCGCCAATATCACGGCCGCCGCCGTTGCCTATGGCAATGCGGCCGGTGTCGCCATACGCACCGCCGCCGCCGCGGCCGGCGCCAGCCCGGCCCAGCTGGCCGCCATCAGCGCCACCTATGGCAGCGCCGTGCCCGACGGCGTCAATTCCAGCCTCACGCCGGACCAGATCGACAGCAGGATCTCCGCGGTGACGGAAGTGCCCGCCGTGAAGTCGGCGTCGCTGGTGTTCAACAGCGTCGGCACCCTGGACAAGGCCGCCATGCTGGCCCTGACGCCGCCGCAAACCCTGCCGGTGACGGTCAACCTGCCCGTCTTCCCCGCCACGGGCGCGAACGCCAACCTGGCGATCAAGGTCGACTTTACCAATTCGACCCAGCTCAGTTCGTCCACCAGCGAAAAGCGCACCGTGGCCGATGGCTATGCGGCCGGCCAGCTGGACCGTTTCGTCGTGGGTTCCGATGGCGTGATCCAGGGCCAGTACAACAATGGCAAGACGCGCGACCTGGGCCAGGTGGTGCTGACCAAGTTTTCCAATCCGAACGGCCTTGAGCCGCTGGGCAACAATGCCTGGGCGGAAAGCTCGACCTCGGGCAGTCCGATGACGGGCGAGCCGAGCTCGGGCGGCCTGGGCGACTTGCGTGCCTCGGCCGTGGAAGTGTCGAACGTGGACCTGACGGCCGAACTGGTCAACATGATCACGGCGCAGCGCGCCTACCAGGCGAATGCGCAGACCATCAAGACGCAGGATTCGGTGTTACAAACCTTAGTCAACCTCCGCTAATAAGTTGACCGGGGGCGCATGCCCCCGATTTTATTGTTGGTTTGGGAGAAATAAAAAATGGACCGTCTCATCTACACCGCCGGCTCGGGCGCCAAGCACATCCTGGACAAGCAGGCGACTACGGCCAATAACCTGGCGAACGCCACCAGCACGGGTTTCCGTGCCCAGCTCGACTCGTTCCGCGCCGTGCCTGTAGTGGCCGACGGCATGATGCCGACGCGCGCCTTCGTCGTCGATTCGACGGTCGGTTCCGATTTTACGCAAGGCCCCATGCAGCACACGGGCCGGGCGCTGGACGTGGCCGTGGAGAACGCGGGCTGGATCGCCGTGCAGTCGGCCGACGGCTCCGAAGCCTACACGCGCAACGGCGCCCTGAAGCTCAATGAAAACGGCATGCTGCAGACGCAGGCCGGGCTGATGGTGCAGGGCGACACGGGACCCATGGCCATTCCGCCGGGCGTGACGGTGGCCATCGCCGGCGACGGCACGGTGGGCACGATTTCCACGGACGTGCCGCCGGGACCGTCCACGGTGCTCGGACGCATCAAGCTGGTCAATCCGCCCGAGCAGCAGCTGGTGCGCGGCGACGACGGCCTGTTCCGCCTGAAGGATGGCACCGTGGCGCAGGCCGACCCGGCCGTGAAGCTGACCACCGGGGCCCTGGAAGGCAGCAATGTCAGCCCCGTCGACTCCATGGTCAGCATGATCGCCCTGGCGCGCCAGTTCGAAACGCAAATGAGTTTGCTGAAGAATGCCGAGAATAACGCGGCGAAAGCCACCCAGATCCTCGCTTTGAATTGATGGGGACCACCGCATAATGGTCACATAGAAATAGTCTACAGCGCCGTTATTGGAGAAAAAACATGATTCGTTCCCTTTGGATAGCCAAGACCGGCCTGGAAGCGCAGCAGACGCAGATGGACGTGATCGCCAATAACCTGGCCAACGTCAGCACCACCGGCTTCAAGAAGTCGCGCGCCGTGTTTGAAGACTTGCTGTATCAAAATGTGCGCCAGCCGGGCGCGCAATCGTCCCAGCAGACCCAGCTGCCTTCCGGCTTGCAGATCGGCACGGGCGTACGCACCGTGGCCACCGAGCGCATCCATACCCAGGGCAATCCCCAGGCGTCCGGCAATTCGCGCGACGTGATGGTCAACGGCACGGGCTTTTTCCAGGTGCTGCTGCCGGACGGCGCCACCGCCTACACGCGCGACGGCTCCTTCCAGACGGACGCCAACGGCCAGCTCGTCACTTCCGAAGGTTTTGTCATCCAGCCCGCCATCACCGTGCCGACCAACGCGCTGAGCCTGACCGTGGCGCGCGACGGCACCGTCTCCGTCACCTTGCCCAATACCGTGGCGCCATCGCAAATCGGCTCGCTGCAGCTGACCACCTTCGTCAATCCGGCCGGTCTGGAATCGAAGGGCGAAAACCTGTACATGGAAACGGGCGCCTCCGGCGTGGCGCAGACCAACACTCCTGGCACCAACGGCGCCGGCGTGCTGATGCAGGGCTATATCGAGACGTCGAACGTCAACGTGGCCGAGGAAATGGTCAACATGATCCAGACGCAGCGCGCCTACGAGATCAACAGCAAGGCCATCACCACGTCCGACCAAATGCTGCAGAAATTGTCGCAACTTTAATTTTCATAGCTGTCATGCCATCCGCCGCCGGATGGCAGCGGAGGTTTGTCATGCAATACCCCATCATCGCCCTGTTGTCCGCAGTCCTGCTGTCCGGCTGCGCCATCACGCCCACCTCGATCGTGCAGTACCCGACCACCACGCGCGCGCCGATGCCCGAACCCGTGGTCGTCAGCAACGGCTCCATCTACCAGCCGTCGACCTACCGTCCCGCCTTCGAAGACCGCCGCGCGCGCCACGTGGGCGACACCATGACGATCGCCATCACCGAGCGCACGAACGCCGTCAAGGCGGGCGCCAGTTCCGGCAATAAATCGGGCAGCGTGGGCTTCAGCACGCCCGGCATCGCCCAGGGCCGTTTCGGCGGCACGGTCTCGGCGAACGGCGCGACCAAGTTTGCGGACGGCGACAACCAGTCCGCCAGCAACACGTTTTCCGGCACGATCGGCGTGACGGTGATCGAGGTATTGCCAAATGGCAATTTAATCGTTGCTGGTGAGAAACAGATCGCCATGAACAAGGGCACGGAATTCATCCGCTTCTCGGGCATGGTCAATCCCGACACCATCGGCATCGGCAACGTCGTGCCGTCGACCCAGGTGGCCGACGCGCGCGTGGAATACCGCACCAACAGCCAGATCGACCGCGCCGAAATGGCCTCGATGGCGTCGCGCTTCTTCCTCAGCCTGTTGCCGTTCTGATCATGGCGACCGTGACTTTTCCCCGTTTCCTGGCCATTCTCGGCCTGGCGTGCGCCTTGCTGGCGCCCGCGGCGCAGGCCGAACGCCTCAAGGACCTGGCCAGCATCGCCGGCGTGCGCCAGAATCAGCTGATGGGCTATGGCCTGGTCGTCGGCCTCGACGGCAGCGGCGACCAGACCACGCAAACGCCGTTCACCATCCAGAGCGTGGCGGCGATGCTGCAGCAGCAGGGCATTAACTTGCCGCAAGGCACCAGTTTGCAACTGAAGAACGTGGCCGCCGTGATGGTGACGACGTCGCTGCCGCCGTTTGCCCAGCCGGGCCAGCTGCTTGACGTGACGGTGTCGTCGATGGGCAATGCGAAAAGCTTGCGCGGCGGCACTTTATTGATGACGCCGCTGAAGGGCGCCGACGGCCAGGTGTACGGCATGGCGCAGGGCAACGTGCTGGTGGGCGGCGTGGGCGCGCAGGCGGCCGGCAGCTCCGTCGTCGTCAATCACCTGAGCGTGGGCCGCATCTCGGGCGGCGCCACCGTCGAGCGCACGGTGCCTTCTGTGCTGGGCGCCAACAACACGATACGCCTGGAACTGAACGCCACCGATTTCGCCACCGCCAGCCGCGTCGTCGACGCCATCAACAGCCGCTACGGCGCCGGCACGGCCGCCGCGCTCGACGGGCGCGTGATCCAGGTGCAGTCGCCGGGCGGCAGCGACCAGCGCGTGTCCTTCCTGGGCCAGCTGGAAAGCATCGAAGTCAACCCGGCCCGCCTGGCGGCCAAGGTCATCATGAACGCGCGCACCGGCTCCGTCGTGATGAACCAGTCCGTGACCCTGGAAACGTGCGCCATTTCGCACGGCAACCTGTCCGTCACCATCAATGTCGAGCCGCAGGTGAGCCAGCCGGCGCCCCTGTCGGGCGGACGCACGGTGGTCACGCAGACGGCGCAGATCGATATCAAGAAGGAACCGGGCAAGGTCATGCTGGTCAAGGGCGGCGCTTCGCTGTCGGACGTGGTGAAAGCCCTCAACGCCATCGGCGCCTCGCCGCAAGACTTGCTGGCCATCCTGCAGGCGATGAAAGCGGCCGGTTCGCTGCGCGCCGAACTCGAAATCATTTGATGGACACGCCATGATCAGTCAAACCGACCTGAGCAATACCGCCGCCTACGACGTCAAGGGCATGGATGGCTTGCGCCAGTCCGCCAAGGCGAAGGACCCCGCCGCGCTGAAAGAGGCGGCCACGCAATTTGAAGCCATGTTCATCAATATGATGATGAAAAGCATGCGTGAAGCCTCGCCGCAGGACGGCATCATGGATAGCCAGCAGAGCAAGATGTACACCTCGATGCTGGACCAGCAGACGAGCCAGAACCTGGCCAAGCGGGGCACGGGCCTGGCGGACGTGCTGATCCGTCAATTGTCGTCCTCGAACCAGGCGCTGGCCGCCGATGGCGCCGAGGCGCCGTCGCCCCGCTCGTCGAGCATGGCGCAGGCGCTGGCCGCGTTCCGCCAGCAGCAGGGCGCGCTGACCGAGGGCGCAGGCAGCGCCGCCGCCGGCAAGACCCTGAGCGACAAGGCCAACGCCACGCAGGCGCCGCACGTGCGCGCCTTCCAGGAAAAGCTGGGCGTGCATGCGGAAGAGGCCAGCCGCGCCACGGGCATCCCGGCCAAGTTCATGCTGGGCCAGGCGGCGCTGGAAACGGGCTGGGGCAAGCGCGAAATCATCGGCCGCGACGGCAGCAGCAGCCACAATCTGTTCGGCATCAAGGCCTCTGGCGACTGGAAGGGCAAGGTGACGGAGGCCGTCACCACCGAATACGTGAATGGCAAGGCGCAGCGCAAGGTGGAGAAATTCCGCGCCTACGACAGCTATGCGGACAGTTTCAAGGACTATGCGCAGTTGATTACCAACAACAAACGCTATGAAAAAGTGCTGGCCAGCGCGGGCGACGCCAGTACCTTTGCCCAGGGCTTGCAAAAGGCCGGTTATGCGACAGACCCGAATTACGCTGCCAAATTGACAAAAATCATAAAAAATTCGCTGGTCGGCTAAGCCTCCGCCATCCCCTTGTGCCGGCCGGGCGCTTCAAGTTTTCGCCGCGGCTGCCGTAAATACATTTGACGGTAACCAATAAGACACCATGACTTCGAATCTACTCAGCATCGGTAAGAGCGGTTTGCTTGCAGCGCAGGTGGGCCTGTCGACGACCGGGCATAACATCACCAATGCCAACGTGGCCGGCTACAACCGCCAGGTGGTGCTGCAGCAGACTTCGCAGTCCAACTATGCGGGCTATGGCTTCATCGGCACGGGCACGGAAGTGTCGCAGATCAAGCGCCAGTACGACAGCTTCATGGCCACCCAGGTCAATGCCGCGCAAAGCGCCACCAGCGCCCTCGACACCTATTACACGCAGATCAGCCAGATCGACAACCTGCTGGCCGATCCCACGGCGGGCCTGTCGCCCGCCATGCAGGATTTCTTCAAGGGCGTGCAGGATTTCAGCGCCAATCCCTCGTCGGTGGCCTCGCGCCAGGCGCTGCTGTCGAGCGCCGGCTCGCTCGCTTCGCGTTTCCAGGGGCTGAGCGCGCGCCTGACGGAGATCGGCGACGGCGTCAATTCGCAGATCACGTCGAATGTGACGGTCATCAATACCTACGCCAAGCAGCTCGCCGAGCTGAACAAGTCGATTTCCCAGTTGTCGGTCGACGCCAGCAACCAGCCCAACGATCTGCTGGACCAGCGCGACCAGCTGATCACGGAATTGAACAAATATGTCAAGGCGACGGTGCAGCCGGCCGCCAACAATACCGTCACCATTTCCATCGGCGCCGGCCAGCCCTTGGTGGTGGCGGACCGCAGCTTCGAGCTGGCGGCCACGCCTTCGCGGACGGACCCGAACCGCATCGAGGTGGGCTATGTCACGGGCAGTACCGTCACCGCGCTGCCCGACAGCTCCCTGAGCGGCGGCTCGCTGGGCGGCTTGCTGGAATTTCGCAGCGGCACCCTGGACAATGTGCAGAATTCGCTGGGCAAGGTGGCCATCGCGCTGGCGACCACCTTCAACGACCAGCACAAGCTGGGCCAGGACTTGAATGGCGCCATGGGCGGCGACTTCTTCAAGGTGCCCGATCCCGTGATCGGCGCCGACCGCGGCAACAACGCCAGCAGCACCACCGTGCTGTCGGCCAAGGTCAGCGACCCGACCAAGCTGACGGCCAGCGATTACAGCCTGAAGTACGACGGCAGCAATTATGTGGTGACGCGCGAGTCCGACGGCACGCACACCATCATCAATCCGTATCCGCAAACGGGGCCGCAAACCATCGACGGCGTCGATTTCTCGATCTCGGGCACGGCCGCCCAGGGCGACAACTACGTCATCAGGCCGACGGCGAATGGCGCGGCCGGCATGGCCGTGCTGATTACCGACCGCAACAAGATCGCCGCCGCGGCGCCGATCGCCACGTCGGCGCCGGTGGCCAATACGGGCTCGGGCAAGCTCAGCGCCGGCTCCGTCGACAAGGCTTACTTGACGCCGGGCAATGCCCTGACGGGTCCCCTGACCTTGACATATGACAAGGCGACCACCTCGCTGACGGGTTTCCCGGCGGGCCAGGCGGTGACGGTCAAGGGCTTGAACGGCGCCACCACGACCTATCCGGCCGGCACGGCGAACATTCCCTACAAAGAGGGCGACAGCTTCAGCTTTGGCGGCATCAATGTCAGCATGACAGGCACGCCGGCGCAGGGCGATACCTTTACCATCAGTCCGAATACGGGCGGCGTGGGCGACAACCGCAACGCGGCGCTGCTGGCCGGCTTGCAGACGAAGAACATCCTCGATGGCGGCAATGCCACGTTCCAGGGTTCGTATGCGCAAACCGTCAGCTTCGTGGGCAACAAGACGCGCGAAGTACAGGTCAGCGGCCTGGCCAGCCTGGCCTTGCTGCAGCAGGTCAGCACCCAGCAGCAGGCCGTCTCCGGCGTCAACCTCGACGAAGAGGCGGCCAACCTGCTGCGCTATCAGCAGTCCTACCAGGCGTGCGGCAAGGTCATGCAGATCGCCAGCACTCTGTTCGACGTGGTGATCGGCCTGGGACGTTAATCAATTTTTTGCCGCAGCGCAGCGCGGCGGTTTTCTGGAAGGGCAGCATCATGCGCATCAGCACACGAATGATTTACGACCAGGGCAGTTCGCAGCTGAACAATCTGCAGGGCGCCTTGAACCGCACGCAGATGCAGCTGTCGTCGAACCGCCGCAACCTGACGCCGGCCGACGATCCGATCGCCTCCGCGCGCGCGCTGGAAGTGACGCAATCGCAATCGATCAACACCCAGTTCGTGACGAACCGCTCGAACGCGAAGAATTTCCTGTCGCAGGAAGAGCTGGCGCTGGCCAGCACCACCTCGCTGATCGCCGACGTGAAGGACCTGGTTCTCAAGGCCGGCAATCCGGCCCTCAAGGATGTCGACCGCGATACCCTGGCCAAGGAGCTGGAAGGCCGGCTGACCGACCTGCTGGGCATCGCCAACACGGCCGACGGCGCGGGCGGCTACCTGTTTTCCGGCTATAAGGCCACGACCCAGCCGTTCAGCCAGACGCCGACGGGCGCCAGCTACGTGGGCGACCAGGGCCAGCGCGAGCTGCAGGTGGGGTCGGCGCGCTACCTGGCCACCAGCGATTCCGGCGCCACCGTGTTTGAAAACAACCTGACGGGCAATGGCAAGTTCACCACGGCGGCGGCCACCGCCAATTTCACGCGCGGCGGCTCGGGCATCATTTCGGGCGGCACCGTGACGGACCCGTCGGCATTGACGGGGCACAAGTATTCGATCGATTTCAAGGTCACGGGCACGGGCACCGACGCCGTCACCACCTATATCGTCACGGACGCCACCCTGGGCCAGACGGTGCCCAATCCCGCCGTGCCCGTCCCCTACAAGGCGGGCGACGCCATCACTTTCGACGGCCAGCAGGTAAACATCACGGGCAAGCCGGCCGACCAGGACAGCTTTACGCTGGAACCGAGCGCCAAGGAATCGCTGTTTACCACCGTGAAAAACCTGATCGGCGTGCTGCGCCAGCCGGGCAGCGGCGACGCGGGCCAGGCGCGCCTGACGAACGGCCTGAACGCCGCGCACAATATTCTCGACACGGCCTACGACAATGTGCTGTCCGTGCGCGCGGAAGTGGGCGCCCGCATGAAGGAGCTCGATTATCTCGACAGCGCCGGCGACGACCTCGACATCCAGTACGCCACCACCCTGTCGGACCTGCAGGACCTGGACATGGTGAAAGCCATTTCCACCTTCAGCCAGCAGCAAGTGACCCTGCAGGCGGCGCAAAAATCGTTCACCTCGATCTCGGGCCTGTCGCTGTTCAATTACATCAACTGACGCACCGGCATCGCGGGATGGGCCGGCAAGCCGGGGCAGGGAGTGCATCTCCCGCCCCGGCTTTTTTTGCGCCCGGCATCTGGCTATCCTGGCAAGATATACAGGCAAACTGTGCAGTCTACCTGTCTATCTGTTATAGTAGGGGCTGTTGATCCACCACACGGCGACCATGACCACCCCGCAAGAAGACCACGAACACGTATTGCAGCTGGCCGGCGAATTGCGCATTCTCATCGGCAGGCTGCGCCGCCGCCTGCGCGAGGAAGCGCACCTGGGCGACGTCAGCATGTCGCAGGCCTCCGTGCTGAGCCGCCTCGAGCGCGACGGTCCGGCCACCGCCAGCTGCCTGGCGCGCGCCGAAGGCATGCGGCCCCAGTCCATGGCCGCCACCGTGCAAGCCTTGACGGACGCGCAGATGGTGACGGGCGCGCCCGACCCGCTCGATGGCCGGCAGACGATATTGAGCCTGACGGACAGCTGCCGCGCCTGGATCGCGGCCAGCCGCGCCGCGCGCGAAGACTGGCTGGCGCGCACCATTGAAACCCGCTACACGCCGGCCGAAGTCGGCGAGCTGGACAAGGCTGTGGCGCTATTGCAACGCCTGGCGCAGTGATGCGCCGACCAACCCATTGACTACCCGGCAAGGAGCCCGCACGCCCAGATGAACAACACATTCCGTTCGCTACGCAATCCCAATTACCGTATCTGGGCCGGCGGCGCCCTCGTGTCGAATGTCGGCACGTGGATGCAGCGCACGGCGCAGGATTGGCTGGTGCTGAGCGAATTGACGCAGCACAAGGCCAGCGCCGTCGGCATCGTCATGGCCTTGCAATTCGGCCCGCAACTGCTGTTGCTGCCGCTGACGGGCATGGCGGCCGACCTGCTCGACCGCCGGAAACTGCTGCTGTGCACGCAGGCGGCCATGGGCTTGCTGGCGCTGGGCCTGGGCTTGCTGTGCATCAGCGGATGGGTAGCGCTGTGGCATGTGTATGTGTTTGCCTTCCTGCTGGGCTGCGTGACGGCCTTCGATGCGCCCGTGCGCCAGACTTTCGTCTCCGAGATTGTCGAGGAGGAAGATCTGACGAACGCCGTGGCGCTCAACTCCACCTCCTTCAATGCGGCGCGCATGCTGGGCCCGGCTGTTGCGGGACTCCTGATCAGCAGCGTCGGCAGCGGCTGGGTCTTCATCATCAACGCCGTCTCGTTTGCCGCCGTGATCGGTTCGCTGTTGCTGCTGCGCGTGGAACTGCTGCGCCGCGCGCCGCGCGTCAAGGCCACGCGCGCCAGCCTGGGCGAGGGTTACCGCTACGTGCGCCAGCGGCCCGACCTGATGGCCATCCTGCTGATGCTGTTCCTGATCGGCACCTTCGGCCTGAACTTCCCGATTTTCCTGTCGACCATGTCGGTGACGGCCTTCCATGCGGGCGCCGGCCAGTATGGCGTGCTCAGCTCCATCATGGCCTGCGGCTCCGTGGCCGGCGCCCTGCTGGCGGCGGGGCGGGGCCGGCCCACGCTGGCCCTGCTGCTGGGCGCGGCCGCGCTGTTCGGCTTCGGCTGCGCGCTGGCCGCCGTGATGCCCAATTACTGGCTGTTCGGCGTCACGCTGGTACTCATCGGCATCGCCGCGCAAACGTTTACCACCAGCGTCAACAGCAGCGTGCAATTGTCGACGGCGCCCGCCATGCGGGGCCGAGTCATGGCCATCGTGCTGGCCATTTCGGCCGGCGGCACGCCGCTGGGCGCGCCCATCGTGGGCTGGGTGGCCGATACCTTCGGCCCGCGCTGGGCACTGGGCATAGGCGCCCTGTCGGGCCTGGCGGCGGCCCTCGTCGGCGTGCGCTACCTGGTGAAACATCAGCAGCTGCGTTTGAATGTCGAGCTGCGGCGCTGGCGCGTGGCGCTCGGCAGCGACCAGCCCTGACGCGTCCCGTCAGGGCGGCAGCAGGCCCGTTCGGGCGGCGGCCAGGATGGCTGCGCTCAAGCCGTCGAGCAGGCCGGAGGCGGCGCGCGCCGTATGCCAGTGCAAGGGCACGTCCAGGGGCGTAGCGGGCAGCAGTTCGACCAGGCTGCCATTGTCAAGATGCGGCTGGATCAGCGCCTGCGGATGCAGGCCCCAGCCCATGCCCGCCAGGGCGGCCGTGACGAAGGCATGCGGCGAGGGCAGGGCATGGCGCGGCAGTTCCACATGCCGGTGGCACAGGCGCCGCACCCAGCGCGCCTGCAATTCATCCTTGGCATTGAACACCAGGCTGGGCGCCAGCGCCAGGCTGGCGGCACCGACTCCGTGGGCAAAATGCCGCTGCAGGAAGGCGGGGCTGGCCGCCGCCAGGTAGCGCATGGCGCCCAGCGGGCGGCTGTTGCAGCCCGACGCGGGCCGGGCCGTGGCGCTGACGGCGGCCAGCACGGCGCCGCTGCGCAGCCAGTCGGCCGTGTGGTCCTGGTCATCGACGGCCACTTCCATCAGCACCGGATGTTCCGCGGCGAAGGCGGCGATGGCGGGCGCCAGCCAGGTGGCCAGGCTGTCGGCATTCACGGCGACGGGCAAGGTGGCGCGCGCCATGCCCTGCGCCGCCAGCGCTGGCAAGGTCGCCTGCAAATCCTGTTCGAGCAGTTGCACCTGGTCCACATGCCGGCACAGTCGCCGGCCCGTCTGCGTGGCGCGGCAGGGCTGGTCGCGTATCACCAGCGCGCAGCCGACGCGCTCTTCCAGCAGGCGGATGCGCTGCGACACGGCCGATGGCGTGACGTGCAAGGCGCGCGCGGCACGCTCGAAGCTGCCTTCCCGGATCACGGCGGCCAGCGCGCTGAGCGATGAATAGTCGAGCATGGATGAAGTTTTCCTTAACTGGCAACAGAAAAGGTAGTTTGCCTTCATTTCATGGGGCTGGCAAGATCGCCGCATGACACTCTCCGCCACCACCCCACACGCCTTTTCTGTCTTTCTCCAGGGTATGACCCTGGGCCTGGGACTCATCGTTGCCATCGGCTCGCAGAATGCTTTTGTCTTGCGGCAAGGATTGCGGCGCGAACATGTGGGCAAGATCGTGCTGTTTTGCGCGCTGGCGGACGCCGTGCTGATTGCCGCCGGCGTGCTGGGCATGGCCAGCGCGCTGGGGCAGCGCCCCGTCCTGGCCGCCGTGCTGGCGCTGGGCGGCGCCGCTTTCCTGGCCGTCTACGGTTGGCAAGCGCTGCGGCGCGCGCGCCGGCCGCAGCAGCTGCGCGCCGCCGCGGGCGGGCATGCCCTGGGCGCGGGCGCCGTGCTGGCCCAGGCGGCCGCGTTTACCTTGCTCAACCCCCATGTCTATCTGGATACGGTATTGCTGGTGGGAAGTATTGGCGCCCAGCAGCCCGGTGCGCTGCGCGGCAGCTTCATCGCCGGTGCCAGCGCGGCCAGCCTGCTGTGGTTTGCCGCGCTCGGATGCGGCGCGCGCTGGCTGGCGCCGTGGTTTGCGCGGCCCCGGGCCTGGCAAGTGCTCGATGGCTTGATCGGCGTCACCATGTTCGTGCTGTCGGCCCTGCTGCTGCGCCATGCGCTGGGCGGGTAGCCCTGGTCAGCGCGCGGGCGGCAGCGGCGCCGGCGCAGGCCGTGCCGGGCGCAAGGGATTCGGCGGCGCGGGCGGGGGCGGGCGGTCGCGCGTGGCAAAGCCGCGCGGCAGCAGGCGTGCCGTCTCTATGCCGCGCAGGAACATGTTCTGGAAGGGCGTGGCCAGGTAGGGCAGCACCATGCCGATCACCAGCAGGCCCACGCCCAGGGTGACGGGGAAGCCGATGCCGAAAATGTTCAGCTGCGGCGCGGCCCGCGTCAGGATGCCCAGCGCCACGTTGGTCAGCAGCAGGGCCGCCACGATGGGCAGCGAAATCTGCACGCCGGAACGGAAGATTTCCGCGCCCCAGGCGGCCAGCTGCTGGAAGCCGCCGCCGCTGATGGGGCTAGCCGAGATGGGCAGGCTGACAAAGCTTTCCGCCAGCGCCGCCAGCAAGACCAGGTGGCCATTAACTGTGAGAAACATCAACGTGGCCAGCATGACGAGGAACTGGCTGATGGCGGAAGAGCGGCCCTTGGTTTGCGGGTCGAAGAACGAGGCGAAGCCCAGGCCCATGGTCAGGCTGCTGATCTCGCCGGCCATCTCGATGGCGGCAAACACGATGCGGATGGAAAAGCCCATGGCCAGGCCGACCAGCATTTCCTGCGTGAGGATCAGCAGTCCGGCCAGCGACATCGGGTCCGTGGCGGGCAGGGCCGGCACGGTGGGAGCGATGATCATGGCCAGCAGGGCGCCCAGCGACACCTTCACGGTGAGCGGCACGGCCGCGTTGCCGAACAGGGGCGCGGCCGCCAGCAGGCCGAGGATGCGGCTAAGCGGCCACAGCAGTGCTGCGATCCAGGTATTGAGTTCAATGCTTGACAGGGTCAGCATGGCGTGTGCCCCGGTGGCAAGCGGCTAGCCCACCAGGTTCGGGATGCCCGTGAAGACCTGGCGCATGTAGTCGAGCATGACGGACAGCATCCACGGTCCCGCCACGACGATGGCGACGAAAATGCCGACCAGCTTGGGGATGAAGGACAGGGTCGCCTCGTTGATCTGCGTGGCCGCCTGGAAGATGCTGACGATCAGGCCGATGATCAGCGCGACGAGCAGCATGGGCGCGGCCACCATCAGGGTGACCTCCATGGCGTGGCGGCCCAGGGTCATGACGCTTTCGGGTGTCATCGCATTCCCCTAGTAAAAACTCTGTGACAAGGAGCCCAGCAGCAACTGCCAGCCATCGACGAGCACGAACAGCATCAGCTTGAACGGCAGCGAAATCGTCGCCGGCGACATCATCATCATGCCCATCGACATCAGCACGCTGGCCACCACCATGTCGATGATCAAGAACGGAATGAAGATGGCAAAGCCGATCTGGAACGCCGTTTTCAGCTCGCTGGTGACGAAGGCGGGCACGAGGATGCGCAGCGGCACGTCTTCCGGTCCTTGCAGGGCCGCCGAGCGCGACATCTTGGCGAACAGGGCCAGGTCGGCCTGGCGCGTCTGCTTGAGCATGAAGGTTTTCAGCGGTTCGACGCCCTTGTCCATCGCCTGCTGCATGGTGATCTTGTTTTCCTGATATGGCTGATACGCATCCGTATAGATCTTGTCGAACACGGGGCCCATGACGAACAGGGTCAGGAACAGGGCCAGGCCCACCAGCACCTGGTTCGGCGGCGCCGACTGCGTGCCGATGGCCTGGCGCAGCAGGGACAGCACGATGACGATGCGCGTGAAGCAGGTCATCATCAGCAAGGCCGCGGGCAGGAAGGTGAGCGACGTCATCAGGATGAGCGTCTGTACCGGCAGCGAATAGTTCTGTCCGCCGCCGGGCGCCGGCGTGCTGGTGAAGGCGGGGATGCCCGGTTCGGCCAGCGCCCACAGCGGCAGGGCCAGGGCGGCGGCCGCCAGCAGCCAGGCCAGGGGAGTCTTGATATTGCTCAATGCTTGCGCTTGCATCCGCGTCACTTGCTTCATTGCCTGCTTATTTCCCATTGCGTTTTTCAATGGTCTGTTTCAGCCATTCGGAAAAATTGGCGGCCGCGGGGCCGTTTTGCGCCGTGGCAAGCTGGGGCAGCTCGCCTTCCTGGCGCGGCAGGGTCGCCAGCGCGTTGATGCGCCCGGGCGAAGCGCCCACGACGATCCACTGGTCGGCCACTTCGACGAGGACGATGCGTTCGCGTCCACCCAGGTTGAGCGAGCTGACGACGCGCATCTTGTTGTTGCCGCCCAGGGTTTTCGGGCCATAGCGCTTCATGAACCAGGCCAGGCCGATCAGCAGGGCCAGGACGAAGACGAGCGCGAAGATGGTTTGCAGCAGGCTGCCGGCGGAGGACGCGGGCGCCATCGTCATCGGTGCGCCCGGCGGCATGGCGGGCAGGGCGGCGGCGGGCGCGGGGACCGTTGCGGCAGCGGCGGGCGCAGCCGCAGCTTTCTCAACAGCAACCTCGGCCGGCGCGCTGGCGACGGCGGCGCTGGCCGCCGCAACCGCTGCGGACGCCGGCGCGGGCGCCGCCTGGGCGATGCAGCACGCCGCCGCCAGCGGCAGCATGATGGAAATCAACAGTCCAGGCTTCATTTATTGAGTTTTCGGATACGTTCGGACGGCGTGATGATGTCGGTCAGGCGGATGCCGAACTTGTCGTTCACCACCACCACTTCGCCCTGGGCGATCAGGCAGCCGTTGACCAGCACGTCCATCGGCTCGCCGGCCAGGCCATCGAGCTCGACCACGGAACCCTGCGCCAGCTGCAGCAGGTTCTTGATGGCGATCTTGGTGCGGCCCAGTTCGACGGTCAGCTGCACGGGGATGTCGAGGATGAAATCGATATCGTTGTGCGTTTCCGACTTCGACGCCTGCTTGGAAAAGTCCTTGAACACGGCGGCGCTGGCGGCGCTGGCCGTATTGGCGGCCTGGTTCTGCAGCGCTTCGGCTTCCGCCTTGGCCTGCTCGGCAATGGCCGCGCCCCAATCGTCTTCCGCGCTTTGGTCGTCTTGGTTGTCAGACATGTGTTTCTCCTGTTGTACAGATGCGGGCCGCAGCGCGGCCCGGGTGCATTATTTAATGATTGTTCATGTTGTCGGCATTGGCGAGGAGTTTCTCCACCTTCAATGCATATTGTCCGTTCAACACGCCGTAAGTGCAATCCATCACGGGCACGCCGTCGACGGTGGCGGCGATCAGTTCCGGGATGTTCAGCGGGATGATGTCGCCCACCTTCATGTTCAGAATCTCGTCGAACGACACGCGCGCCGTGCCCAGCGACGCCACCAGCTCGACTTCGGCGATCTGGATCTGCTGCGTCATCAGGCGGATCCAGCGCTTGTCCACTTCCAGCGCCTCGCCCTGCAGGCTCGAGGTCAGCGAATCGCGGATCGGCTCGATCATCGAATACGGCATGCAGAAGTGGATTTGTCCGGAAACGGAGCCAAGTTCCACCGTAAACGTGGACGCCACGACGACCTCGTTCGGCGTGGCGATGTTGGCGAACTGCGTATTCATTTCCGAACGGATATATTCAAACTCGACGGGGAAGACCGGCTCCCACGACTTGGTATAGGCTTCGAAGACGATGTCGAGGATGCGCAGGATGATGCGCTGCTCCGTCTGCGTAAAGTCGCGGCCCTCGACGCGCGTGTGGAAACGCCCGTCGCCGCCGAACAGGTTGTCCACCAGCAGGAACACGAGGCCCGGATCGAAGACCATCAGGGCCGTGCCGCGCAGCGGCTTCATGTGCACCAGGTTCAGATTGGTGGGCACCACCAGGTTGCGGATGAATTCGCTGTATTTCGACACGCGCACGGAACCGACGGACACTTCCGCGCTGCGGCGCAGGAAGTTGAACAGGCCCACGCGCAGCAGGCGGGCGAAACGCTCGTTGATAATTTCCAACGTTGGCATCCGGCCGCGCACGATGCGCTCCTGGGTCGCCAGGTTGTAGGTGCGAACTCCCGTGACGTCTTCCGGCGCCTGCGCGTCGTCCTGGTCTCCGTTGACGCCCTTCAGAAGGGCGTCGACTTCTTCCTGGGAGAGGAAATTATCGGCCATGGCTGCTTATTGAATGATGAATGCGGTAAATAATACGTCCGTCACGTCCTGCTCCGGCCCCTTGTCCTCGAACGGCTGGTTCACCTGGCCGATGATTTCGGCCGCCAGTTGCTGCTTGCCTTCCACGGTATTGAGTTCCGACGCCTTTTTGCCCGACAGCAGCAACAGCAGGCGGCTGCGCACCTTCGGCATGTTGACCTTGATCAAGTCCATTTCTTCCGGGCTGCTGGCCTGCAGGGTGAAGGCGATCTGCAGGTACTGTTCGCCGTTTTCCGGCTGCAGGTTGACGGTGAAGGCGTCGATGGGCACGAAGACGGGCGGTCCGGCCTTGGAGGCGGCATGTTTCTTCTTGCTGGGCGCGCTTTCTTCCTTGTCGGCCTTGCCGTGCAGGAAATACCAGGCGGCCCCGCCGCCGATGCCGCCCGCGACCAGAACCGCGGCCAGGACGATGATCAGAAGCTTCTTTTTCGACGCGCCGGCCGGCGCCACGCCTGCATCTGCTTTCGGATCTGCTTTCATTTTTGGATTTGCTTTCAATGGTACTCGAGTGCATGGAAGTGGATCACGACGCCATTATGTCATTATCGGCAAATTCTGCGCAGAAGGATGCAATGAAAAGAGGGCGGAAGCGCCCTCAACTCACTGTTTTTATACGAAAAGTTACGCTGTGGGGCACGCCTGTGGCCCGCGGGCGACGAATTGTCCTCAGGCAAAGGTATCCACGGCACTCAGGCTGGGCCGGCTGCGCCCGGCCGCCGCTGGCGCGATGGCGATCTCGCCACCCGACGCGCCGCCGCCCTGGCCATTGCCGCGGCGTTCGCCCGGGGCCGCACGTTCGCCATGATTTTGCTGTTCCGGCGTGCCGGCCGAGACCGTGGCGCTGCCGAAGGCGATGCCCGCTTCGCTCATCATCTCGCGCAGGCGCGGCATGGCCGCTTCCAGCGCCTGGCGCACTTCCGGCTGGGCCGACATGAAGGCCGCGTCGGCCTGGTCGTTGGTAACCGTCAGGACTACCTGCAAGGGCCCCAGGTCGGGCGGATTCAGGGTCAGGGTGGCGCTCTGGTCGCCGCCGGCCGCCATCCACACGACTTTCTGCCCCAGTTGCTGGTCCCAGGCCGGCGTGCCGACCCGGCCCGCCAGCTTGTCGGCCGGCACGGCCGCAGCGGCCGCCGCCTGCTGCAGGGCGCCCGGCTGCAACTGGGCCGCCAGGCGGCTCAGGTCGGCCGGGGTTTCTTTGATGACGGGTTCGGCGATGGCGGCGCCCGCCTTGACCGTGGCCGCCAGCTGGGCGTCGATGGCCAGCTTGCCTTGCTCGGCCTTGCCGGTTGGCACGCTGGCGCCGGGCTGGCTGCCGGCGGCCGCCTTGCCCTGGGCCTGGCCCAGGCTGTCGGCAAAGTCGCCGCTGTCCGCTTGCGTGGCGATGGCGGCGGCAGCCTTGCCGCTGCCCTGGCCCGCCGCCAGCAATGGTCCTGCCGCCAGGCCCTTGCCGTCGGCCTTGACGCCGCCGGCGCGCGCGGGCAGTTCCGGCACGGCCTTGGCCGCTGCCGCCGGTGGCTGGATCGCCAGCTGGATGCTGCCTACCAGGGCCAGCATCTCCGCGGCCGGATCGGCCGGCGGCGGCGTTGTCGGCGGTGTGGCGGCCGCTGCCGTGGTGTCGGCCGGCTTGCTGTCGCTGGCGGGCGGTGCGGCCGCTTCACTGGCAGGCGTGGCCGGCTTGTCCTGCGCGACGGCCTGCTCGGCGGGCCTGGCTTCGCCGCCTGCCGCCTTGGCTGGCGGCGCCGGCGTGGCGGGAGCGGGTGCGGCGGGCGCCGGGCGGGCTGCCGGCGGCTGGGGCTGCATTTGCGCCTGCGCAACATTGCGGCTGGCCTGGCGCTGTTCCAGCTGGCGGTTCAGGGTGCGCTGGAAGTCGCCGTCGCCGCCGCCGGATGGCTGCTGGGCGCGGTTGGCCGGGCCGGGCGTGGCGTTCGGCGAGACGATCTGGGAAATCGGGGTTGGCTGGGTTTGCATGATGCTGCCTCAGTGTTGCTTAGCGTTTGTAATAGGCTTGTCGAGCCGCGTGCTCATCCATTGCTTTCTGGTCGCGCTTGTTTTCCAGTTTCAGCGCCTGTTCCTGTGCCCGGTTGTTCAGGGTGGTGTACGACATGCGCTTGCGCTCGGCCGCCTGCCAGCGCATTTTTTCATTCTCGCTGCGCGCCTGCGCATGCTCGACGACTTGCTGCTGACCCAGGATGGCGCTGTCAAGCTTGACCATGAAGGCCTGGAAGTTGCGGTAGGCCATGGGCGTGATGCCGTTGCTCATGGTGGCCTCGAAGCGCTGGGCATAGTCGTCGCGGTAGCCGGACAGCATGTCGAGCTTTTGCCGGCAATCGTCGAGCGCTTTCAGGGCCGCGCCCAGGCGCTTGGCGCAATCGTCCGTCTCGCGCTGGGCAAGGTCGATCAGGGTTGCAAGTTGGGAAGGAGAGGCCATGGCTGATTATATTCCCGGTGTGCAAGCCCTAATCAGTCGAATAGAGCGGTAAGTTGCCCCAAGCTCTCGTCCATGCTGACCCGTTCCGTGATTTGCTGTTGCAGGAAGGCTTCAATTTTTTCATGCAGGGCGATGGCCTGGTCCAGCACGGGGTCGGTGCCGGCGCTGTAGGCGCCCACGCTGATCAGGTCGCGGCTGCGCTCGTAGCGCGAATACAGCTGTTTCAGCTTGCGCGCCTGCTGCTGGTGTTCATGCGTGGTGATCGAGTGGGCGGCGCGCGAAATCGACTGTTCGATGTCGATGGCCGGGTAGTGGCCCGCCTCGGCCAGGCGCCGGTTGAGCACGATATGCCCGTCGAGAATCGCGCGCGCCGAATCGGCGATCGGGTCTTGCTGGTCGTCGCCCTCGGTCAGCACGGTATAGAAGGCCGTGATCGAGCCGCCGCCTTCCTCGCCATTGCCGGCCCGCTCCACCAGCACGGGCAGCTTGGCGAAGACGGACGGCGGATAGCCTTTGGTGGCGGGCGGCTCGCCGATGGCCAGGGCGATTTCGCGCTGCGCCATGGCGTAGCGGGTCAGCGAATCCATGATCAAGAGCACGTTTTGCCCCTGGTCGCGGAAGTGTTCGGCGATTGCCGTCGCATACGCGGCGCCCTGCAGGCGCATCAGCGGCGGCGTGTCGGCCGGCGCGGCCACGACGACGGAACGGGCCAGGCCTTCGGCGCCGAGAATCTGCTCGATGAATTCCTTGACCTCGCGCCCGCGTTCGCCGATCAGGCCGACGACGATGACGTCCGCCTCCGTGTAGCGGGCCATCATGCCCAGCAGCACGCTTTTGCCCACGCCGGAACCGGCGAACAGGCCCATGCGCTGGCCGCGGCCCACGGTCAGCATGGCGTTGATCGAGCGCACGCCCACGTCCAGGGTGGCGACGATGGGCGCGCGGCCCAGGGGATTGGCGGGGCGCACGTTGATGGGGGCGCTGTCGCTCGTGTGCAGCGGCCCCAGCTGATCCAGCGGGCGGCCCGCGCCATCGAGCACCCTGCCCAGCAGTTGCGGCCCCACGGGCAGGTGGCGCGCGCGGTCGCTGGGGCGGCGGCGCGGATGCGCCACGCTGCCGGGGCGGGGGATGGCCGGTTCGACGGAAAACACGCGCGTGCCGGGCACGATGCCTTCCACGTCGCTTTGCGGCATCAGGAACAGGCGGTCGCCCTCAAAACCCACCACCTCCGCCTCGACCCGCCCGCCATTGGGCAGCGGCACGGTGCAGGCGGCGCCCACGGCCAGGCGCAGGCCCACGGCTTCCATCACCAGGCCGGCCACGCGCGTGACCCGGCCCGACACCTGCATCGGCTCGACGAAGCCGACCACGGCGGTGCAGTCGTTCAGGTAGGCGCGCCAGCGCGCCGCATGGGCAGCCGGGCCTTTGACGGGCTCGCTCACGGCGCCAGCCAGTCCAGGTCTTTGCCCAGCGCATGCATCAGGCGCTGCCAGCGCGTGGACGTCTGCGCGTCGATCTGGTTGCTGGCCGTATCGATCTTGCAGCCGCCGCGTTCCACGCTCGGGTCTTCGATGACGCGCCAGCCGCCCTTGTCGAGCTCGTCGCCGATGCCGTCGCGCACCACTTGCGCATCGTCGGGATTGAGCATCAGCAAGGCCGGTTGTTGCAATACTGGCAAATATTCGATGGCTTCGCGCACCAGCGGCAGCATCAGCTCCGGGCGCACGGGCAAGGCTGACTTGAGCATGCCCTTGGCCAGTTGCAGGGCCAGTTCCATCACTTCATTGGCGATCAGTTCGTCGGCCTGCTGCACGGCCGTGCCGAAGTCGACGGCGATGGTTTGCAGGTGCGCCAGCTCCACGGCGGAGGCCGCCTTGCCTTCCGCGTACGACTGCGCATGGCCGTCGGCATGGCCGGCCGCATGGCCTTCCGCATAGCCGGCCGCGCGGCCCTCGTCGAAGGCGGTGGCGCGCGCTTCCTCGCGGATGGCGTCGAGCTCTTCCTGCGTCGGGTATTCCAGAGGCGGCGCCAGTTCTTCCTCGTGCGGCTCGCCGTAGGCATCGAGCTCCGTTTCGGGATCGGGCTCGAGCAGCTTGCGCGCCGCCACCACGCTGGGCCGCTCGTCGCCAAACGAGGTCATTTCCCAGCGCTGGTAGGCGGTTTGTTGCTCTTTGGGAATTAAGTTAGACAAACGAATCCTCGCCTTTTCCGCCTAATACGATCTGCCCTTCGTCCGCCAGGCGGCGCACGATCTGCAGGATCTGCTTCTGCTGCGATTCCACTTCCGACAGGCGCACGGGGCCTTTCGATTCCAGGTCTTCGCGCATCATCTCGCCGGCGCGCTGCGACATGTTCTTGAAGATCTTGTCGCGCAGCTCCTGCGAAGCGCCTTTCAGGGCGATGATCAGCATTTCCGACTGCACTTCGCGCAGCAGCAGCTGGATGCCGCGGTCGTCGATATCGATCACGTTGTCGAACACGAACATTTCGTCCATGATCTTTTGCGCCATGTCATTGTCGTAGTTCTTGATATTGTCCATGACGGAGCCTTCCTGCTCGCCGCTCATGAAGTTCAGGATCTCGGCCGCCGCGCGCACGCCGCCCAGCGACGATTTCTTGATGTTTTCGTTACCGGACAGCAGTTTCGTCAGCACATCGTTGAGTTCGCGCAAGGCGGCCGGCTGCACGCCGTCCAGGGTGGCGATGCGCAGCACCACGTCGTTGCGCAGGCGGTCCGTGAAGTGGCCGAGGATTTCGCACGCCTGGTCGCGCTCCAGGTGGACCAGGATGGTGGCGATGATCTGCGGGTGTTCGTTGCGGATCAGCTCGGACACGGATTGCGAATCCATCCATTTCAGCGATTCGATGCCGGACGCGTCCTTGCCGCCCAGGATGCGCGACAGCAGCACGGATGCCTTGTCGTCGCCCAGCGCCTTGGTGAGGACTTGCCGGATGTATTCGTCCGAATCGAGGCCGACGGTGGAATTGAGTTCCGTCTGCGCGCGGAAGTCGCCGAGCACCTCGACCACCTGCTCGTGCGCGATGCCCTTCATGGTGGCCATGGCGGCGCCCAGTTTCAGCACTTCGCGCGGACCGAGGAATTTCATCACTTCGGCCGCTTCGCTCTCGCCCAGGGCCAGCATCAGGATGGACGCTTTTTGCAGTCCCGTTGTCTCACTCATTATTGCCCACCCATGCTTTGATTACGTTGGCCACCACGCGCGGGTCTTCCTGCGCCAGCTTCCTGGCCATGGCCAGGTTTTCGCGGTAGCCGCGCGCCGTGTCTTCTTCCAGTTCTTCCAGCTCGGCTTCGCTGAGCAGAACCTCGTTTTCTTCTTCCGTCTTCGGCAGCTCCGGCTCGATGACGGGCGGCGGGGCGCCGAAATCGTCGATCTTGCGCATCACGGGACGCAGCATCGGGCGCACGATCTTGATGAAAATGTACAACAGGATCAGGGCCGTGATGAGGAATTTCGCCAATTCCTTGGCCAGCGGCAAGTTGGCCGGGTCGCGCCACCACTCCAGCTTGCCTTCCGGCGCGCGGTCGATGCCGTCGAACGGCGAGTTGGCCACGCTGAAGCTGTCGCCGCGCTCCTTGTTGTAGCCCATCGCTTCCTTGACCAGATTGTTGATCTGGACCATTTCGGCCGGGGAAATCGGCTTGACCGTGACCTTGCCATCCTTGTCGAAGCTGCGGCGGTAATTGACGACGACGGCCACGGACAGGCGGCGCAGGCCGCCCATGGATTTCTGTTCGTAGCGCACGGTCTTGTCGACTTCGTAATTCGTCGTCGATTCCTTTTGCGTGGGCGCCGTCGGCGCGCCGCCCGGGGCGCCCGGCGCTTCCGCCGTCAGCGGCGCCGTGGCCACGCCGGGCGGCTGGTTCGACAGCGCGCCGGGCACGCCGGACGGGTTGGCATTGCCGGCGCCCGTCGATTCGCTCGTCTGCTGGCTGCGGATGGTGGACGCTTCCGGCGGCGAGTTCGGCTTGTAGGTTTCGGCCGCCTGCTCGCTTTGCGAAAAATCCACGTCGGCCGTCGCTTCGGCGCGCACATTGCCTTCGCCGACGATGGGCAGCAGGATCGATTCGACCTGCTTGATCACGCTTTGCTGCAGCTGCTGCACGTATTTCAGCTGGTTCGGGTCCAGGCTTTTCACGCCGTTGGCGCGGTCCTTGTCCTTTTCCTGGTTCGACAGCAGGGTGCCGGCCTGGTCGACCACGGTGACATTGATCGGCAGCAACTCCGGCACGCTCGACGCCACCAGGTGTACGATGGCGCTCACCTGCAGCTGGTCGAGGCCGCGGCCCGGGTGCAGGTTCAGCAGCACGGAGGCCGTCGGTTTTTGCTGGTCGCGCACGAAGACGGACGGTTTGGGCAGGGCCAGGTGGACGCGCGCCGTGTCGACGGCGGACACCGATTCGATGGATTTGGCCAGTTCGCCTTCGAGCGCGCGCTGGAAATTGACCTGTTCCAGGAATTGCGATACGCCCAGCTTCTGGTTTTCCATCAGCTCGAAGCCCACGTTGCCGCCTTTCGGCAAGCCTTGCGCGGCCAGTTTCAGGCGCGCATCGTGGACTTGCTCGGTGGGCACGAGAATGGCGCCGCCGCCTTCGGAAAACTTGTGCTTGATGCCCAGCTGGTCCAGCGACGCGGTGATGGCGCCGCCGTCGCGGTCCGTATAGTTGGAAAACAGGACTTTGTATTCAGGCGGCTGGTTCCACATGTACAGGGCCACGCCGATGGCGATCAGTGCCGCCACGCCCAGGCCGCGCAGGAAATTCTTGCCCATCGGGGTCTTGGCGAAGGCTTGCACGGATTCCACGGGCGAGCGGGCGGGCGCCGGCTCCGGTGGTATGCGGTTCACATCGATTTCTTCGGCTACAGCCATGATTGCCTTCCAGGGCGCGTGGTTTGACGGGTATTGGGTGGTGCGTGGGGGCCGCTTCCTGAGGAGGAGGGGGCGATTTGCAGAATTATCCGCCACTGTCACGCGCTTCAATCGTCCAAATAGAAGGCGCTTTCGCCGCCTGCTCGGCCGAGCGGCTGGCGTTGGCGCTGGTATTGTGGAACCCTGGCAACATGTGACGGAAGATATTGTACCCGTCGTTGCCTTGCAGGCTAGAGTTTTGTTCTCTGGGTGCAACAGGCAGGAATTGACCAGAATCGGGAGGCAAAGTGAAAACAGGCGGTATCGATAGCAGCAGGATCGAGGCGATGATCGCGCAACTGAAGTCGGCGGCCACGCGGCCGGAGGCGAAAATACCGGCGATCCAGACCGAGGCGCCGGCGGCCAAGGTGAACTTCGCCGACGCCTTCAAGAGCGCGCTCGATTCCGTGAGCGGCGCGCAGAAGGCGTCATCGGCGCTGGGCCAGCGCTTTACCATGGGCGACGAGAAAGTCAGCCTGTCGGACGTGATGGTGGCGATGCAGAAGTCGAGCATCGAATTCCAGGCCACGGTGCAGGTGCGCAATAAATTGGTTTCTGCATATCATGACATCATGAATATGCAAGTTTAACGTCTCGCCAAAGCTACTGCGCGGCGCGCTTTGCGGCCTGCGATGCCCGCTGTGCTATAGCACAGCTGCGCGTCTCGGCCGCAAATCATCGCCGCTCGCTACGCTTTTGCGAAACGTTAAGCTTTGACTCCGGATTGAATTAACCCAGTCCCGCCATCCTGGCATTGCGCTCGCGTTCGAGCCGCGTGATATAGCGCTGCACGTGCGCCAGCATGCTGCGCGGCAGGTCGACGAACTGGCAGCCGAGGCGGCGGTTCAGCTTATTGTTGAGCAATGTCATGTCCAGCGAGTTGCGAATTTGCAAAGTCGCGGTGACGATGCCGACGTCGGGCAAGTCGATGCGGCAGCCCGGGTAGTCCCTGCCGATGGTTTCGCCCAGCATCAGTTTATTGTCGAGGATGGCGATGCCGCCGCAGCTGATGTCGGCCAGCGGAAACAGGGTGTCGGCGCCGCCCAGCGAGGGCGGCAGGGGAATCGAGACGCGCACGGGATTGCTGACAGGCGTCGTCATGCGGTAATACTCGCGCCGCTGCAGGCGGATCAGTGTTTCTGGAATGGCAATTTTCAGGGCGGGCGTGCCGCCATAGTTGCACTCTTCCACGAGGGCGCTGGCAAACAGGATGCGGATCTTGTCGAGCGAGGTTTCAAACGAGATGCCGGTGGCGGCCACCATGCGCCGGTTCTGGTCGGCGTTTACGGAGCGGTCGAGGATGACGGTATTGTGCTCGGCATCGACTTCCAGGATCGAAGTGACGCACACATCGGATTCGCCATGGATCAGCATGCGGATCAGCTGGTTCTTTTCGCTGATGCCGCGCAACAAGGCGATGATTTCCCGCCGTGATTCCACTTCAAAGTCGTGCCAGTTTTCGAGGCCGGAATCCATAATATGTGCTTGCATTGATGCCTGTCTATGTATCGATGGGAAGAAAGCTGGTGTCGGGCGGCGGCGGGATGGGGCCGCCATTCGCAGATTCAATATGATATAACCAGGCCAGCAGTTCCGCAATCGCCCGATACAGGCCAGGCGGAATCTGGCGGTCCAGGTCGACATCCATCAACAAGGCCACCAATTCCTTCGATTCATGCACGAAGACGCCATGTTCGCGCGCCGTGCTGATGATCTGGTCCGCGATCAGGCCGCTGCCCTTGGCGACCACCTTGGGTGCCGCCGTGCCGCTCTGGTAGGCCAGGGCGACGGCCGTCTGCGGCACCTTGCGCCTGGTGTCGTCAAGCATCGCCGTCTCCCGCCGCCGGTGGCGCGGCAGTGTCCTGGCCGGCGATCGTCAACGACGCCAGGGGCCAGCCGGCCGCGGCTAGCGATGCTTCCAGCCGCGCCGCGTGCCGGCGCAGCGTCTCGGCGCTGCCTTCGCTGCCGGCTTGCAGCTGGATGGCCACCCGGCCGCCTTGCAGCAGCACTTGCGCGGCCAGGTCGCCCAGCAGGGGAAACTGGAAGCGCACGCTGCTGCGCCAGGCCGCCGCTTCCTCGTTGCCGTCACGGCCCTCGTGCTGCCCGCCTTCCGGCGCATCGCGGCTGATATCCCACTGCATCTTCTGGCCCGCCCAGGCTTCGCCTTGCCACTGCACGCGCGCCTGCTCATGGGTGTGTAGTTGCAAATTGATTAATTGTGCCGAGGCCAGGTCGGTGCCCGTCTTTGCCATCTCGCCCGGCGCGGCCTTCTGCATTTGCGGCTCCAGCTGCAGCGAGGCCAGCGCGCGCTTGCCTTCGGCCCATTCGGCCACGTGCGATTCGTAGAACAGGCCGCTGCTGCCGACTGCCTCCTGCAGTTTTTGCGCCACCTGGGCCGGATTGGCCCCCGGCGCGGCCATCAGCGGCGTCTTGCCGACCAGCGCCACGGGCGCGCCGGGCGCGCTTTCCGCCTGGCTCAGTACGCTACTGATGGCGCGCGCGGTGGTGCTCAGTTCCGGCGCGGGCGTGTCGCCGGCCAGGTCGGGCAGCAGGTTGGCCGGCGTCAGCGGCGCCCGGCTGAGCAGGGTGGCGGCCGTGCTGCTGGCGCGCGTGCCGGCCTGGGCGGCGCCGGCCTGGGGGCCGCGCGCTTCGGCCGCGTCGGGTTCGGCTTCCGCGTCCGCATACGTCAGCACGGTGCTGGCGGGCTGGTCGCGGGTGCTGCCGATTTGAAAAGAGGGGCGGGGATTGATGCCGATCAAGGTCAGGGGAATCTCAGCGCCCGGCTGGGCGCCGGCGGGCAGCTGCATGCGGGCCGGCGTGCCGGCCACGCGCACCAGGAAGCTGCCGTCGCCCATGCGGGCCAGCACCTGGCCCTGCATGGCTTTGCCGATGAGCCCCTGCAGCGAGCGCTGGAACTCGGCCTGGCGCGGGTCGGCGACCGTGTCGGCCGGGCGCGTGCCCTTGACCGGGGTCAAGGGCGTCATGCCGATCGCATCCATCTTCGGCAACATGATAGGTAACCTTGCCCCGGGGGCGTCTAGACGCCGTAGGCGTTGGCCAGGCGCCGCTCGGTGCCGGTGCTGTTGATCAGCTTGGACAATTGCGCCATCCACGGCATGGTCAGGTCGCGGATCTTGCGGTCGTCTTCGAGGATCTGCTTGATCAGGGCGACCTTGCGCTGGCGGCCGGCGCTTTCCAGCACGACTTTTTCTTCATTCGCCTTCAGCGCCGCCACGTGCGCGCTCACTTGCTGCTCCAGCGCTTCGAGCTGGACCCAGTCGGCGTTGCCGGCGGCGGTCACCATCTGGCCCGTCAGGGTCTGCATGGTTTCGTAGGTGGTCAGGACTTCTTGATTCGTCATCATGGGTCAGGCGCTCACAAGGCTGGGCATACGTTTCAAATCGGCGCCGGGGATGGCGGCGGGCGTGGAACCGATGGCGTTCCAGGTGTCGCGCAGGTCCGTCAGCAGGCGCTGCACTTCTTCCAGCATGCCAAGATCGTTGCGGATATTGGCCGCCAGCAGGCGCGCGCTCATATATTCATACAGGGCGTCGAGGCCTTCGGCGATCTGGCCGCCCGCTTCCTTGTCCAGGCTGGCGCGCAAGCCATTGTCGATGATCTGGATGGCTTTCGAGATGGACTTGCCTTTTTCCGGCACATTGCCCGATTTCATGTGCACTTGCGCACTGAGCACGGCCACCAGGGCGCCGTCGTACAGCATCACGATCAGCTTGTGCGGCGAGGCCGAGACGATGCCCGTTTCCAGGCCCACCTTGGCATAGGCGTTGACGCCGCGTTGTTGGGTTCCAAACATATATTCTCCTGATGATAGCGCTTAACGGTTGGCGGCGATGGCGGCCAGCTGCTGGGTCAAATAGGTTTGCGTGGACTGCAGTTTGCTCAGCGTCACGTCGAGACGCGTGTATTGGGCGCGGTAGCGCGCTTCGATGTCGGTCAGTTTCGCGCTGAACTTGTCGCGCTGCGCCGCCACCGACTTCAGGGTTTCATTGATGCCGTTCGTGCGTCCGGTGATCATGCCGTCCGTGCCCAGGAAGGACGTGGCCAGGTTGTTCAGCTGGTAGGCATAGCCTTGCGAGAAGCTGACCGTGCCGCGCGAACCGGTGACGCCGCCCGTCACTTCAATCTTCAGGCCTTCGGCCGGGGAACCGGCGGCGCCCGTCAGGGTCTGACCGGAGCCGATGACCGGTTGTCCTCCCAGCGTGCCGGCCACGTCGGCGCCTTTGAGGGGGGTGGCTGCACCGAACAGGTCACTCACCGCCGTGCCCGTATTGCTGCTCAAGGCCAGGTTCGATACCGAACCAAATCGGCTCGACGCCAGGACCAGTTTGCCGGTGCCATCGATCGAAGCCGAGACCGATGCGCCATTGTCCGAAAAGGCTTTCACGCCGTTGATGGAGGACTGCATCAGCGACGCCATCTGCGCCGGAGTGTAAGTACCTGCCGGTATCGTCACCTGGGCCGTGTTCTTGGCCGCCGAGGGATCCGTATCGTTCAGCGTGACGTTCCAGACGGTATCGCTGGCAATCGTGGTGCTGGCGGGCAGCACGCCGAGCGACGTGAGTGAGCCCTGGCTGGCCATGGTTGTGATGGTCAGGTCATAGGTGCCGGGTTTGGTGGCGGCCGTCGAACTGGTGAAAGCCACATTGCTGTCGGTGGTTGCTCCGATGGCTGAAAACAGGCCGGCGATGTTGCCGAAGTTCGTGCTGATTGCCTTGTCGAGCTTGCTGGTATCCAGGCTCAGGCTACCATCTTTTTGGAAGGAAATACCCACCTGGCTCAAGGTGCTCATGCTACTGTTCAGACCGGTAATCGGCGCCCCCAGCTGCCTGCGCAACTGGCTCTGGATCGATTTAACGGTTGCGTCTCCCAGTAACACCCCACCCGTCTTGGTGTCGGGATTGTATGCCGTCATCTTGCTGATCGAGGTATTCAGGTCGTTGTAGGCCTTGACGAAGGCGGTGATGCTGGTTTTGACCGTCGTGGTATCTTTTGCTACCGATAAATTGGAAGTGCCTATCTTGGTAATGCCCAGGGTGACGCCTTCGATGGCCGTATCGACGCTGTTCGAACTGCTGGTAATGGCAATGCCGTTGACGCTGAACATCGTGTTCTGCGCTGCACTGTTCTGCTTCAGGTTTTGCGTGCCGGACGCATCATAGGACAACAAATTGGTCAGGGCGCTGTCGGCGGGCTGGCCATCGCTGCCGCTGAGCGAAATCTTCATGGCCGAATTGGCGCCTGTCTTGGTCGAGCTGAGCACTAGGTGATACGGCTTGTCGCTACCGTCGGACACGATGCTGGCGGTAACGCCGAGGCCTGCGTTATTGATGGCGTCGCGTATGCCTTGCAAAGTGTTGTTGGTGGAGTCGATCACCACCGACCCGGTGGCCTGCGTACCATCCTGGGTAAAGTTGGTATTCATGTAGGCGCCGCCCGAGCCTGCCGTGAGTCCGGCTGCTGCCGGATTGCTGCCGGCGATGGTGATGGGGCTGGCATTGCCCGAGGCCAGGGTGATCGAACTGGCAATGGTCACGTTCGAGCCGTCGTTGGTGGAATTGGCGGCATGGCCGATGCCGCCCGTGACGCTGCCCGTGACGACTTCCTCGATATTGATGTTGGAGCCATCGGCGCGGGTAAATTGCAGGTTGCCGCCGGCTGCCGTGCCGGTGACGGTGATATTCGCCGCCGCCAGTGCGTTCGAGACGGCGTTCGGCCCAGCCAGTGTCGTATCGAGCGAAGCGGCCGTGATGCCGCCGCCCGCAGCGACGCCGTTGCCCTGGGTGACGATCTCGATGCCGCCCACCGACAGTGTATAGGTGCCGTCCGCGCCGGTGGCAATACTGCCGAAACCGGTGAACATGCTGGCGCTGCTGGCCGTCGGCTGGGCCGTGGCTGTCACGCCCGTGGTGCTGCTCTTGGCATTGATGGCGTCCGCCAGCGCGCGCGCGCTCTTGGTGCTGGCATCCGTCGGGATGGCAGTGCCATTGATGATCACGGAGCCGTTGCTCACACCCGTGAGCAGGGTGCTGCCGCCCAGCGTCGTGCCCGTTACGCCGAAGGTGCCGCCGGCGAGCGAACCGAGCTGGAAGGATACCGTCGTCTTGGCGCCGCTGCCGATGGTCGACAGTTTGCTGGCCATGCCGCCCGACGTCAGCGTCTGCGCCTGGGCCAGTTGGGAGACATTGATGTTATAGCTGCCGGCCACGGCCTTGGCGCCGGCACTGGCCGTCAGGACCAGCGGATCCGATGGCGTGGCGCTGACGGCGCGGAAGTTATTCGAGTTGGTCAGTGCCGACAGCGAGCTCTGGAAGCTGCTGACGGAGCCGCTGAGTGTTCCTAACGCACTGAGCTTGGCCTGGTAGGATGCCGTTTTTTTGTCAAAAGTACCCAGTGGCGCCGCTTCTGCGTTCATCAGCTTGTCGATGATGGCGTTCACGTCCAGACCGCTGGCGCCGGCTGCGATGCCAACGGATGATATTGTAGGGGTGATGGCCACGGAATGCTCCTAGGAAAACGCTAATATAAGCTGTTATCGGCAGAATCAATCAGGACTTGAGAGGGGGATTTACCGCGCTGTTTTCAGCGGGAACAAAAAATCGGGAGCGGGGCTGGAAATGTTATTGCAATTATGGTAAAAATGCGGGGCCGGATAGCCAGGCTATCGGGCCCCGGTGTCATGCAGATGCGTATCGCCACGAAGCTGTATGTCTGTGGGTAATCCCATCTTCATGCGCTCTGACTGATCAAGGAGCCTTTGGCCGAGTTGAAGGTCTTGGCCAGTTCCAGCGCCTCCTTGGTGGGAATCTGGCGCAAGACTTCCTTGGTTTCCTGATCGATGACTTTGACCACCGTGCGCTGGCTGTCTTCGTCGATGGAAAATTCCAGACCCTGCGTTTTTATTTGCGACGACTGGTTCAGCTCCGATACCGCCTTGTTCAATTGCTCGCGGCTCGGTTCCTTGCTGGCTGGCTGTGATGCAGCCGTGCCGTTTTCCGTTGCTGCACGTGGCGTTGCCGGACGCGCCGGCGGCGTGTCCGCAGACACGTAACTCTTGTCTATCCTGGCCGCGGAGGCGGCCGCTATCGTGTCGATAGTCATGGTGCTCTCCTAGTGAAAATTCCCCTGCCAAAAAAATCCGGCAGGGGAATCAGGGTCCAACGCTGTTGCCTGGCTAATCGGAGATTAGCCGCGCAGCAGGCTCAGGACGCCGTTTGGCAGCGAGTTCGCCTGTGCCAGCATCGCCGTACCAGCTTGTTGCAGGATCTGGCCGCGGGTCATGTTGGCCGTTTCCGATGCAAAGTCGGTATCGACGATGCGGCTGCGCGATGCGGACAGGTTCTCCGTCGTCGATTGCAGGTTCGAGATCGCTGAGGCGAAGCGCGACTGCAAGGCGCCGTACTGGGCGCGCTGGCTGTTGACCGTCGACAGGGCGGCATCGGCGATCTTCAGCGCCAGCTGGGCGCCGGCGAAGGTGGTGACGTCAAGCGAAGCAACCGAATTCAGCTTCGAAGCCGAGCCGCCTGCAACCAGAGCCAGGCCGGAGCCCGCATCGCTGGCGGAGAAGCTGCTGTCCGAGTCGAACGTGACGGTTCCGTTGGCAACGGCCGTAGCACCTTTGGCATCCACGCCAGCAACAATGCCGCCGGCGGTGGTGTAGGTATTGACTTTCAACTGGTTGGCACCGCCGGCAGCGGTGTCGGCGATGGCGATGTTGGCGCCGTTGGAGTTGCTCAGTTTGATGCCGCCATTCGTGTTGTCGAACTGGGCAGTGACGCCGGTCTTTGCTGTTTGGGCATTGATGGCGTTGATACCGGCAGCAAAGTCAGTTGCGCTGGAGGCGCCAGCGGCGACGTTGAACGAGACGGTGACCGGGCTTGCGCTGTTGTCCGAAGCGATCGTGAAGGCGTAGTTGCCGGCGACCAGGCCCAGGTTGGCCTCAGTCTTGGCGGTTGCCGTCACGCCGGTGGCCGACGTTTTCTGGTTCAGTGCTGCGGCGATCGTTTGGGCCGTATCCGTGGCTGTGGTGGTATAGGTGGCGGAACCGAGCTTGCCGCTGATACCGATTGCCTTGGCAGCGACCACGCTTGACGAGGCGGTTGTTGCAACTGCATTGTTTTCAATGCGGTTGTTGCCATAAGTGCTGGTCAGGAAGTTCGCGCCATTGGCCGAAATCAACTGGTTGGCATCGGCGCCGACCTGGAAATTGGCCGTACCCATGGTGCCGTCCAACAGCGCCTGGCCGTTGAAGGAAGTGGTAGTGGCGATACGGTTCAGTTCGGAGCCCAGCTGGCCCACCTCGGTTTGCAGCGCCTGGCGGTCGCTCGACGAGTTCGTCGAGTTCGACGATTGCACGGCCAGTTCGCGGATGCGTTGCAGGATGTCGCCCGAACTCGACAGTGCGCCCTCGGCCGTCTGAGCCAGCGAGACGCCGTCGTTTGCATTGCGGGTCGCTTGGGTCATGCCGCGGATTTGCGACGTCATGCGGTCGGAAATCGCCAGACCAGCGGCGTCGTCCTTGGCGCTGTTGATGCGAAAGCCGGAGGACAGGCGTTGCAGCGAGGTGCTCAAGGCCGACTGCGAGGTCGACAGGTTGCGTTGCGAATTCAGGGATGAAATGTTGGTATTAATTACTGCAGCCATGATAATTCTCCAGACAGGTACTACATTGCGCTATGTGCTAGTCACTTTGGCCTGCCCCGTTGTTCTGGGGCAATCAAGCCGCTGTTGTAATGTTTATCGGTTACTGTCTGGAAAAGTTGATAGAGAAAAACATTCTTTATTTTATTTTTTTCCTTCAATTTTTAAAATCAGGGCCCGCCTATCGGCAATCCTGCGGAAAACTTGAGGGGCTTAAAAAAATATTTTACCTTTGCTTCGCCATGTTCTTTTGCGTCGGACGTTCATTCCATCGTCATGGCAGCGTTTCTCAGCGTGAAGATAAGCTGCTAAGATCGTTGCCACCATGTATTGATGCCTGTCATGGTACTAATTGATATGGTGGGGCGCTCATGGTGGCCGGGCAGTTGTATGGATTGTATGGATACCCTAATAAAATGATGACTGATACTGCTGCTGGCCATGCTGCCGGCCTGCCTGAGAGCAGCGAAATCGCGTTGGCGGTGGCGCAAGCCATATTATCGGCTGAGACATATTTGCGGACGGGCCGTTTTTCCGAGGCTGAGCAGCTATATAAAGCAGTATTGCAACTTTCCCCCTTGCACGCGGAAGCCAATCGCCAGTTGGGGTTGCTGGCATTAAAGGCGGCCGAGGTTGAGGCAAGTTTGCCTTTCTTTGCCGCTGCACTTGAGGCGCGTCCCGATCTGGCCGCTGGCTGGCTGGACTATATCGAGGCCTTGATCCTGGCTGGCCAGCATGAGGCGGCGAGGCAGGTGTTGCAGTTCGGGCGCGAGCGCGGCCTCGATAATATATGGGCCGACCAGTTGGCCCGCCGGCTCGATGGCGGCGGACCAGGGACGCCTGCCGCCGATGTCGTTTCTCTGGACAATGTTTTCGCCGGCGATGGATCGGGCGGCGGAGACCCCGGGGAAGACGATTTGAACACCTTGTTCGAGCAAGGCCGTTATGCCGAAGTGGAGCAGGGCGCGCGCGCCTTGACGCGGCGCCGGCCGCGCGACGGCTACGGCTGGAAATTGCTGGGCGCCGCGTTGCAGGAGCAGCGCCGTTCGCGCGAGGCGCTGCCATGCATGCAGAAAGCGGCGCGTCTGCTTCCGGGAGATGGCGAGGCTCAGCACAATCTGGGGCTGATCTTGCAGGAACTGGGCAATATGACAGCTGCCGAGAATGCTTGCAGGAATGCCATGGCCATGCAGCCTGGCTTAATGTTGGCACACAGTAATCTCATTTTGATGCAAAACTATCACTCCCGTGCAACGCCGACCAAGCGTCTGGCCGAAGCGCGGCGTTTTGGCCAGGAAGTCAGTTGCTTGGCGAGCGCGCCATTTACGGCTTGGTCTTGTAGCAAGCAGCCGCAGCGCTTGCGTATCGGCATGGTTTCAGCTGACCTGAGGAACCATCCGGTTGGACTTTTCCTAGAGGCATTGCTGGCGGCATTGGACCCGCGTCGTGTGGAATTGATCGCTTACCCGACTGTTCTGCACGCCGATTCGGTGACGGCGCGCCTGCGGCCCCACTTTGCCGCATGGCGCCCGATTTCCGGCATGGATAATGCTGCGGCGGCGCAGTTGATTGAAAGCGATGGTGTGCACGTATTGTTCGATCTGGGTGGCCATACAGGCAACAATCGTTTGCCCGTATTCGCCTGGCGTCCGGCACCCGTTCAGGTGAGCTGGCTGGGTTATTTTGCCACCACGGGCATGGCGGAAATGGATTATTTGCTGGCCGACCCCCATGTGGCGCCAGCGGGAGAGGAGGGCGAGTTCACCGAGACGCTGTGGCGCATGCCCGACAGCTATCTGTGCTTCACGGAGCCGCGTGAGGAAGTGTCTGTGACGCCGTTGCCGGCTGTGTCGAATGGTTATGTCACATTTGGCTGTTTCAACAATCTTGCCAAGATGACTGATGCCGTCGTCGCCCTGTGGTCACGCGTACTCAAGGCCGTGCCCGATTCCCGGCTGTCGCTCAAGACCAAACAGCTGGATGACGCGGCCGTGCGTGCGCGCACCCTGGCGCGCTTTGCTGCCCATGGCATCAGTGCCGGGCGTCTTTCCATGTCGGGAACCGGGACCCGCCTGGCCATGCTGGAGGCCTATCAGCAGGTCGATATCGCACTCGATCCTTTTCCGTATCCCGGCGGTACTACCAGCATGGAGGCCCTATGGATGGCCGTGCCCATCGTGACGCTGCGCGGCACGCACTTTTTGTCGCATCTGGGAGAGTCGATACTGCACAATGCAGGCTTGCCGGACTGGATCGCCAGCGACGATGACGATTATGTGGCCGTCGCCCGGCGCTGTGCCAGCGACATCGATGCGCTGGCGGCTCTGCGGGGGCGCTTGCGCCAGCAGGTCGTGAACTCGCCGCTGTATGACGCACGCCGTTTCGCGCGTCACTTCGAGGATGCGGTCTGGGGCATGTTTCATGAGAAGAACAAAAAACTGGCTGAATCCTGCGGCATACCCCAAGGAGAACAATGATGCCCCGTACCACCCTGATTACTGGCGGCGCCGGTTTCCTCGGTTCGCACTTGTGCGACCGCATGATTGCCGATGGCCACGATGTGCTGTGCGTGGATAATTTCTACACGGGTAGCAAGGACAATATCCGGCACCTGCTGGGTCACAAGCGCTTCGAACTGCTGCGCCACGACGTCTGGCTGCCGCTGTACGTGGAAGTGGACCGCATCTACAACCTGGCTTGCCCGGCCAGTCCTGTGCATTACCAGAACGACCCTACCTCGACCACCAAGACCTCGGTGCTGGGCGCCATCAACATGCTGGGCTTGGCCAAGCGCAAGCGCGCGCGTATCTTGCAGGCGTCCACCTCGGAAGTGTATGGCGATCCGCAGGTGCACCCGCAACGTGAAGATTATTGGGGCCATGTCAATCCTATCGGTCCGCGCGCCTGCTACGATGAAGGCAAGCGCTGCGCCGAAACCCTGTTTTTCGATTATCACCGCCAGTCGGCCGTGGATATCCGCGTCGTGCGCATCTTCAATACCTATGGCCCGCGCATGCATCCGAACGATGGCCGCGTGGTCAGCAACTTCATCGTGCAGGCGCTGCGCGGCGATCCGATCACCCTGTATGGCGATGGCCAGCAGACGCGCTCGTTCTGCTACGTCGATGACTTGATCGAAGGCATGGTGCGCATGATGAACCAGACCCAGGAAATCGGCCCGATGAACCTGGGTAATCCTGCCGAATTCACGATCCGCGAACTGGCTGAGCTGGTGCTGCGCCTGACGGAGTCGAAAAGCGAACTGGTTTTCCGTCCCTTGCCGGCCGACGACCCCGTGCGCCGCCAGCCCGATATCGCCAAGGCGCGCGCCGCCCTGCAATGGGAGCCGGCAGTGAGTCTGCACGATGGCTTGAAAGAAACTATCGCTTACTTCAAGAAAGTGATCTTTGCATGAAACAGCAATTGCTCCCGGCCGTGTGTCCGGTCTGCGCCCACACAGTGGCGGCAGCGTTTTTCGATGGTGGCCAGCAAGCACTGGCCACTCTGGGTTGGCCGGCCAGCGCTGCCGACGCGCAGGCAATGGCCGTGCAGCCGCACGATTTCGTGCAGTGCCCGCAGTGCACGCACGTGTGGAACCGCGCGTTTTCCTATGACGCCATTCCTTACCAAAACAATCCTAACCGCATGTTCAACAAGGGCGGCATCTGGAAAGGCCATCTGGCCGATACGCGCGACGTGCTGCTGGCCCGGTTGCCCGCCTCGCCCACGGTGATCGACATCGGTTGCGGCGAAGGCCATTTCGTGCGCGCTCTGGCCGATGCCCGCAGCGAGCAGGGCCGTTTCATCGGTTTCGACCCGAATGCGACGCCGGAAACGGGCCGCGGCGTGGAGTTTCACGCGCGCTATTTCCAGCCGCTGCAGGATGTGCCCGAATTCGCGCCCGATGCGCTGGTGATCCGCCACGTGCTGGAACACCTGACCGATCCCGCTTCGCTGGTCGAGCAGATGGCGTGGGCCGCTTCGCGCTCGGACAAGCCGTGCTGGCTGTTTGCCGAAGTGCCGTGCATCGACCGGGTCTTCGCCACGGGCCGCCTGGCCGATTTCTTCTATGAACATATGTCGCATTTCACCACGGAATCGTTCCGCACCCTGATGCAGCGTGCTGGCGAGGTGGTGCAACTGGCGCACGGCTATGACGGCGAAGTCGTGTATGCGCTGGTACGGTTGCAGGTGCCCAAGGCGCTGCGCGACCAGGCGCGAGAAAGCAATGCCTTTGCCGCCGCCGCCCGGCGCAGCCGGCAAGCCATTGCCGCGCAACTGGACGCCCTGGCAGCCAGCGGCCAGCGCGTGGCCATCTGGGGCGGCACGGGCAAGGCCGCCGCGTTCATGCACCAGTTTGGTGCCGATGCGCAGCGCTTCCCGCTGGTGGTCGACTCCGACCCGGACAAGGCCGGCACTTTCGTGCCTGGCCTGGGCCAGGAAATCGTCTACCGCGACGTGCTGAAAGCGCGGCCGGCCGATGTGGTCATCATTCCCACGCAGTGGCGTGCACGCGATATCGCTGCGGAGATGGTGCGCGAGGGCATTATTGCCAAGTCCATCCTGATCGAGCACGAGGGCGGCTTGATCGATTTCTTTGCCGACGAGCATCCTTACCGCTGAGGCTCCTGCCATGTGCCCAGCGGGCGCCGGAATGCAAAAATGCCGCTCGATGAGCGGCATTTTCATTGGCGCGTACCGTGTAAAGCGGTTCAGTCGGCCACCACCACCCGGTTCTTGCCCGTCTGCTTGGCCTGGTACATGGCGCGGTCGGCGCGCTTGACGAGTTCGGCCTGGTCTTCGTTGGGCTGGCGCAGGGCCACGCCGGCGGAAAAGGTGATCAGGACTTTTTCGTTGTCGTGCAGGAAGAAATGCCGGGTCAGCTCGCGTTGCAGGCGGGTCATCGTCGATGAGGCGGCCTCGACCGTCGTTTCCGGCAGCAGGATGAGGAATTCCTCGCCGCCGAAGCGGGCGATGACGTCCATCGAGCGCAGGGTTTCCTTGACGATCTTCACCAGGTGTTTCAGCGCGGCATCGCCGGCCAGGTGGCCATAGGTGTCGTTCAGGCGCTTGAAGTCGTCCAGGTCCAGCATGGCGATGCACAGCGGCGTGCCGCGGCGGTCGGAGCGGGCCGTTTCGCGTTCGAACACGTCGTCCAGGCCGCGGCGGTTCAGGCTGCCCGTCAGCTGGTCTTCCCGCACCAGCTCGCTCATATGCTGGAGCTTCGCTTCCAGGGTGTGGATGCGCTGTTCCGCATCCTGCACTTCCTGGCGCGCCAGCACCATTTTGTCGCGTGCGCGCAACGCTTCGTTCTGCACCATGCGCGTTTCGCGCAAGACTTCGTCGAGAACGCTGTTCAGTTCGCTGATATTTTCCGCCTGGCTGATCTTTTCCGAATAGCCGCCGATCTTTTCGTGGAAGTCGCCCGTGCTGGCCGCTACCTGGCCCAGGCGGTCGATGAAGGTCATCATCATGTTTTTGACCGTCAGCTTGACGTCGGACAAACTGTGCTTGAGCTGGCTTTGCTTGTAGATGACTTCCTTCAGGCTGCGCGTGGCGTCTTCCAGCGCGCGCTGGTCGAGCGGGCCGGCGATCAGGTTTTGCACGGCGTCGACCTGGCCGCGCAGCCAGCTGTCGTCGTCGAGCAACTGGCTGACGTTGTCCAGCAACAACTTGAACAGACGCAACAGCAATTCCTGCTGCTCGGCCGTGTCGCCGCTCTTGAGTTCGATCTGGTAGCACAGCTGCTTCAGGCGCAGGGCTGCTTCGTTCAGCGCTTCTTCCGTGTGCGCCTGCTTGATGGCCGCGCCCAGCGATTCGGCCTCTTCCACCAGCGCGGGCGTGCCCGTCAGCAGGGTGGCGACGGCAAAACCCAGGGTGCGGCTGAGCAATTCGCGCAGGGTGCGCGTCTGTTCGCCGTCCGGCAGGGGCGGCAATTCGATGCCGCCGCCTTTCTTGACCTGTTTTTCCGCCAGCTGCGCCAGGATGCGCGCATAGCTGTCCCAGTCGCGCGCTTTCAGGGCGCGCTGGAAGCGGCGGCCGAAGTCGCCCAGTTCGCCCGCCGATTCGCTCATCCTGGCGGCAAACTGCGTCAGCACGTTTTCCGCGCCGCTCTCCGCGCCTTTTTCTACATTGGCGCTGGCGGCCAGCACGGCCGCCGGGGCGGCAGGCGTGTCGGCCGGCTCGCTGATGCCGGCGATTTCATTGTAGATTTCGCGGTAGGCGCTGGGCGTGGGGGCGATGCGGCGCGTCGCCAGGCGGCGAAACGCTTCGCGGGCGATATCGGCCGGATTCATCGCGGGGACGGCGGCGGAGTTCGTGGCGCCAGCGGGAGCGCTTGCTGGCGGAGATGGCAATTTACTGGACATGTAGGCACAGCCTTTTTAGATATTTTCTAATTATCCTCATGATAGGCTAGTTGGCAAAGAACTTATTGTGCGAGAAGCAAGGATAAGTCCGTCCAATTCGCCCGATGCCAGCGCCCATGCCGCCTCGGCGGCGTCCGGCGCCACTTTGCCGCTAGTCGACCAGCTGGTTGCGGATGGCGTAATGCGTCAGTTCCGCGCTGTTCTTGAGTTTCATTTTGACCAGCAGGCGCGCGCGGTATTCGCTGACGGTTTTCACGGACAATTTCAGCTCTTCGGCGATGGCGCCCACCGTCTTGCCCGAGGCAATCATCACCAGGGTCTGGTATTCGCGGTCCGAGAGGGTGTCGTGCAGCGCCGTGTCATGGTCTTCGCCCACCGTGTTGGCCAGTTCCTGGGCCAGCGAGGCGCTGATGTACTTCAAGCCCTCGGACACCTGGCGGATGGCCGTGACCAGTTCGCGCGGGGCGCTCTGCTTCGTCAGGTAGCCGGCCGCGCCCGCCTTGAGCGAACGGATCGCATACTGGTCTTCGCGGTGCATGGACAGCATCAGCACGGCCAGTTCCGGTTTTTCCTTCTTGATCTGCTTGAGCACGTCGATGCCGCTGCGGTCGGGCAGGGAGATGTCGAGCAGCATTACCTGGCATTTCGAACCGCGGAACAGCTTGATGGCGTCGTGGCCGTTTTCCGCTTCGCCCGCTACGACGATGTCGCGGGTATCGGCCAGGATCTGCTTCAAGCCTTCGCGCACGATCGCGTGATCGTCGGCGATGAATACCCGGATGGTGGCTTTTTCTTTCATGACTGCATTGTTTCCTATCTGATTCGCCTGCGCCGGGCGATGCCGCGTTCTTTATGGCGGTCCGCTGTGGGCAGGGGTGCTGGCTGCAGCCGCTATTATCGCCTCTCGCGGCGTGGTCAGCCGGATTTTTATGCTCAGGACCGTGCCGCCGTCCGGCCCGTCCATCAGGGTCAGGGTGCCGCCCAGCGCGCTGGTGCGTTCTATCATGCCGCGGATGCCGAACGATTGCGGCTTGGCGCGGTCGGACAGGCGCATGCCGACGCCATTGTCGGCGATGGACAGGCTGATGTGCTGGCGCTGGCGCGCCAGGCGCACCGTCACCGTGGTCGCCTGCGCATGCTTGGCGATATTCGTCAGCGCCTCCTGGGCAATGCGGAACAGGCTGGTGGCCAGGTCCAGTTCCAGGTCGATGTGCTGGCGGTTCGAGATGAAGCGGCATTCGATGCCGGCCTGGCGCGCGAATTCCTTCACTTGCCAGTCCAGCGCGGCGACCAGGCCGAGGTCCAGCATGGAGGGGCGCAAATCCAGGGAAATGCTGTGCACGGCGTCTATGCTGCGGTCGACCAGGGCGTCGACATACTCGGCTTTTTCCTGCAACTGGGCGTCGTCCGGCGGCAGGCGGCGCACCAGCATGGCCAGCGCCATCTTGATCGCCGTCAAATTGCCGCCCAGGTCATCGTGCAGTTCGCGCGCCAGGCGCGTGCGTTCGTGTTCCTTGACCTTGTCGATATGCGCCGTCAGCTCGGCCAGGCGGGCGCGCGACTGGCGCACTTCGATCTGTTCGAGCCGGCTTTCCGTGATATTCGTCATGATGCCTTCCCACTGCACCGTGCCGTCCGCCAGCGCGCGCGGCGTGGAGCGCAGGTTGATCCATTTGACGTCCTTCCAGGCGTCGACCCAGATGCGGCCTTCCCAGTTCCAGCTCCACAGGGCGGCCTTGGACGCCTGCATCGATTCGAGGTACGAGGCGCGGTCGTCGGCCAGGATCAGCTGGTAAAACAGTTCCGGGCGCGCATGCAGCTGTGCGGGACTCAGCCCCAGCAGGGCCTGGCAGCCGTCGCTCAGATAGGGGAAGGCGGCGCGCCCGTCCGCATGCAGGCAGAACTGGTACACGAGGCCGGGCGTATTCGAGACGATGGCGTTGAAGCGCGACTGCACCTGCGCCAGGGCGGCGGCCGTTGCCTGCGGCGTGCGCAGGTCTTCGCCCACGCCCAGGATCAGGGGCCGGCCATGGTGGCTGGCGCGCGACAGGTGCAGGGTGAGCGAATACTGGCTGCCGTCGCGCCGTTGCGGCTGCAGATGCATGACGGCTTGCGCGCCGACGGCGTCGTCGAGGGCGGCCAGTTGGCGCGCCGGCGCCTGCAGCGGCGGCGCCAGCGCCAGCAGTTCCTCGCGCGCATAGCGGCGGTTGGCGCAGGCGCTATCGTTGACGTCCAGCAATTGCAGGCTGGCCGCGTCGTACAGATAGATTTCCGGCGCCGCCGCGCGCATGGCGGGGGCAAGCTGTGCCGGGGCAGGGGTGTCGGGCATGGCGGTCTGTTTCTTCATCAGCGGCGGGCGCGCCAGAAGGCGGCGAAACGGCGCAGTACTCTGGCCGGACGGGAATGATGACGGCTCGGCGTGCTTTTGCGCAAGCGCTGCCACCAGGCGCGGCGCGCGCGGCCCAGCGCGGCCGACAGGCGGCTGACGCGGCGCCATGGGCGCGTGGCGCGCAGGCGGGCGATCCAGCGGTCCTTCGTTTCCATGAATACACCGTGCCAGCGCGCAAACCAGGGCAAGGTCAGCAGGGCGGGGCGCGTCAGGGTGTACAGCCGCGCCACGGCCGCGGCGCCGCCCAGCTTGGCGACGATGATCACGCCGATGCCGGAAAACGCATGACCGCGCGCGATCGCCAGCAGAGCCAGCAGTTTGACGGGGAACAACAACACGGCCGGCAGCACGAAGACGGCCAGCGCCCAGTATGGCGGCAGGCGCTTGATCCACGCTTCCAGCGCATGCAGCGGCGGAAATTGCGCCACCACCTGCATGATGCGCGCGCCCGTCGTCCACAGCCATTCCTCGATCAGCAGGAAAATGGCGGCCAGGTAGACCAGCGGCGCGAACAGCCAGCGCCTGACTCTGTAGAATTTTTTCATCCGTCTCCATGTGGCTGCCCGGTATGGCTGCCATTGCCTCGATGATACGATAAATCGCTGTGTCCGACAGTCCTTGACGGGGCTACAATAGCCGCATGAATAAAGCCTTTGTAAAAGAATCCGACAACGACGACGATGAAGAAGCGGCCGCGCTGGCGCTGGCCATCCCCGCCGGCGCCAAGAACTACATCACGCCGGCCGGCTACCAGCGCATCAAGGATGAGCTGCTGCAGCTGATCGACGTCGACCGCCCGGAAGTGGTGCGCATCGTCCATTGGGCGGCGTCGAATGGCGACCGTTCGGAAAATGGCGACTATATCTACGGCAAGCGGCGCCTGCGCGAAATCGACCGCCGCATCCGCTTCCTGACCAAGCGCATGGACCTGGCCGCCATCGTCGACCCCAGCGTGCACCACGGCAACGACCAGGTATTCTTCGGCGCCACCGTCAAGTACCGCACGAAGGACGGGGCAACGCACACCATCACCATCGTCGGCATCGATGAATTCGATCCCCTGAACGGCAAGATCAGCTGGGTCTCGCCCATGGCCCGCACCATCACCAAGGCGCGCGAAGGCGATTTGATCACCCTCAACACGCCGCAGGGCGAGCAGGAACTGGAGTTGCTGGAAGTGACGTATCCGGCGCCGGGGGAGGGGTAAGCTTGCGGTGACGCAGGGTTAGTCCTGGTAAGTCTGTCACGCTGGAACTTTCCTTTACGGGAGAGCGATGATGGCCCGCATCCAGCGTTTGTTTATGCCTGGTATGCCCTTGCATGTGGTGCAGCGTGGGGCGGACAGGCAAATCTGTTTTTTTGAACCGGCTGATTTTCTCTGGTATTTGCAGCAACTGCAGCGGCACTCACATGCGCAAAGCTGTCTCCTGCATGCCTATGTCCTGATGACGAATCATGTGCATTTGCTGCTCTCCGCAGGTAGTGTTCTGGCAGTTTCGCGCATGATGAAGGCCTTGGGGCAAGAGTATGCACACTACATCAACTGGCGCCACCATCGCAGCGGACCGCTATGGGACGGGCGCTACAAATCCTGTGTCGTGCAGGATGAAACCTATCTGCTGGTGTGCCAGCGCTATATCGAACTCAATCCCGTGCGAGCCGGCATGGTGCGCTATCCGGGGCACTACCGATGGTCCAGCTATCGTTGCAATGCGGAGGGGTGCGAGGATGCTTTGATACAACCACATCCGCTCTATTTAAACATGAGCAGGAGCAAGGGGGAGCGGCAGCAGGCCTATGCCGCTTTATTTCATGAGGATGAGGAAACGGCGCTCCAGGCATTGCGTGCCGCCAGCCGTGGCAATGCGGCGGTTGGCAGTGCCGAATTCGTGAAAAAATTGCAAACCCGCAAAGCATAAGGGCCGGGTCGGACCCTGAGGGGCCGACCCCCAGTATTTGCCTTGGGGTCTAATTACGCTCGCGCAGGATGCGGTTCACGCCGGCCACGCGGCGCACATTGCGCAGCAGGGCGGCCAGGTGGACCCTGTCCTTGACCTGCACGGTGAAGCGCAGCTGGTCGAGCACGTTGTCCTTGTCTTCGTCCATGCCCACATAGATGATGTTGGCGTCCGATTCGCCGATTTCGGCGGCCACGCGGGCGAGGATGCCCCGTTCGCTGTTGATCAAGACCTTGATGCGGCAGTCGAAGCGGCGGTTCAGTTCGGTTCCCCAGCGCACGGCGATCCAGCGGTCCGGTTCCTTGGCGCGCTGGCGCTTGGCTTGCGAGCAGTCGCTCGTGTGCACGAGCAAGCCCTGGTCGCGGCGCAGCTGGCCGATGATCTGGTCGCCGGGAATCGGCAGACAGCACGGCGCCAGCTGCACGGAAACGCCTTCGCTGCCGCAGATGGTGACGGGGTCCAGTTCGCTGCCGCTATTGTGTTCCACCGGCATGCTGGCCGCTTCGCCGCCGATCAGGCCGAAGATGTGGCGCGCCACCAGGGTGGCCATGCGCTTGCCGATGCCGATGTCCGCGTACAGCTCGTCCATGGAGTTGGCGCTCGATTCGTTGAGCAGGCGTTCCACCAGCGGCGCCGGCAGGTCGGCGTCGATATTGAGCGTCTGCAGCGCCTGCGACAGCAGCTGCTGGCCCAGGGCGATCGATTCAGGCAGGTTGATCGTGCGCAAATGGTGGCGGATGGCCGAGCGGGCCTTGCCGGTGCGCACGAACGACAGCCATGTGGGGCTGGGGCGCGACGAGGAATCGGTGATGATCTCGACGATGTCGCCATTGTGCAGTTCGGTGCGCAAGGGCGAGGTTTCGTTGTTGATTTTCACGGCCACGGTCTGGTCGCCGATGCCCGTGTGGATCGAGTAGGCGAAGTCGATGGCCGTGGCGCCGCGCGGCAGGGCGATGATCTTCGACTTCGGCGTAAACACGTAGACGGAATCGGGGAACAGGTCGACCTTGACGTGCTCGAGGAATTCGGCCGAGTCGCCCGTCTGCTGCTGGATGTCGAGCAGGGACTGCAGCCACGCATGCGTGCGCTGCTGTAGGTCGGACGGGTTCGATTCGCCGCTCTTGTACAGCCAGTGCGCCGCCACGCCCGATTCGGCCGTGCGGTGCATGTCCTGCGTGCGGATCTGGAATTCCACGGGCGTGCCGTAGGGGCCGATGACGGTCGTGTGCAGCGACTGGTAGCCGTTCAGCTTGCGGATCGCGATGTAATCCTTGAACTTGCCCGGCATGGGCTTGTACAGGCTGTGCAGGGTGCCCAGGGTGACGTAGCAGTCGGCAAAGCTGCCCACCACCACGCGGAAGCCGTAGACGTCCAGAACTTGCGAAAACGACAAGTGCTTGCTGCGCATCTTTTTATAGATGTCGTACAGGGTCTTTTCGCGGCCCGTGACCTCGGCTTCGAGCTCGGCCATGGACAAGGTGCTTTTCACCGCTTCCATGATCTTGTTGACCACTTCGCGCCGGTTGCCGCGCGCCGCCTTGACGGCTTTCGCCAGGGTGCGGTAGCGCATCGGATACAGGTGCGAGAACGACAGGTCCTGCAGTTCGTGGTAGATGTTGTTCAGGCCGAGGCGGTGCGCGATCGGCACGTACACTTCCATGGTCTCGCTGGCGATGCGGCGTTTTTTTGCCGCCGTCATGAAGTCCAGCGTGCGCATATTGTGCAGGCGGTCGGCCAGTTTGATCAGGATCACGCGCACGTCCGACGCCATGGCCAGCAGCATCTTGCGGAAGTTTTCCGCCTGCGCCTCGATCTGGCTCTGGAATTCGATCTTTTCCAGCTTCGACAGGCCGTCGACCAGGTGCGCCACGGGCGCGCCGAAGCGCTCGATCAATTCTTCCTTCTTGACGTCCTGGTCTTCCATCACGTCATGCAGCAGGGCGGCCATGATGGCTTGCGCGTCGAGCTTCCAGTCGGCGCAGATTTCGGCGACGGCGATCGGATGCGAAATATACGGCTCGCCCGAGCGGCGCATCTGGCCCAGGTGCATTTCGTCGGAGAAGCGGTAGGCTTCCTTGACTTTTTTCAGGTCGGCGGGGGACAGGTATTCGGCCAGCTTGTCGGCCAGGTGGCTGACGGAGGCCACGCCCAGGGCGGGCGCCGCTGCGGCGCCGCCTGCGGACGTGCCGGCACCGGGCGCGGAAGCGCCCTGCGATTTTGCCGCCTGGCGCGGGGCCAGGGGCGGCAGTGCTGCGGAAGTCGTGTCGGCTGGGGTCAGACTCATAAAACGTCGCGTTGCTTCACAGTGTGAATAAAGGATACGGTAGAACCAGGGGTCAGCACTGTTCCGGCACGCGGCTTCCCAATTACATCGGGACCTTTTTCAGCATTTCGATGCCGACTTTACCGGCAGCGATTTCACGCAGTGCGACAACGGTAGGCTTGTCCTTGGCTTCCACCTTTGGCGTGTGGCCTTGCAGCAACTGACGTGCGCGATAGGTCGCAGCCAGGGTCAGCTGGAAACGGTTCGGGATCTGCTTCAGGCAATCTTCGATTGTGATACGGGCCATAGTAACTCCTAAAATTTTTGCGTGGTGCTGTGTGAACCGGCGTGCGCGAGGAACCTTGGGGAAGGCTTATTCCGCGTGCAGGCCCAGCTGGGCGAATAGCGATGCGTTGCGGGCCGCTTGTTGCGCAAACCGGCAACGGGCCGCTCTCACGATCGCGCTCAGTTCGGACAAAGCGACCGTAAACTCTTCATTGATAATAACATACTCGAACTCGGGAGCGTGTGCGATTTCGCCGCCCGCCGCCAGCAGGCGGCGCGTGATCACGTGCGGCTCGTCCTGGCCGCGCTTGTTCAAGCGTTCTTCCAGCGCGTCGATCGACGGCGGCAGGATGAAAATGCCGGCCGCGCGGGGGAATTGCTTGCGCACCTGGCGCGCGCCCTGCCAGTCGATTTCCAGCAGGATGTCGGTGCCGGCCAGCATCTGCTGCTCCACCATGATGCGCGACGTGCCGTAGTAATTGCCATGCACTTCCGCCCATTCCAGGAATTCGCCCTGGTCTGCGCGCGCCACAAAGTCTTCCGCCGTCGTGAAATAGTATTCGCGGCCGTGCTGCTCGCCCGGGCGGGGGGCGCGCGTGGTGGTCGAGATCGACAACTTGATGCCGGGCTCTTGCGCCAGCAATGCATTGACCAGTGTCGATTTGCCGGCGCCCGATGGCGCGGCAACCACGAACAGGCTGCCAGAGAAGGCGGTAGGGTGGCTCATGCGGATCTTTCCATATGCGTGTGATGGCGGCGTGTGCGCTTGCGCGCGCGTCGCCCAATTCAGTATTTTACCAAGAGGCAAGGCGGCCAGCCAGTCCAATGATGGCCTGCGCCGCCGCGTGCGGGCCTGCAGCGCATATTTTGCTTGTTATCTTGCGGAAATAGTTATTTAATTTGGCATGTATTTTTCTCAATAACCATTCTTGACGGACAGGGCGCGCGCATGAAAAATTTCCCGTTTCTCAGTTTCCCACAGGCCATGCTGTTGCTGCGCGTGGCCATCGCCGTCATGTTCATGGCGCATGCCATCACGCGCATCGCCAATGGCACGATGCCCCGTTTCGCCGGTTTCCTGGAAGATAAGGGGTTTATCTACGGCATGGCCGTCGTGTGGGCGATTACCGTCGTCGAGATCGTTTGCGGCAGCCTGCTCATCATCGGCATGTACACGCGCTGGGCGGCGGCCGGGCTGATGGTCATCTGCCTCGGCGGCATCGCCATCGTGCATGCGGCCAAAGGGTGGTTCGTGGGCGAACATGGCGCCGGCGGCGTGGAATACAGCATCGTGCTGTTTGTCGCCTGCGTCGTCATCGCCGCCAGCGACCAGGGGCGCGCCGGCACGCGCCTGGCGTAAAACGCGGGCCCTGCCTCAGCGGGGCAGCCGGCCCAGGGCGATTTCACCGCTATTGAGAACGATGGACCGACCATTTACATCGGTGCAGTCGCGGTTGCTGATGCGCACGATGGCGCTGTCGACCGATATTTCGGCGCCCAGGTTGCTGCGCGAGCAGATGCGGTAGGAGGCGGCGTCGGCGCCCGTGTAGATGGCGGCGCCGCGTTCCTTGAGCGCGAAGCAGCCGGAGGCGCAGCCTTCGATCGCATACGGCGACGGCTGCTGCGCGGTTTGCGCTTGCGCGCCGGCCGCCAGCAGCGCCAGGGTCACGCTGGCGAGTGTCCAGATGCGTGTTGCCGTCATGGTTTACTCCAGGTTCTGTACCTGTTCGCGCATCTGCTCGATCAGCAGCTTCAAGTCCATCGACGCGTCGGCCAGTTCCTTCACGGACGCCTTGGCGCCCAGCGTGTTGGCTTCGCGGTTGAGTTCCTGCATCATGAAGTCCAGGCGCTTGCCCACTTGGCCGCCCTTGGTGAGAATGTGACGCGTTTCGCCCAGGTGGGCCGACAGGCGCGCCAGTTCTTCCGACACGTCGATGCGGATGCCGTACAAGATCACTTCCTGGCGGATGCGCTCCATGGCGTCCTGGCGCGACAGGGCCGAATTCGAGCCCTGGCTGGCCAGGCCCAGCGCGTCCTGCATGCGTTCGATGGCTTTTTGCTGGAAGGCCGCCACCACTTGCGGGATCAGCGGCGTGATGCGCTTGACGATGGCTTCCATCGCCTCGATGCGCGACAGCAGCACCGCTTCGAGCGCCGCGCCTTCGCGCTTGCGGCTGTCGACGAAGGCGGCCACGGTGCGCTTGGTCAGCGCGCCCACGTCCGCCTGCAACGACTCCTGTCCCACTTGCGCTTCCTCAATGACGCCAGGCCAGCGCAGCAGTTCGGCCACCGTCATGACGGGGGCGGAGACGAAATGGTGGCTCACTTCCGTTTGCAGGCGCGCCAACTCGGCCAGCAAGGGCAGGTTCAGCGCCTGCGTGCCGGCGGTGGCGGCCTTGCGGCCAAAGCTCAGGCGGACTTCCACCTTGCCTCGTGTGATGGCGGACATGACGGCGGCGCGCAAGTCAGGCTCCAGCGCCCGCAAGTCGTCATTGATGCGGAATTGCAGGTCGAGAAAGCGCGAATTGACGCTCTTGATTTCAATTGTCAGCGTGCCTGCAGCACCTTCGCTGGTGGCAACCGCGTAGCCTGTCATGCTTGAAATGCTCAAAGGATTCCCCGATTTGGTCTTGTATACAGTCACTTATACACTTAATCAGCCAGCGCAGGCAATACCGCCCGCATCGTAAAACAGTGCCAGATCGCATGATGGCCTGAAAATTGCTGAATAGTGTGCGTTTTACGGCATTGTAAAGAAAATTGTGTATGGCGGGGCAGGATTGTAGGGATCATGTGCGCGGCACTGCCATTGCGCCCTGCGCTGTTGCATGACTGCAAATAGACGGGCACGCGGTGGTAAAATCGCTGCCGCAACCCCAATCACACAGGACCTCCCATGACATTTGAATCCCGCCCGAGCGGCCGCGCCGTCGACGCGCTGCGCGCCATCCGCATCACCCGCCAGTACACCAAGCATGCCGAAGGCTCGGTGCTGATCGAGTGCGGCGACACCAAGGTCATCTGCACCGCCAGCATCGAAGACAAGGTGCCAGGCTTTCTGAAGGGCAAGGGACAGGGCTGGCTGACGGCCGAGTACGGCATGCTGCCCCGCTCGACGCATACGCGCATGGACCGTGAAGCGGCGCGCGGCAAGCAATCCGGCCGCACGCAGGAAATCCAGCGCCTGATCGGCCGCTCGCTGCGCGCCGCCTTCGACCTGCAAGCCTTCGGCGAGCGCACCTTGCACCTCGATTGCGACGTGATCCAGGCCGACGGCGGCACGCGCACGGCGTCCATCACGGGCGCCATGGTGGCCGCGTATGACGCGTTTGCCCAGCTGCAGGCGCGCGGCGCCATCGCCGCCATCCCCGTGAAAAGCTTCGTCGCCGCCATTTCGGTGGGCGTCTACCAGGGAATGCCGGTGCTGGACCTTGACTACGTGGAAGACTCGGGCTGCGACACGGACATGAACGTGGTGATGACGGAAGCGGGCCACTTCATCGAAGTGCAGGGCACGGCTGAAGGCGCCGCCTTCGACCGCGCCGGCATGAACCGCCTGCTGGACCTGGCGCAGGGCGGCATCGCCGACCTGATCGCCCTGCAGAAGCAAGCCCTCGGCATTTGATCTTTACATAGATTTACGTGTCATTGCCCGCCGCGCCGGGCAAAAAACCCACAGCTGCCGCTTTTCGCGGCGGCGGCAGGGCGAGGTGAGGGGCGCGCAAAAGGTTTACAATATCGGCACTTTACGCCGCCGAACGGGTGGCCGTTCAACCGGATATTGTCAATGACCCAAGCCCTGATCCTCGCATCAAACAACGCCGGCAAGCTCAAGGAATTCAACGAGCTGCTCTCGACCATCGGTTTTTCCGTGCACGCCCAGGGCGAGTACGACGTCCCGGAAAGCGACGAACCGTTCCACACCTTCGTCGAAAACGCCCTGCAAAAGGCGCGCCACGCGTCTCGCCTGACGGGCTTGCCGGCCCTGGCCGACGATTCCGGCGTGTGCGTCAATGCGCTCGGCGGCGCGCCCGGCGTGTACTCGGCCCGCTATGCGGGCGAGCCGAAGTCGGATGCCGCCAACAGCGCCAAGCTGATCGCCGACCTGGAAGCGCATGCCGACAAGTCCGCGTACTACTACTGCGTGCTGGTGTACGTGCGCCATGCGGACGACCCGCAGCCGGTGATCGCCGACGGCCGCTGGAATGGCGAGATGATCGCCTTGCCGCGCGGCAACGGCGGCTTCGGCTACGATCCGCATTTCTATATTCCCGCGCTGGGCAAGTGCGCGGCCGAACTGACGTCCGACGAAAAGAACGCGCTGTCGCACCGTGGCCAGGCCCTGCGCGCGCTGGTGGAAAAGCTGCGATGATCCCGATCAAACTGGTGGGCGCCAAATCTGCGGCCAAGCCCGGCGCCGCCCCGGCGCCGCAGGAAGGCATTTCCGGCGCGGCCGGGGCAGCCCTGAAATACCTGCAGCCGGGCGCGCTGAACCTGACGGCCCTGCCACCGCTGTCGCTGTACATTCACTTTCCGTGGTGCGTGAAAAAATGCCCGTATTGCGACTTCAATTCGCACGAAGTGCGCAGCGACTTGCCGGAAGCCGAATACCTGGCGGCCCTGCGGCTGGACCTGGAAATGGCGCTGCCGCTGATCTGGGGCCGCAAGATCCACACCATCTTCATCGGCGGCGGCACGCCGAGCCTGATGTCGGCGGCGGGGCTGGACCGGCTGATGTCGGACGTGCGCACCCTGCTGCCACTGGAACCCGATTGCGAAATCACCATGGAGGCCAATCCGGGCACCTTCGAGGCCGAGAAATTCAAGTCCTACCGGGCCAGCGGCATCAACCGCCTGTCGATCGGCATCCAGAGCTTCAATGGGCGCCATCTGCAGGCGCTGGGGCGCATCCATGACGACAACGAGGCGCGCCGCGCGGTGGAGATCGCGCACGCCAACTTCGACAATTTCAACCTCGACCTGATGTACGCGCTGCCCACGCAGACCCTGGACGAGGCGCGGCAGGACCTGGAAACGGCGCTGTCGTTCGCGCCGCCGCACCTGTCGCTGTACCACCTGACCCTGGAGCCCAATACGCTGTTCGCCAAGTATCCGCCGGTGCTGCCGGACGACGACGAGAGCGCCGACATCGCCGACATGGTGGCTGCGCGCGCGGCGCAGGCGGGCTACGGCCGCTACGAAGTGTCGGCCTACGCGCAGCCGGGCCGCCAGGCGCGCCACAACCGCAATTACTGGGAGTTTGGCGACTATATCGGCATCGGCGCGGGCGCGCATTCGAAAATCTCGTTTCCGCACCGCGTGCTGCGCCAGGCCCGCTACAAGCAGCCGCGCGCCTATATGGACGCGGTATTGGCCGGCAATCCCGTGCAGGAAGAGCGCGAGCTGGCGCGCGAGGAAATGGGCTTCGAGTTCATGCTTAACACGCTGCGCCTGACGCAGGGTTTTTCGCCCAACCTGTTCGCCGAGCGCACGGGGCTGGCCATCAACGCCATCGACAAGCCGCTCGACGCGGCCGAAGCCAAGGGCCTGCTGTACCGCGACCACCAGCTCATCCGCCCGACGGAACGGGGACTGTGCTTCCTGAACGACCTGCAGCAGATGTTCCTGGAAGATTAATGCGTGGCGGCGCGCAGCCGCTGCAGCTTGGCCGCATATAGCGAGTGGTCGCTGCGCGTGGTGCTGTTATCCATGGCCAGCTGCAGCTGCTGGCCCGCCTGCGCCAGCTGGCCCATGCGCGCATAGGCTTGCGCCAGCCAGAAGTGGAATTCGTGGTAGTACGGATCGCGCGCGATTTCGCGCTTGAACAAGCGCACCGCTTCCTGGTAGTCGGCGTTTTTCATGGCCAGCTGGCCCAGACTGAAGAAGTGAAAAGGCGGCTCCGGCTGCAGTGCCAGCAGTTTGCGCCGCATGACTTGCGCTTCGTCCGCGCGTCCCAAACTGTCGAGCGCCTGTGCCATGTTCGATAGCAGCACGGTGTTCGAAGGCGAACGTTCCAGCGCATAGGCCAGCGTACGGCGGGCAGGTTCCAGGTCGCCGTGGCGCAGCTGGATGATGCCCAGTGTGTTCAAGGCGCCGGCAAAGGCGGGGTCTTGCACGATGGCGGCACGGGCAAACCAGTACGCCTGAACGAGGTCGCCAGCGGCCATGTTTTCGGCGGCGCGGTTGTTGAGGTACATCGCCAGGATGGTTTCCTCGCTGATCGTGCGCGTGCGCTGGCCTGTCAGATCCTGGGGCGGCAGGAAGTCGATCAGCAGTTCCGTGTCGACGTCATAATTGCCGCTTTCCTGGGCTATTCGGCGGCCCAGCACCAGGTTGACATGGCCGGCGACAAAGTACATGTCGCCGCTGCGGCTCCAGCTGTCTTCGCCCAGCACCGTCTGATAGCGTACCTCCAGCCCCATTTCCTTGGCCAGTGCGGCCGTCATCAGCACCAGCGACAGGCAGTTTCCGCTGCGCTCATCGAAGGTCTGCGCCGCTGTGCGCGTCATGGCCGCATCGTATTCCAGCTGCAGGCCGGCCTTGTTGTACAGCGCGTTGGCGAGTGCGCGGCGCGGATTCTTGCCGCGCGCCTCGCGCGCGATGTCGATGCGCACATAGCGTTGCATGGCCTCGCTGACGGCAAATGCCTGCTGCGGCTCGACCGGCGTGGCGGGAGGGGCAAAGCTGGTGTCGTTGAACAGGTCGGGCGGCGGCGGCGGGGAGGGCGCGGTGGCGCAGGCGGCCAGGGCCGTGCACAGCAGCAGGGGGAAAAGGAGGCGCAGACGCAATTGCTCTCTGATGCGTATCATGTTCGTGCTCCCGCAGAACGATGCAAGGCGCCCTTGTCCAGCGGCCGGTGGCGCGCCATCCCACCTGAAACAAGTATCCGCGCGCGCCACGCCGCTGTCAAACTCTTTCAAGCGGCGGCGTTGCGCGCCTTAAAACTCTTCCCAGTCCTGGTCGCTTGCGATGTGCGTCGGGGTCTTGCGCACCGGTGGCGCGCTCGGGGCGGCGCTTTGCGGCCTGGCCAGCGGTTTGTGGGCGGGCTGCGGTTTGGCCTGGTGGACGGCGGCCGGGCGCGCCTTACGCGCCGGCTGCGCCGCCACGGCCATGTGTTCGAGCTGGAAGCCGGCCGCCACCTGCGCCAGACGCCCCGCCTGATCCTGCATGCTTTCGGCGGCCGCCGCCGCTTCTTCTACCAGGGCCGCGTTTTGCTGCGTCACCTGGTCCATCTGCGCGATGGCCTGGTTGACCTGGTCGATGCCCATGCTTTGCTCGGCGCTGGCGGCCGTGATCTCGGCCATGATGTCGGTGACGCGGCGCACGCTGTCGACCACTTCGCCCATGGTGCTGCCGGCCTGCTGCACCAGCCGCGTGCCGTTGTTGACCTGTTCCACCGAGTCGCCGATCAGGGCCTTGATTTCGCGCGCCGCCGCCGCCGAGCGCTGCGCCAGGTTGCGCACCTCGGTGGCGACGACGGCAAAGCCGCGCCCCTGTTCGCCGGCGCGCGCCGCTTCGACGGCCGCGTTCAGGGCCAGGATATTCGTCTGGAAGGCGATGCCGTCGATGACGCCGATGATGTCGACGATTTTCGTCGACGCCGTATCGATGGCGCCCATGGTGTCGACCACCTGGCTGACGATGCTGCCGCCCCGCTCGGCCACGCCGGACGCGGCCACCGCCATCTGGTTGGCCTGGCGTGCATTGTCCGCATTCTGCTTCACGGTGCTGGTCAGTTCTTCCATCGACGAGGCCGTCTCTTCCAGCGAGCTGGCTTGCTGCTCCGTGCGCGCCGACAGGTCGGCGTTGCCGGCGGCAATTTCACCTGAAGCCGTGGCGATGGCGTTGGTGCCCGTCTGCACCTCGGAGACGACCTTGCGCAGCGCCTCGTTCATGCCTTGCAGGGCGCGCATCAGGTCGCCAATTTCATCGCTGGCGGCCGGGCCGAAATGCGTGCGCAGGTCGCCGTCGGCCACCGTTTCGGCCACCTTCACGGCCGCCTGCAAGGGCGCGGTGATCGAGCGCGTGATCAGCCAGGCGCAGACGCTGCCCAGCGCCACCACCAGGGCGCACAGCAGCAGCAACAGGGTGAAGCTGCGTTCATTGGCCGCCTCGATGGCGTGCGCCGTGGCGTCGATGGCCTTGCGCTGCTGCGACAGCAGGGCCTTGACGTTGTTCTGGTACCTGGTGGCGGCCGGGGCAAAGCTGTCGCGGTACGTACTTTCCGCAAGGGCCGCGTTGCCGCCCTTGCGCGCGTTCATCACCTGTGTCTTGGCGTCCTGGTATTTGACGCGCTCCTCGATGGAGGCCTTGAAGATGCTTTTTTCCTCCTCGCTGACGAGCAGGGTTTCGATTTGCTTCAGCAGTTCGCCGCCCTGCTTGGTGCTGTCGGCAATGGTCTCGGCAAACACGCTCGACAGGGTTTCATCCGTACTCCTGGCGATCATCGAGGTGCGCGCGATGGCCGAATAAATGAGTACATACCAGTCTGATACCAGACGTTCCTTGGCCAGCGGCTTTTCCATCATTTGCCGGGTCGCTTCGGCATTCGCATGGGCGCTGTACAGCGCGTACGCGGTGGAGGCCACGGAGAGCAGCAGCACCAGCGCGAAACCTGCTGCCAGGCGCGTGCCGATACGAAGGTGGGAGAGAGCGTGCATGGTCGGACTCCTGGCGCAAAGGGAAATTAAATTGCCTGTGCGACATAGTATGCACTGATAAGTGACCAATAGGCGAGGGAAAAGCGCGCTTGTTTTTGCGCCTGTTGCAGTCTCGCCCGTGCTACAGGTCGAGCGCCTGGCGCAGGTCCGGCTGCTCGGCCCAGCGGGCGAAGGCGGCCGCCATGCGCTCGCTTTCCGCGATGGCCCGGCGCCAGTCGCGCATGCGCGCCGCGTGGTCCTGGCCGTAATGGGGAAAGTCGCGCCGGTCCGGCAGTTTGCCGTTCGGCAGGCTGGCCACGAAGGCGGGCGAAGGCGAGACGAGGATCATGTTGTCGAATGCGCTGTCGCCGCTGCGCGCGCGGCGCCAGGGCATGGCTTTGTCCAGCCAGCCCGGCACGATATGGTCGGCAAAATGCGGATACAGCACCAGGTCCGGTTCGCGCTGGTAGGGCAGGTGTAAATGATAGTCGACCAGGCCGCCGTCCCAGTAGCGCCCCGGCGGCGCGCCGGCGATGTCCGTCACCGCATCGAGCACCAGCGGGATGGAACCGGAGGCCAGCAAGGCGTCGCGCAGGTTGTCTTGCGCCAGCGGCACGAAATGCGAATGAAAGGCGTCGAAGCGCGAACGCAGCCAGCTGGCGCCGTCCGGCCCGGCATGGAATACCGCGCGTTCGAGCGAAGCGGCCAGACGCGCGCGCGCCACGGCATTGCCGGCGGCGGCCAGCAGGAAGCCGCGCCGGTCGCGCCACTTGCCCGGCTGCGCCAGCGCGCCGATGCCGCGCACGGCCAGCACCGACAGGCTGTGGCGCGCGTGCCGCAGCAGTTGCGCATCCTGGCCATCGAGCACGGCGTCGAGCAGGGCGCGGCAGGTGCGGCTGACGTGCGCCGCCCCGGGCTTGTCGGGATAGCGCTGGCCCACGTATGCGCGCACCAGGCGGCGCTGCGCGGCGACCGGGTCGGGGAACACGGCGGCGGCCATGCGCCAGGCGCCGATCGAGGCGCCGACGAAGTGGCGCGGACGCGGCGCCTGCGCCAGGAAATCGCCGAACAGCCAGCAATCGAGCTGGTGCAGGATCAGGCCTTTCGGTCCGCCCGCGGCGGCTGGGACGATGGCGACGTCGAGCGCGCGCAAGCCGTTGTCGGCGATGCGGGCGCGGGCGCGGCGGCCCAGGCGGATGGTGATGGCGGACGAAGTAAGCAACATGCGTGGGCGGCTGGTGGCGGTTGTTTATTGTAGCGCCATTGCGCCCGAGCGCGCTGCCATGCAAAAAGCGGCGCCGTGCATTGCACGGACGCCGCTTTTCTGCGGGGAGAGCCGGCGCTTAACGCAGCGCCGCGATCATCTGCTTCAGCTTGCCGGAATCGACGCAGAAGGCGCGGATGCCTTCGGCCAGCTTTTCCGTCGCCATCGCGTCTTCATTCATCATGAAGCGGAAGGCTTCTTCGTTCAGCGACATTTGCACGATGTTGGTCGATGGCGCCGCTTCGGCGCTCAGCTTGCGCTCCACGGGCGCATCGCTGTCGGCCAGCTTTTGCAGCAGGTCGGGGCTGATGGTGAGCAGGTCACAGCCGGCCAGTTCGAGGATTTGCGAGGTATTGCGGAAGCTCGCGCCCATCACCTCGGTCTTGTAGCCGAACTTGCGGTAGTAATTGTAGATGCGGCGAACCGATTGCACACCCGGGTCTTCCGCGCCCATGTAGTCGATGCCCGTCGATTTCTTGTACCAGTCATAGATGCGGCCGACGAAGGGCGAAATCAGCTGCGCGCCGGCTTCCGCGCAGGCGATGGCCTGGGCCAGCGAGAACAGCAGGGTCATGTTGCAGCGGATGCCTTCCTTTTCCAGGATGGCGGCGGCGCGGATGCCTTCCCAGGTGGAGGCGATCTTGATCAGCACGCGTTCGCGGGCAATGCCGGCGTTCGAATACAGGGCGATCAGGTCGCGGCCCTTGGCGACAGTACCTTCCGTGTCGAACGACAGGCGCGCATCGACTTCGGTGGAGACGCGGCCGGGGATGGTTTGCAGGATTTCCACGCCAAACGCGATCAGCAGGCGGTCGATGATTTCGGCGGTCGAGGCGTTCGGATGGTCGCGCACGGCCTTTTCCAGCAGCGGCTTGTATTCATCCTTCTGCACGGCCTTCAGGATCAGAGAAGGATTCGTCGTCGCGTCGCGCGGCGTGTAGGCCTGGATCGATTGGAAGTCGCCGGTGTCGGCCACCACGGTAGTAAATTGCTTCAGTTGTTCGAGTTGGTTCATGGCTGGACGGGAAAGAGTGAAAGGGCTTGCCGAAGTATTGTACCGAATCCATCGCAGGTGGGACCCACTATTGTCTTGTCTGTGCACTACTTGTTCAATTGAATCTTGCTTTTTTGAGAACTCGCGCATAATTGCCTGAACTTGTTTATTTTGCACATTGTTTTTATAAGCAATATGCGATGCCACCATTCAGATGAAGAGCATCCTTTTGACACAAGATATCGTTAGCGCATTGGCCGCCTTCAACGGCGCGACACGCCTGTATGCATTGTCCATCGGCAAGGATGACCAGGACAGCGGCCTGCTGGTCGAGGCCTTTGCCAGCGATGATCGGCTGCAGGAAGTCGGCGCGCGCGACATCATCGCCTTGTCGGTCAGCGCCCATGTGCCGCTGGCGTCTCTGCTGGGCCAGCCTGCCAGCCTGCATGTCAGCCTGGCCGACGGCACGCGCACGTCCTTTTCCGGCTACATCAGCGCCGCCGCCATGCTTGGCAGCAATGGCGGACTGGCGCGCTACCGGCTGCGCATCACGCCGTGGCTGTGGCTGCTGACGCAGGCGCGTAACAGCCGCGTCTGGCAAGACAAAACCGTGACGGCCATCGTCGACGAAGTATTGCAGGCCTACGCGCCGCACGCACTGTGGCGTTGGAGCGACGAGGTGGCGTCGTTCATGCAGGAAGCGGGCGAACGCAGCTATTGTTGCCAGTACCGCGAGTCGGATTTCGATTTCGTGCGCCGGCTGCTGACGGAAGAGGGGCTGGCCTGGCGGTTTGACGGTCAGACCTTGCTCGTCTTTGCCGACAGCAGCCAGGCTTGCGCCACGCCAGAGGACGCCAGCAGCGCGCAAGGCGGCGGCTTGCGCTTTCATGGCGCGCGCGTGGGCGAGCCGGGCGACACGGTGCAAGCCTTGCGCGCGCGGCGCAGCCTGCAGGTGGGGCTGAGCAGCGTGCTCAGCTACGATTACAAGGCGAAAAAGGCGGTCGCCGCCAGCGTGCCGACGAATATGATTCTTGGTGGCAAGAACGCGCCGGTGCTGGAAAGCTACGATACGCCGGGCCAGTACTGGTATGCGAATGGCGCCCAGGCGCAGCGCTACGCCCGCTTGCAGATGCAGTCGCACGAAGCGCGCGCCCAGCTGTGGCAAGCCCGTTCGACCGTGCGCACCCTGCGCGCCGGCACGCGCTTTAGCCTGACGCAAGGCCCGTTGCAGCCAGCCGACGGCGCCGCGCCCGAGTATGTCGTGCTGCGCGTGGCCAGCATCGGCGTCAACAACCTGCCGCTGCCGGCGCTGGAAGGACTGGCGGAACTGTTCGGCCCGATACCGGAATTGCTGGAGGAAACCGTGCAAGAGTGGGGTGCAGGGTTTCCCGATTTCGCCGCCGCGATTGCCCAGGCGCAAGCCAGCGGTTACGCCAACTGCATCGAGATGCTTGCCGCGGCAACGCCGTGGCGTCCGGCGCACGATGACGGCGAGGCGCGCCAACATGCCACGCCGACGGCCCTGGGCAGCCAGAGCGCCATCGTCGTCGGCGCCGATGGCAATGACGTGGCCAGCGGCGCCGATGAGATTTACTGCGACAAGCTGGGCCGGGTGCGCATCCGCTTTCACTGGCAGCAAGAGACTGGCGCAACGTGTTGGGTGCGGGTGGCGCAGCGCGCGGCCGGCGGCGGCATGGGCAGCCAGTTTTTGCCGCGCATCGGCCAGGAAGTGCTGGTGCAATTCCTGGAAAACGATATCGACCGGCCCGTCATCGTCGGCGCCCTGTACAACGGCCAGGGCGAGGGCGGCACCGTACCCACGCCGGGCGGCATGGCGCGCGATCAGAGCGACGCCGGCGTGTTCCAGCCGGCGCACGACCACGCCATCGCGGGCCAGGGCAATGTGGCGGGCGGCAACAGTCCGCTGTGGCATGGCGCCGCGGGCGCCAGCGCGGCGCACCGCAATGGAGCGGCGCAATGGGGCATCCGCAGCAAGGAATTCGGCAAGGCGGGCAGCGCGGCCGGCTACAACCAGCTGCTGTTCGACGACACCGACCAGCAGGGCCGCATCCAGCTGAAAAGCAGCCATGCGGCCAGCGAACTGAACCTGGGCCACTTGATCCATGGCGCCGACAATTACCGTGGCAGCCTGCGCGGTGCCGGCGCCGAGTTGCGCACCGATGCGTATGGCGTGGTGCGCGCCAGGGCCGGCCTGCTGGTAAGCAGCTATGTGCTCCGGCACGATGCCGCGCAACGCGATCCGGCCGGCGACAACGCCGCCGGCATTGCCCTGCTGAAACAGGCTGTGCTGTTGGGCGACACATTCAGCGCTGCCGCCAAGACGCATCAAACGGTGGCCTACGCCAGCCACATCGGCGCCAGCGCAGCAAACGCCAGCGCGCTCGATGGCCAGGCTGCGCCCTTGAAAGCGATGCTGGCCAGCGTTTCCGGCATGCATGAACAGTTGCCGCACACAAAGGACGCCATCATCGCGATCGCCGCCAGGGCCGGACTGGGCGTTGTCGCGGGGCAAGACATGCAACTGGCCAGCGGCGAAACCGTCACCATGATGAGCGGCCAGGATACCCAGTTCACCGGTGGCGGCCAGTGGCGCGTGCACGCGGGCCAGGCCATCGGCGTGCTGGGCGGCGTGGTCAAGGCCGGCGAGGGGGATACCGGAGTGCAACTGATCGCGGCCCAGGGCGCCATCGACGCGCAGGCGCAGGCCGACGTGCTCAACGTGCAGGCGCGCGAAGAGGTCAACGTCATCAGTGCCAATGCGCATGTGGACTGGGCGGCGGCGAAAAGCATCCGCCTGTCGACGGCGGGCGGCGCGAATATCACCATCGAAGGCGGCAATATCACGATCCAGTGCCCGGGCAAGATCACGGTGCATGCGGGCAAGAAGAGTTTTATCGGGCCGACACGGCTCGCTTATCCATTGCCGGCGCTGCCTGCGAGCGTCTGCAAGGCGTGTCTGCTGGCCGCGTTGCGTAGCGGTAGTCCGTTTGTTGCACCCACGGCAGCCTAGAAAAGGAGCCCTGATGTACTTTGCCATCGATATTCCTGACGCGGCAGTACCCGACTTGATCGCGCAGCAACTGCTGGCCTTGCGCTCGGAGGCGGCAGCGGCGAACGGCAGCCAGCCCTTGCACCTGCTGGCGCTGCTCGACGGCGCTTGCGATGAGGAGTTTTTCACCAAGCGCTACCCGAGCCGCTTGCGGCGCCAGTCGCTGTATGCGCACACCTCGCTGCAAAACTTCAAGAGCGCCGCACCGCATTTAATGGCGGCGCCATCGACAGGCAGCGAGCAGGCTGCGTGGCTGCAGCGCCTGTTTTCGCTGTGCGCAGGCAAGCCCATGCTCAGCATCATCGCCAGCACGCTCGATATCGGCCAGCTGGAGCAGCATTTGCGCCCCTATTTGATTGCCATCACGCCAGACACCGTCGAATGGCCCGTGCGCTGGGCCGATACGCGCATATTGCCGGCCCTGCTGGCAGCCTTGACTGAAACGCAGTCTGCGCATTTGCTGAGCCCCATCTACCGCTGGTGGTCGCTGCGGCGCGATGGTTCGTTGGTCAGTTGGCAGGGCACGGCAGAGGCCAAGCCCGCCCCTGCGGAATTTGATAAATTCCCCCTCAGCGACACCGCCTTTGCCTCCCTGGTGGATATCGCCGAAGCCGACGCCATCCTGGCCAATCTGCATGATGTGCAGCCGGACCTGTTTCATTCCGGCACCCCAGCCGAGTGCCACGCGCGCGTGGCGCGGCATTTACTAGTGGCAAGCGCCAGCGGCATCGAGGCGGCAGGCCAGCGTCAGCATTTCAGCGCCCTGGCCTTGATGCTGGCCGATGATTTTACCTTGCATCCGGCGATGGCCAGCCTGTTGCGGCGCACGCGCCAGGGGGCGAGTTACCTGTCCGAGCTCGACACGCTGCCCGACGATTTCTGGCAGGCGCGCTCGGCTGCCTAGCCTTGTTTCTTCGACTGCTTACTTTGATAAAAGGAAAAATGATGAAATGGATTATGTATCTTGGCACTGTCTTGCTGCTGAGCGGCTGCGCCCTCAAGGCCAGGCAGGTTGATGAGGCCGGTCCAAGGACTACCGCGACGGCGCAGGTGGGTATTGTCAACCATACGGGGAAGTATATTTATTCCGCATCGGTTGATGGGGCGGGAGGGGGGAATATGGCCAGATGGGGTGCGGGGCTTGCCAATATTTGTTGCACATCCATTCCGAGAATGTGGTATCCGGGAATGAAAGTCTTGGTGCGGTGGAATATGCCTGAAGGGCATACCGATGTTATCAAAGAGAAAATGGTGGAAGTGGAAAAATATGATAGACCAGGAGATATTTATATGCATTTTTTTGAGAATGACGAGGTGAGAGTGGTTGTGTCAAATGCTGGAGGGCCTAGCAAAATTCATCCTATTCTTCATTCCGGAAAACCTGCCAATATCCCTTGATATTATGATCAGTGAAACTCCTAATTCAGCGCCGTTTCCCGTCGATTTTTTTCTTAAACCGTCGACGCCAGAGCAATCCAAAATTACCAAGGTGGCATGTGATAATAAAGATAGCTTGCCGTGCAGTATTCCAGTGAGGGTTGGAATTTTCTTTGATGGAACCAATAATAACCTGGAGCGCGATAGGAATGGGGTTAGGACAGGCGTGCTCGATCCGAGAACGAAGAAGCCTGCCCCTATAAATAATGTTGTGATAGACGCCAATGAAGCCAGTCATAGTAATGTGGCGCGTTTATTTTCGGCATATCCTGGTAATAAAACAAAAAATGGATATTTCTCATATTATATTCCTGGTGTTGGGACGCCATTTAAGGAAATTGGTGAGTTGACTGAATCGGATGAGGGGAAGGCTTTTGCCAAAGGAGGGCAGCCGCGGATTATATGGGGATTGTTGCAGGTTTTAAATGCAATTCATCGAGTAATATATGGGAGTGATACGCCATTATATGAAACAGATAAGGCTGGCGAACTTGCCCGTACTTATGATAATGACGTAGGCCACGAAAAGGTAGCGCATCCCTCAACCGGCAGGGAGCGCTTCATGACTCACTCTGACTGGTTCGCTGAGCATATCGAAAAGTTAAAAGCCGCGATGGCGGCACAACCCAAGCCGCATATCCCATCGCTGACCCTGTCCGTGTTTGGTTTTTCGCGTGGCGCCGCCGAAGCGGTGGCGTTTTGCCAGCTGTTTGCCGATTTGCTCACGCCGGGCAAAGGTGAGGGGCAGGAGTTTGCTGGCATTCCGGCCAGCATCGATTTTCTTGGCGTCTTTGACACGGTGGCAACCGTGGGCAGCTCGGCGTCTGTAGCGAAAACCACGATCGCGCCTGGCGCGATGTTCGATGGCCATTGGGCCTGGGCTAATGAATTGCTCAAGCCGTTGCCGCCCTGCGTCCAGGCAGGCTTGCATTGTATTGCCACGCATGAGCAGCGCATGAATTTTCCCGTCACGTGCCTGACAGGGAAAATCGAGGAAGTGTATTTTCCTGGCGTGCACTCGGACGTGGGAGGCGGCTATGGTCCGGGCGAGCAGGGAAAGGGGCGTGGCGGACAAGCGGCCTTGCTGTCGCAAATTCCGCTGGCGCATATGTTCAAGGAGGCGCGCCTCAAGGGCGTGCCCTTGATACCGTTCAGCGAACTGGAACTTCGCGATCAGGATGATTTCCAGGTCAGTCAAGAGCTTGCCAAGGCATGGGAAGCATATACCGCCGAGCTTAACAAGCAAGGCGGCTTGCTGAGCAAGCACATGGAGCTGTATTACCGCTGGCGCGCCGCGCGCGTCAAGACACTGGAAGCTACGGCCAGCTTCAAGGCGGCCAGCGCGCAGGAGCGGGAGGATCTGGGATCCTACAACCGCTTGCTGGCAGGCGATCTGGAAGCGCTGCGCGCGCGCAAAGCCTTCCGTCATGGCGATGAGGGCCAGCCGTTCAGCGCCCGGGATATTGCGCGCATCAACCACTGGCAATATTATCGGGCTCAAAACCACACGCCCTTGGACAAATGGGAAGAATTTGCGCTCGACATATTCGATCACCCCAAACCGCTGCCGCCCGAAGTGATGCGGTTTTTTGACGACTATGTACACGATTCCCTGGCCGGATTTTATATGGCTGGCGAAGTGACGGAATACGACAAGCGCGCCAGGATCGCCTCGTTCGCCAATAAACCGCCTAAAGACGGCTTTTATAAACGCGTATATGAGCTCAGCCGAAAGACCGAAGCCGCGCAACTGAAACAGAAGAATGGCGAAGCATTGACGCCGGAAGAGGAAGCGCTGGTCAAGGAAGCGCAGTATGGCACTCCCTATCCTATCCGTACGGATGCCGACAGCGCCGACATGCGTAGCAGGCTGATCACCACGCAAACCTATACACGGCGCGAGGGTGGCGGCTATATCTTGCGCCGAGGCTATTACCCGCAAAGCGGCTTCTTCCGGAAAAGCGTGCACGAAAACGAGCTGCAGCGTATGCCGACGGCCGGTATCCAGGCGAAAGATGCACCCGAAGAATTCGTGTGGAGCGAAAACTTGATACAGGATATTGCGCAAGCCAGACTCGATGAAGAGATTTACCTGGCGCAGCAGCGCTCTGCAGAGCGGATCAATGCGCTCGCATAGGGCGTGACTTCAGCGCGGTTGAAGCAGGGTGGACTCATCCGCCGGTTTTATGGATAGCGATGAAATCATGATGATGTTACTCAAGCAACAATTATGGCGATGCATCTTGCTGGCCGCATGTTTACCCGGTGTCGCCATGGCCGCGAGCATTCAGGCGCTGAATTATTCTTCGCGCGAAGTCGATTACATCGCGGTTGAAAATCCGGGCAATACGAACAGCGGCGGCGGTGGCGATTCGATCCGTCCATACGGGCAGGGCGGGTCGATATGCTGTTTCAGCGTGCCGGAAAAGTGGCATGTGGATTTGAAGGTGGTGGTGGTCTATCAGTTGTCCCCGGACCCAACCTTTCATCGCGAGACGGTCAGTGTTCCACCGTATCCGGATGGGAAGGGAGGCGATATCTGGCTGATCGTCTATGAAGATGGCAGCGTGGGCGCCGTGGTGTCGCATTATGGACCGAGCCGACCGGAGTGGCCGGGGAAAATCAAGGGGTATCCGGTGCCGACGAAGGAGTATCGGGACGAGCGCCGCAAGGATAAACTAAAGAGAGAGAGAGAGACGCTCGATTTTTTGGAAAAAAGATTGCTGCGTGATTTTTATACCTTATCAGATGAAAAGATAAAAGAAAAAAAAGAAATTATTGAATTTCAAAGAAAAATTGTCCAGAGTTTAGAGGGGGATGTGCGATGACAGCTTTTTTGGCTGAAAGCTATTCTTTTGATAAGAATTATCCATCTGACAAAGCCCGTTTTTTTGACGGAACTAATGAAATGGATGAAATTATAGAATTTATGAAGAAGCGTGAATGTCCACTTCCAGGTTTCCCGCCCCCATGTGGTGTCAATATTTTTTGGTTTTTTCTTCGACGGCGCAACAATGATATAAGGTTGGATATGCCGTTTTACTCGTCCAGTAATGTGGCGCGTTTGGATCGTGCATTTCCGGACGCTAAAGATTGCGTGATCGGCTGCATGCGCTTGCACCTTCAACTGCTTGCTTTTATAGAAAATAAAATTGTGAAACGGATTATGTATCTTGGCACGGCCTTGCTGCTGAGCGCTTGCGCCCTCCAGGCCAGGAAGGTTGAGGAAGCCGGTCCAAGGCCTACCGCGACGGCGCAGGTAGGCATCGTGAACCATACGGGGAAGTATATTTATTCCGCATCGGTAGATGGGGCGGGAGGGGGGAATATGGCTAGGTGGGGGGCGGGGCTTGCCAATATTTGCTGCACATCCATTCCGCGAGTGTGGTATCCGGGAATGATGGTACTGGTGCGATGGGATATGCCGGAAGAACATACGCATATTGTCAAAGAAAAAATGGTGGAAGTGGAAAAATACGATGAGCCGGGAGATATCTATATGCATTTTTTTGAGAATGGCGAGGTGAGAGTAGTTGTGTCAAATGCTGGAGGGCGTGGAAAAACTCATCCTATTCTTCATGCTGGAAAACCTGCCAGTTTTCCTTGATAGGGAAATTGATAAATTTTCTATTTTTCATCGTTTCTTTTATTGAACCTTCTACGTGCCAGTCGTCCCATATTCTTGAGTCGTATTGCCGAGATTTTCATTCGATCCCGACATGGCTGCTACTTCCTTGGCTAGCTTTCTCGGCATCAGATTTTATTTGAAGAATTTTCTGTTTCCGGAAAATGATCGCTATCCAGATATGAAAAAAATCATTCTTATCATATTGTCCCTGTTCATTCTGGCTGCCTGCAATGCCAGGGAGAAGGAGGAGCGATTGCAAAAAGAGTTAAGTGAGCAAACTTTTACGACCACTTCCTATAACTACACGCCATACGACCTGTATGCCATCGCGTTCAAGGAAATCTCGCTCCCCTTCAATATCGATGATGCGCCCAGCGGCGGCTCCGTTTTTTTTCGCGACGCAAGCGAGGGGAGATTGGATAATGGCGAAAAAGTTGCCTTCAGCAGTGGCAATTGCTGTTTAAGCTGGGATCGGCCGGTCGACAAGCCGCTGAGGGTGCGGGTGGTGTGGAGCGTGGTATTCGATATGCGCCACCACGATGGTCAATCCAGTATTTCTTATGATGAACGTACTTCCAGACAAGGTTCTCCTGGCAGCCGCTGGTGCCAGGCCATTGTCGACATTCTTCCCGCGACAGGTCCAGATCGCCCGACTAGCGTGCTCTTGCACTTTCTTGCCGATGGTACGGTTCAGGCGCGGCTGGGAACATTCAAGACGGCGGCGCCGCTTGCTGCCGCCGAGGTGAAATTGCATGCCACGCGCCTTCCCCAAGGGCAGTTTTGCAGACAAGAAATTGAAAATCCTTTCTATGGCATTCCCCGCAAGCCGCATAGGGAATGACTGATGGGCAAACCGGCTGCGCCGCTCGGCAAGGCTGGCGCCGAAGGGAGATCAGCCGATGATGCAACCGAACTGCTTTTATAAAAGGAAAAATGATGAAATGGTTTATTTATCTTGGCACTGTCTTGCTGCTGAGCGGCTGTATGTTTCAGGCCAGGCAGGTTGAGGAAGCCGGTCCAAGGTCTACCGCGACGGCGCAGGTGGGTATCGTGAACCATACTGGGAATTTTATTTACTCCGCTTCGGTGGATGGGGCGGGAGGCGCTGATATGGCCAGATGGGGAGCGGGGGGAGCAGAAATTTGCTGTGCATCAATCCCGCGAGTGTGGTATCCGGGCATGATGGTATTGGTGCGGTGGGATATACCGGATGGACTAAAACATATTATTAAAGAAAAAATGGTGGAAGTGGAAAAATACGATGAGCCGGGAGATATCTATATGCACTTTTTCCCCAACGACGAGGTGAGAGTGGTTGTGTCCAATGCAGGAGGAGGTAGCAAAACTCATCCGATACGCCACCATGGGAAACCAAAGGATCCCAATGCTTAGAGACACGGATGATGGGACGGTCTTTCAATGCAAAGGCTGCCGCGTGTACCGGTTCCCCATGTGAGATCAAGGAAGAGACATCCTGGTCCAATGGAGACGTTCGGATAAGGAGCGGCACCAGCGAGGCTGGCGCCGTTGGAGGATCAGCCGATGAAGGAATCGAACTGCATGTCGAATTCCTGCAGCGCCTTTTGTGCATTTTGCATCTTCTTGCGGAATTCCGGCCCGCGCTGCAGGGCCAGGCCCACTGCCAGCACGTCGATCACGACCAGGTAGGCCAGGCGCGCCGAAATGGGCGTGTAGGGGTCGGTGTTGAAGACCAGGTCGATCGGGATCAGCACGGTGGCCAGGTCGGCCAGCGGCGTGCCCGATGGGGCCAGCACGACGACGTCGGCACCGCCGCGGCGCGCCAGTTTCACGGAGCGCACCAGGGCGGGGCTGTTGCCGCGCTGCGAGATGGCCACCAGGCAGTCGCCGCCGCGCAGCAGGGCCGCCGCGATGCTGTGGATGTTCGGGTCGCTGTAGGCGACCGTCGGCACGCCCGAGCGGAAGAATTTGTGTTGCGCGTCGGCCGCCACGATGCCCGACGTGCCCTGGCCATAGAATTCGATCTTGCTGGCGCGCGAGAGGATGTCGAGTGCGCGCTGTATCGCTTCCGGATTCAGGTTGTTGCGCAGGTCGAGCAGGGTATTGATCGAGCGGCTGCAGATTTTATTCACCAGGTCGGCCGCCAGGTCGTCCTGCGCCGGCTGCTCGTTCGCGCCCGGCATGGCCAGGGCCAGGCCCTGCGCCAGTTTCAGCTTGAATTCATGCCAGCCGTCATAGCCCAGGGTACGACAAAAGCGCACCACGGTCGGTTCCGACACCTGCGCGCTTTTCGCCAGCGCCGTGATGTTCTGGCTGACCGTCTGGTTAGGCTGGTCTAGCACGGCCAGCGCGACCTTCTTCTCCGACTTGGAGAGCGAATCGAGCTGGGTGCGGATGGAATCGAGTAGCATTGATTGATCTTCTGGCTGTAATGCCGTAAGTTTGCGTCCTTTTCACCCCAAAAGCAAAGTTCCGGGGTCGGACCCTCAGGGTCCGACCCCAGTATTTCGCCGTTCAGGGTTAAGCCAAATCTTAACGGCTTCAGTCCTCTGGCAAGGCCTCTTCACGCCACTGCAAGCCGTCGCGGCCGATCAGGGCGCTGGCGGCCGCGGGGCCCCAGGTGCCGGCCGTGTACGGAATCGGCGCGCTGTCGTTCTGTTCCCAGTTGTCGAGAATCGGCTCGACCCATTCCCAGGCCGCTTCCAGCTCGTCGCCGCGCATGAACAGGGTCAGCTGGCCGCGCAGGACGTCGAGCAGCAATCGCTCGTAGGCGTCCATGCGCGGGGTCTTGAACGATTCGCGGAAATCGAGTTCCAGCTCCGCCGGTTTCAAGCGCATGCCGTCGCCCGGGGTTTTCGCCATCAGGTTCATGCGCAAGCCTTCGTCCGGCTGCAAACGGATCACCAGGCAGTTCGGCTGGAAGCTGGACGTGGGCTGGTTGAAGATCGAATGCGGAATCTGCTTGAAGCGCACGACGATCTCGGCCAGGCTGTCGGCCATGCGTTTGCCCGTGCGCAGGTAGAACGGCACGCCGGCCCAGCGCCAGGTGTCGATTTCCGCCTTCAGCGCAACGAAGGTTTCGGTGCGCGAATGTTCCGGCGCATCGGGCTCGTCGCGGTAGCTCGGCACTGTGGCGCCATCGACGTGGCCGGCGCGGTACTGGCCGCGCACGATGTTTTGCGCCAGGGTGGTCGGCGTGAATTTCTTGAGCGAGCGCAACACTTGCAGCTTTTCATCGCGCACGGCGTCCGGCGCGATCGAGGTCGGCGGCTCCATGGCGACGATGCACAGCAGTTGCAGCAAGTGATTCTGCAGCATGTCGCGCAGCGCGCCCGACGTGTCGTAGTAACCCATGCGGTTGCCTACGCCCAACTTCTCGGCGATGGTGATCTGCACGTCGGAAATCCATTCGCGGCGCCACAGCGGTTCGAACAGGATGTTGCCGAAGCGCAGGGCCAGCAAGTTCTGCACGGTTTCCTTGCCCAGGTAATGGTCGATACGGTAGATCTGCGATTCCTGGAAGACCTTGCCCACTTCGGCGTTGATCTGCTTGGCGCTGGCCAGGTCGCGGCCCAGCGGTTTTTCCAGCACCACGCGCGAATTTGGCGTGACCAGGCCATTTTCTTCCAGGTTGTCGCAGATCAAGGCGAACAGATGCGGCGGCGTGGCCAGGTAGTACACGCGCGTCAGGTCGGCGTCGCCGCGCAGCGCTTCGACCAGCGGGGCATAGGTGGACGCATCGCTGGCGTTGAGCGAGACGTACACGATGCGCGCGCAAAACTTGCTCCAGGTGGCGGCGTTCAGCGTGCTGGCCTTGATGTGCGGGCGCGAGTTGCTTTCCACCATTTTCAGGAAGGCGTCCTGGCCGCTGTCCTGGCGGCCCACGCAGATGATGCGCGCCGTCGGCGGCAAATCGTTGGCGACGTCGCGCGCATACATGGCAGGCAGCAATTTGCGCATTGCTAAATCGCCGCTGCCGCCAAACAGGACCAGGTCAAAATCGGTAAGAACCATAAGTGAGTGTCGTCGCAAAAGTAAAAGAGCCGGAGCGGGAGGAGGCCGACCGGAAGTGCCAGTCTGTCGCTACTAAAATCGATGGTGTAAATTTACTACGCAGAACCAGCAATTGCAAGAAATTTTACTACATTCCATGCGCTTCCGTCGCAGTTTTGCCCTGCATATGCGCGCTGGACTGTTGCGTGGTCATTATATGCCCTTCGCCGCCGCTGGCGCGCGGCGCTTGCGCCGTCCGACTTTTCAAAGCAACCATGGTTGCGCGGGAAATTTCCCATGCTTTTGATCACGATTTGCGCTATAGCAACAGAGAAGTCAAGAAATGCTGTCAGGATGGCGGTTGGCGGCGTAAAGTAGCTTTGAGGAAAGTAAAAAACCGTATAATTCAGACTCGAATCGATGCAACTATTGGTAGTACGCAGTTGCGCGATTACTGCACCGCAGCGCCGGCCATGCCCCGAACCCGCCTCCCGACGTCCATGCGGCGTGCAGTCAGTACTGTCCGCATCGCGGGCAGGCAGACCTAACTTTACAAGACGGCTCAAGGGGACACAATGAATTCAATGCAGCAGGACGTCGATGAACGCACCAGCCTGACAGGCAATAATAAATTTGAACTGTTCCTGTTCAAGCTGGGCACCAGCGATCACTCGGCCAGCCGCGAACTGTTCGGCATCAATGTGTTCAAAGTCCGTGAAATCATGGAGATGCCGGCTATCACGGCGGTAGCCGGTTCCCATCCCCATATGTTGGGCGTGGTCAACATCCGCGGCCAGATCGTGCCCGTGATCGACTTGCCGATGGCGGTGGGCTGCAAGAGCAGCGGCTTGAAGATCCTGATGGTGACGGAGTTTGCCCGGTCGACACAGGCCTTTGCCGTGGAAGAGGTCGATGAAATCGTGCGCCTGGAATGGAACCAGGTGCTGTCGGCCGAATCGAGCGTGGGCGGCGGCCTGGTCACCAGCATCGCCCGCCTCGATGGCGACACGGACAAGACGCGCCTGGCGCAAGTGCTGGACGTGGAGCAAATCCTGCGCAACGTGCTGCCGTCAGGCGACCCGGACGTGGACGAGAACAGTATCGGCCCGCAAGTGCGCTTGCCGGCCGGCGCCGTGATCCTGGCCGCCGACGATTCGTCGCTGGCCCGCTCGCTGATCGAAAAGGGCCTCGAAGCGATGGGCGTGCCTTTCATCATGACCAAGACGGGTAAGGAAGCGTGGGAGCGCCTGCAAGCGATCTCGGCCCAGGCGGCCACGGAAGGCAAGACGGCGAAAGACAAGGTCGCGCTGGTGCTGACGGACCTGGAAATGCCGGAAATGGATGGCTTTACCCTGACGCGCAACATCAAGAACGATGGCCGTTTTTCGTCGATTCCCGTGGTGATCCACTCGTCGCTGACGGGTTCGACCAACGAAGACCACGTCAAGGGCGTGGGCGCCGACGGTTATGTGGCCAAGTTTGTGGCGGCCGAGCTGGCCGAGACCATCCGCAAGGTGCTGTCCCGCTAATCCGCGTGGCCGCCTGTTAAAAAGCGCCGGTACCCGCGAGGGTCCGGCGCTTTTTCATGCTGGCAGGCGATTACGCCTGGTAAGGCGTTTCCGGCTGGCCGGCCACGTCCACGCGCACGGACAGTACGTGGCCCGTCAACGGGTAGTCGGCGAGCTCGGCGGCGGAGCGGTTGTGGCTGGCGCTGGTGATGTACAGGGTGCGCAGGTCCGGGCCGCCAAAGGTCACCATGGTGGGGCAGCGCACGGGGACGGCGATTTCGCCCAGCAGGTGGCCATCGGGGGCGAAGCGTAAAATCTTGCCGCCTTCAAACATGGCTGCCCAGTAATTGCCTTCGCTGTCGACAGCCGCGCCATCGGGGCGCCCGCCATAGTCGGCGGCGGTCTTGTCCATGGAAAAGCGCTGGAACGGTTGCGGTGCGGAAATGGCTCCCGTGGCCGCGTCGAAGTCGAAGCGGTCGATGCGGTGCGTGGTGGTATCCGCGTGGTACATGGTGCGCTTGTCCGGGGAAAAGCCCAGGCCGTTCGACACCGTCATGCCGCCGGACCAGACTTTGCGCACCTCTCCCTTTTCCAGCACGAACATTTCCGCCGCCGCGGCGCTGCGCGGCTCGAAAATCGTGCCGACCCAGAAGCGGCCAGCAGGGTCGACCTTGCCGTCATTGAAGCGCGTGGTGGCCATGTCGAACGGCGCCGGGGCGATGTGCGCCAGGCTGCCCGTCTTCGTGTCCAAGTGGGCAAAGCCGCTGCGCAGGGCGACGATCAGCCCGCCGCCGGCGTTGATGGCCAGGGCCGACGGTTCTGTCGGCATGGCCCACTGTTCATGCTTGCCGCTGGCCGGGTGCAGCCGGTGCACGGCACGGCCATCGATGTCAACCCAGTACAGGGCCGCTTCCTTGCCATGCCACAGCGGGCATTCGCCCACTTGCATGGGCTTGTCGCTGACTACTTTGATTTCGTAAATATTCATCTATTCTTAATGTGGAGAACGCTTAACAAAGCCGTAGCGAGCGGAAGGGATAGGTGGCCGAGAAGCGGAACTGTGCTTGAGCACAGTGAGCATCGCAGGCTGCCTATACCGACGCGCAGCAGGTTTGCTTAGGCGTTATTAGTATGCGGCCTTGGCAGCCTTCGCCAAGGCAATCAAGCCATTGGTCGAGCTGTCGTGGTGGTCGGGACGGGCTTCGCCCGTCAGCTCGGCCTGGATTTTCTTGGCCAGCACCTTGCCCAGTTCCACGCCCCACTGGTCGAAACTGTTGACGTTCCACAAGACGCCCTGCACGAAGGTCTTGTGTTCGTACAGCGCGATCAGGGCGCCCAGGGTAGTCGGGGTCAGCTGGTCCATCAGGATAGTGTTGCTGGGGCGGTTGCCGGGGAAGGTCTTGTGCGGCACCAGCGCTTCGATTTCGCTTTCCGGCAAGCCCTGCGCCTGCAGATCAAGACGCACTTCCGCTCCCGTCTTGCCTGTCATGAAGGCTTCCGACTGGGCAAAGCAGTTGGCCAGCAGGGCATCGTGGTGACCCGGCAAGTCGTGCGTGGCGCGCAGGGCAGCGATGAAGTCGATGGGCGTGATGTCCGTACCCTGGTGCAGCAGCTGGAAATACGCGTGCTGCGCATTCGTGCCGCAATCGCCCCAGATGACGGGGCCGGTGGGCACGTCGACGGGCACGCCATCCCTGGTGACGCCCTTGCCGTTGCTTTCCATGTCCAGCTGTTGCAAATAAGCGGCAAAGCGGCTCAGGTCCTGGTGGTAGGGCGCGATGGATACGGAGGCGCAGTCGAGGAACTGGCGGTTCCAGAAGCCCACCATGGCCAGCACCACGGGCATGTTGTCTTCGAGGGGGGCCTGGCGGAAGTGTTGATCCATCGCATGCGCGCCGGCCAGGAAATCGCTAAAGTATTCAAAGCCGACCGACAGCGCGACGGCCAGGCCGATCGACGACCAGACGGAATAGCGGCCGCCCACCCAGTCCCAGAACGGGAACATGTTTTCCGGCGCAATGCCGAAGTCGACAATGGCTTGCGTGTTCGTCGACACGGCCACGAAGTGCTTGGCCAGGTCTTGCTCTTCGCCTTCGAGCAGGAACCAGGCGCGCGCCGTGTTGGCGTTGAGCATGGTTTCAGCGGTAACAAAGGTTTTCGAGGCCACGATGAACAAGGTCGTTTCCGGATCGACTTTCGACAGGGTCGCTTCCATGTCGTGACCGTCGACGTTGGAAACAAAGTGCATTTCCAGGCCGGGGTTGGCATACGAGCGCAGCGCCAGGCAAGCCATTTTCGGACCCAGGTCCGAGCCGCCGATGCCGATATTGACGATGTCGCAAATCGGCTTGCCCGTGTAGCCGAGCCAGCTGCCATTGCGCACCTTGTCCGTAAACGCCTTCACGCGCTGCAGCACATCTTGCACGTCGGCATCGATATCCTGGCCATCGACCACCAGTTGCGTGCCGCGCGGCGCGCGCAAGGCCGTATGCAGAACGGCCCGATGTTCGGTAAGATTGATTTTCTCGCCAGTGAACATGGCTTCGCGCTGCGCTTCCACGCCGCGCTCGCGGGCCAGGTCCATCAGCAAGCGCATGGCGGTGCTGTCGACCCTGTTCTTCGAGTAATCGAGCAGCAGGCCGGCCGCATCGACTGTCATGCTGGAAAAGCGCGCGGGGTCGGCCGCGAACAGCTGGCGCAGATGCACTTCGCGCAGGCTGGCGCTATGCGCTTGCAGGGACTGGAAACTGGCGGTGGCGGTAATGGCAGGAGTAGGTGCTGGCTGGCGCATGGCGGTCGGCTTGGGTGCTTGTCTCGGTTGAAAGGGGCACGGCGCGTTCATCGTGGCGAACGGGGTGCCGGCGTTGGTGTGAGAATAATACATCAGAAAAACGTAATTTCACTACAGTTTGTGGCGGGGAGCCGATTTTGTTGTGCTTTTTTCAGGGATTGCGCCAGTGACACAAGAGAGATGTTGGCAGCTGCTGGAGGCACGATATTTTCCGGCGTGGCGTTGAAAAGCCGCAAGCCGTGGTTTATTTCTGTTGCCGGCCCATGCAAGAGTGCTTCTTCTTCACCATTTTGTAGTAAAATTTCACGAAATACTCATTTTTAAGGAAATCCATATGGCGCTGCATCCAGTAGTCGAATCCGTAACAGCGCGCATCATCGCGCGCAGCCGGCCATCGCGCGGCGCCTACCTGGCGCACCTGGATGCGGCCCGCATCCAGGGCGTGCAGCGCGGCGCGCTGTCGTGCACCAACCTGGCGCATGGCTTTGCCGCCTTTCCCGCCAACGACAAGCTGTCGCTGAAAGAATACAAGAAGCCGTCCGTGGCCATCGTCTCGTCGTACAACGACATGCTGTCGGCGCACCAGCCCTTCGAAGGCTTCCCGCAGATTATCAAGCAAGCCGTACGCGAAGTGGGCGCCGTCGCCCAGTTCGCTGGCGGCGTGCCCGCCATGTGCGATGGCGTGACGCAGGGCCAGCCGGGCATGGAATTGTCGCTGTTCTCGCGCGACACCATCGCCATGTCGACGGCCGTGGCGCTGTCGCACAATATGTTCGACGCCGCCCTGTACCTGGGCGTGTGCGACAAGATCGTGCCGGGCCTGCTGATCGGTGCGTTGCACTTCGGCCACTTGCCGGCCGTCTTCGTGCCGGCCGGTCCGATGACGTCGGGCCTGTCGAACCAGGAAAAAGCCAAGGTGCGCCAGCTGTATGCGCAAGGCAAGGCCACGCGCGAAGACTTGCTTGAAGGCGAATCGAAGGCCTACCATGGCGCCGGCACCTGTACCTTCTACGGTACCGCCAACAGCAACCAGATGCTGATGGAAGTCATGGGCCTGCACTTGCCGGGCGCCGCCTTCATCACGCCGAACACGCCGCTGCGCGATGCGCTCACCAGGGCCGCCGCCCAGCGCGCGGCCGGCATCACGGCGCAAAGCGCCAGTTATTTGCCAGTTGGCCATATTGTTGACGAGAAATGTATCGTCAACGCCGTCGTCGGCTTGCTGGCCACGGGCGGTTCGACCAACCACACCCTGCACCTGGTAGCGATCGCCAAGGCGGCCGGCATCGTCATCGACTGGAACGATTTCAATGAACTGTCGGCCATCGTGCCGATGCTCACGCGCATCTACCCGAACGGCGACGCCGACGTGAACCATTTCCACGCGGCCGGCGGCACCGGTTACCTGATCCGCGAACTGCTCGATGCGGGCCTGTTGCACGAGGACGTCAACACCATCCTGGGGCACGGCTTGCGCGCGCACTGCATGGAGCCGTTCCTGGGCGAAGACGGCACGGTCTTCTGGAAAGACGCGCCGGTGGCCAGCGCCGACGAAAACGTGCTGCGCCCGGCCTCGAACCCGTTCGCGCCGGACGGCGGCATGGTGCTGGTGGCGGGTAACCTGGGCCGCGCCGTGATGAAGGTCTCGGCCGTCAAGCCGCAGCACCGCACGGTCGAAGCGCCGGCGCTGGTGTTCAATTCGCAGGAAGACTTCATGGCCGCCTACAAGGCCGGCACGCTGGACCGCGATTTCGTCGCCGTGCTGCGCTTCCAGGGCCCGCGCGCCAATGGCATGCCGGAACTGCATGCGCTGACCCCGGCGCTGGCCAACCTGCAGGATGCTGGCCGCCACGTGGCGCTGGTCACGGATGGCCGCATGTCGGGCGCGTCGGGCAAGGTGCCGGCCGCCATCCACGTCTCGCCTGAAATCCTCGCCGGCGGCCCCCTGGGCCTGGTGCGCGACGGCGACATCATCCGCCTCGACGCCTTCACGGGCGTACTGGAGGCGCTGGTGCCGGCCGACGTCTGGCATGCGCGTTCGCTGGTCACGGCCGACCTGTCGCCGAACCACGTCGGCATGGGCCGCGAGCTGTTTTCCATGTTCCGTTCCACCGTCAGCGCGGCGGAAGAAGGTGCCACCACCTTCGGCCTGCCGTCGCCGATTCCCACCACCGTCGCCTTGCACGACGCCGACAATGTCGGCGATACCGTACCGGGTTCCGATGAAGACTTTTTGGCTAGGAAATAAGAGATGACCATGACACTACTGGAAATTATGCGCACCTCGAGCGTGATCCCCGTGATTGCGATCGACGACCCTGACCACGCCGTACCGCTGGCGCGCGCGCTGGTGGCGGGCGGCATCCGCGTGCTGGAGGTGACCCTGCGCACCAGGCACGGCCTCGAAGCGATCCGCGCCATGTCGGCCGTGCCGGGCGCCATCGTCGGCGTCGGCACCTTGACGCGTCCCGAGGAATTCGCCCAGGCGCGCGATGCGGGCGCCGTCTTCGGCGTCTCGCCAGGCCTGACGTCGGCCCTGGTGGCGGCGGCGAAAAGCAGCGGCCTGCCCCTGCTGCCAGGCGTGATGACGCCCGGCGAAGTGATGGCGGCGCGCGAAAACGGCTTCCAGCAGCTGAAACTGTTCCCGGCCGTGCCGGCGGGCGGCATCGGCATGCTCAATGCGATCTACGGCCCGCTGCCGGACATCACGTTCTGCCCGACGGGCGGCATCTCGCAAGAGACGGCATCGCAGTTCCTGGCGTGCAAGAACGTCGCCTGCGTGGGCGGCTCGTGGCTGACGCCGAAAGACGCGATCGCGGCCGGCAACTGGGACCGCATCACGGAAATCGCGAAAGCAGCCAGCGGCCTGCGCTCGGCTTAGTCGTACCTGACATAAGCTACTGCGCGTCGCGCTTTGCGGCCTGCGATGCTCACCGTGCTTCAGCACGGTTGCGCTTCTTGGCCACAAATCACTGCCGCTCGCTACGCTTCTGTCAGGTACTTGCAGTTATAGGATCCGGCAAGCTTTCATACTTGCCGCTTCTTTCTTCCGACGGAGTGTCATGCGCGTGCTGCGCCGCCCGCTCACCATCGGCGAAACCGCCATGGCCCGCAGCGTCTTTCGCGACGCCATCGACTACGCGCGCGTGCGCGTGGTGCGCGGTTCCTTTTTGCCGTTCGGCCTGCAGGACCAGAACACGGCCATGACGCCGCGCGGCAGCCTGCATTTCATGCCGGCCCAGTACCGTGACGACTTTTCCCGCGAAAGCAATGGCGGCAAGCTGTTCTTCATCCATGAAATGGTGCACGTGTGGCAGTACCAGCTCGGCTACGGCGTGCTGCTGCATGGCGTGCTGCTGGCGCTGCGCGGCGGCTATATCGGCCAGCGTGCCTACCGCTATGATGCGGGCGCTGGCGGGACTTTGTCCGATTTCAACATGGAGCAGCAAGGCGACATCATCGCCCACTACTTCGGCGCGCGCCAGCTGGGCATTCCCGCCTATGTGGCACAGCTGCCGCAGCTGCAGGACATCCTGCAGCGCTTTTTGCTCGACCCGGCCGACCGCCGGCTGTTGCCCCGCTAAGCGCTGCTAGGGCGCCAGGTTCGACGCCAGCAGCGGCGCCGGCGCGCGCAAGCCGGCGACCGCCACGGCATCCTTGCCCAGCAACAGACGCAGGTCGGCGTTGCTGCCGATACCCGTGCCGTCGTCCTTCTCCGCCTGCAATTGCGGCATGCCGCCCAGCGCCCTTGCCAGCGCGGCCGCGTCGACGGCATGGCCGGGCCGGTAGACGATGCTGCTGGCCTGCTGCCCGTACGGGCGCTGGTTGCCCAGCCTGAAGACGGCGATGCCCATGCCGCCCAGCAGCTTGCGCATGCGCGCGGCCATGCCCGCTTCGCCATTCCCGTTGATCACTTCCAGCCTGGCCTTGTTGGCCGGCGCCGCCGTCGGCGCTGGCGCGGCCTTTGCGATGCCGGCCTGCATGGGGGCGCTGCTCACTGTGGGCGCGTCGCGCCAGCCCAGCACAAAGATGTTGGGCTGCAACTGCGTCAGCTGCAGGCGCGTGGCAGGGGCGCCGGGTACGGGCGCTGGCGCCAGATCGGGCGCGATGGCCGCCGTGGCCGTGTCGAGCGTGCTGACGCTGCGTCCCAGCGCCGCGATGGCCAGCTCCAGGTTGGCGCGCGCCGGCTGCTGGCTGTTGTCGAGCTGCAGCGACTGGCGCAGCAGGGTGGCCGCCTGGGCGTAGTCGCCCTGCAGGTACAGCACGTAGCCGAGGTTGTTGTAGGTCCTGGCCGTCGGAGCTTCCTGTACCAGCGCCTGCAGCAAGGCGCGCGCCGTTTCCAGCTGGCCCATCTGGGCTTGCAGCACGGCGGCGCCATTGCGCGCGTCCGGCGAGGCAGGTTCGAGCAGCAGCGCTTCGTGGTAGGCGGCCAGCGCCGCGCGCGGGTCGCCCAGTTCCTGCATGCGCTTGCCCAGCTTGCAGTATGCGGCGGCGCGCGTGGCGGGACTGCCGTCGCTGCGCGCCTGGGGCGGCATAGCGCGGCTGGCGTTGCTGGCCGGGGCGGGCAGGTTGCCGCAGGCGGGCAGCAGGCCGGCGCAGGCCAGCATGAGCATCAATGAGGTGTGCTGTGACATGGCGATTCTCCGGTCAGCTGCCGCTGCCCATGCTGGGCAGGAGCACGCGGTAGATTTGCAGGAAGGCTGGTCCCATCAGGACGACCAGCAGCGAGGGAAAGATGAAGAAAATCAGCGGAAACAGCAGCTTGAGGGCGATCTTTGCCGCCTCTTCCTCGGCGCGCTGGCGGCGCTTGGTGCGCAGCTGGTCCGATTGCACGCGCAGCGAGGCGGCGATGCTGGTGCCGAAGCGTTCGGCCTGGATCAGCATGGCCACCAGCGCGTCGACATCCTCGACCCCCGTGCGCAGGGCCAGGTTGCGCAGGGCGCGCTCTTTGGTATTGCCGGCGCGCAGCTCCAGTATCACCAGGTGCAGTTCTTCGGCCAGCACCGTGCTTTTCAGGGCGATTTCGGCGGCGACGCGGGCCAGCGCCGCATCCATGGCCAGGCCCGCCTCCACGCACACCGTCATCAGGTCCAGCGCATCGGGAAAGCTTTCGAAGATATCGCGCTGGCGCCGCTTGATCATTTGCGCCAGCACAATATTGGGCAGGTAATAGCCAACGGCGGCCACCATCAGCAGCCAGAACAGGATCGCCTTGCCGGCCATCTGATGGCCCGATGCGCTCAGCCCCAGGAACAGCAGCAGCGGCAGGCCGATGGCCAGCATGGTCTTGGCGGAAAAGAACAGGATGGGCGTGGAAGCCTGGCGCAGGCCGGCATTCATGAAGCGCCGGCGCATGGCCGAGTTTTCCCAGCCCTGGTCAGGCAGCGACAGTTTTGCCAGCGGTCCCGTCAGGCGCACCATGCGCGCCAGCCAGGGGTTGGGTGCCGAGGCGCCCGGCGACGGCGGCGCCTTGCCGGCGGCGTTGTCGAGGCGCTGGCGCAGCGGGTCCGGCGAAAAGCTGCGCAGGGCGACCAGCGCTGTGCCGAACACGGCAATGAAGAGCAGGGCGAGAAAGGCAATATTCACGGGATTCATGAGAGTTCTCCTTGCGGGCTCAGACGCGGATGCGGATGATGTTGCGCATGACAAAGACGCCGCATACCATCAGCAGCAGGGCGCCGATCAGCATCTTGCGGCCACCGGGATCGACAAACAGCATTTCCAGGAATTGCGGGTTGGTCAGGTGGATCATGGCGGCCGCGCCGAAGGGCAGCAGCGACAGGATCCAGGCCGACAGCCGGCCCTCGGCCGACAGCACGCGCACCTGCCCCAGCAGCTTGATGCGTTCACGGATGATGCGGCTGATGCTGTCGAGCAGTTCGGCCAGGTTGCCGCCCGTTTCGCGCTGGATCAGCACGGCGATGACGAAATAGCGCAGGTCGGTGCTGGGCACGCGCGTGGCCAGGTTCATCAGGGCGTCCTGCATGGCGATGCCGAAATTGACTTCATCGAAGGTGGCGCGAAATTCCACGGCCAGCGGCGCGTTCATTTCATCGCCGACCATCTTCAGGGCCGTGGGAAAGGCGTGGCCGGCCCGCAGGGCGCGCGCCATCAGGTCCAGCGCGTCGGGCAATTGCTGCTCGATGCGCTGCAGGCGCTTGGCCTTGGCGCGCAAGACCACCAGCAGCGGCAGCAGGGCTGCGCCGGCCGCCAGCGGCAGGCGCAGCGCCCACGGCACGTTGAAATAGCTAAGCAGCAGAAACGCGGCGCCGGCCGAGGCCAGCATCACGCCGGCGAAGCTGGCCACGCTCCAGGTCAGTCCCGACTGTTCCAGCAGGCGGTCGAGCGCGTGCACCCGGGGCACGCTGAGCAGCAGGCGCTGCAGGGCCGGGGTATCGCTCAGCAGGCGCTTCTTGATCATCGAGCTGCCCGTCTCGCCATGCGCGCCGGCCGACATGATGCGCAGGCGGCGCGCGACCTTTTCCGCCTCCGGGCCGCGCGCGCTGTTCCACGCCAGGTACAGGCCCTCGATCAGCAGCACCACGGCGATGAAGGTCAGGATGGCGAATACGTAGTAAAGATAGTCCATGGCGTTCTCCTTAGTGGTACTGGCGGGCAGGATCGAACAGGGTCTCCGGCAGGCTGATGCCGAAGGCGCGCAGGCGCTCGAGGAAGCGGGGGCGCACGCCGCTGGCATGGAAATGCCCCTGCACCGTGCCGTCCTCGCCGATGCCCGTCTGGCGGAAGGTGAAGATCTCCTGCATGGTGATCATTTCGCCCTCCATGCCCGTGATTTCCTGGATCGACGTGACCTTGCGCTTGCCGTCCGTCAGGCGCGACACCTGCACCACCACGCTGATGGCCGAGCTGATCTGCTGGCGCATGGCTTTCACGGGCAGGGCGGCCGAGGCCATGCTGATCATGTTTTCCAGCCGCGTCAGCGCATCGCGCGGGGTGTTGGCGTGGATGGTGGCCATCGAGCCTTCGTGGCCCGTGTTCATGGCGCCCAGCATGTCGAGCGCCTCGGCGCCGCGCACCTCGCCCAGGATGATGCGGTCGGGACGCATGCGCAGGGCATTGCGCACCAGCGCGCGCTGCGTCACCTCGCCCTTGCCCTCGATGTTCGGCGGGCGCGTTTCCAGGCGCACCACGTGCGGCTGCTGCATCTGCAGCTCGGCCGCATCCTCGATGGTGACGATGCGCTCGGCCGCGCTGATGAAGCCGGAAATCGCGTTGAGCATGGTGGTCTTGCCGCTGCCCGTGCCGCCCGAGATCAGGATGTTCATCTTGGCCTTGCCCAGCGCCTGCAGGACGGTGCTCATTTCCTCGGTCAGGCTGTGTTTCAGCATCAGGTCGGCCAGGCGCAGGGGCTGGGCCGAGAAGCGCCGGATCGACATCACGGGGCCGTCGATGGCCAGCGGCGGGATGATGGCGTTCACGCGCGAGCCGTCGGGCAGGCGCGCATCGACCATCGGGCTCGATTCGTCGATGCGGCGGCCCACGCGCGAGACGATCTTGTCGATGATTTTCATCAGGTGGGCGTCGTCCGTGAAGCAGATGTCGCTCAGTTCCAGGCGGCCATGGCGTTCGACATACACCTGGCGGTAGGTGTTGACGAGGATGTCGGACACGCTGGGATCGGCCAGCAGCGGTTCGAGCGGGCCGAAGCCCAGCACCTCGTCCTGGATGTCGCGGATCAGCGAGCGCCGTTCCAGGTCGTTGATGACCACATTGTCTTCCGTGAGCACGTCGCTGACGAGGATTTTCAGCTCCTCGCGGATCTGCTCGCGCGACAGGCGCTGCATGCCTTCGAGGTCGACGCGGTCGAGCAGGGCCTGGTGGGTGCGGTGCTTCAATTGCTGGTAGCTCTGGCTGGCTGCGCCCTGATGCGCGGCGCCGTCATTCAGGCTGGCGTCATCCTGGGCATAGCCCAGGCGGTCCCGCAGGGTGAGTTTTTCGGCAGTCATGGTCGGTCTCCGGTGAATGGGGGGAATCAGGCGCGCGCCAGCAGCCGCGCCACCCAGCCTTGCGCGGCCGGCGGGGTCTCGCCGGCCAGGCTGGCGGCCAGTTCCTGCAGGGCGCGCGAGACGGGATTGTGCGGCGCCAGCTTGAGGATGGGCACGCCCTGGCTGACGGAGGCCGCCACCGCCTCGTAGTGGTTGGGGATGGATTTGTAGACGTGCTTGCCGTACGCCGCTTCCAGGTCGGCCACGCGGATGCTGTCGCTGCTGGCATAGCGGTTCAGGATCAGGCGGATCTTGTCTTCGCGGTAGCCGAGGCCGCGGAACACGTCGAGCAGGCGCTTGCCGTCGCGGACGTACGGCAGGGTTGCCTGCAGCACGGGGAAGATCAGGTCGGCGCGGTCCAGCGCGCGCACGCTGACGGCGTCCAGGCCGCGCCCCACGTCGAGCACGATGTAGTCGTACTGGCTGCGCGCCAGGGTCAGCAGGCGGTCGATATGGTCGGCCTCGATGTCGGCCGCATGGGCCGGATCGTCGGCGGCGGCCAGCACGCTGTAGGAGGGCGTGATCTGGATCATGCTGGCGTTCAGCAGCGAAGCGTCGAGGCGTACGATCTGTTGCGACAGCTGCGACAGGGTGGTGGCCGGCTTGTGGTCCGAGACGAACAGGGCGGCGTCGCCGAATTGCAGGTTCAGGTCAAGCAGCGCCACTTTGCGCTGTTCGCCGGCGGCCAGCGCATAGCCGAGATTGGCGGCGATGAAGGTGGCGCCGCTGCCGCCCTTGCACGAGACGAAGGCCAGCACCTGGCCCTTGCGCGTGACCTGCTTCTGCAGCTTCTCCTCGATGCGGCGCAGCGCCGCGCACAATGCGGCATCGTCGTCGGGCGGCAGCACTTCGCGCACGCCGGCGCGCATCGAGCGCAGCAGGAATTGCGGACTTTGCTGCGGGCATTGCACGATGATGGCCAGGTTAGGGTGGCGCCCGCCCAGCAGCTCGAGCCGCTCCAGCTCGTCCTCGCCGATGTGCTCCTGTTCCAGCAGCAGCAGGTCCGGCGTGACGCCGTTGTCGAACATGTCCGGCGTGCTCGCCAGCAGCGAGACGCGGTCGGCGGTGCTGCGTTCGCGCAGCAAGCGGGTCAGCCGCTTGAGCTGGGCTTCATTCTTCGAAACGATGACGATATTCACTTGGTGCTCCCGGTAATGGCGTTCAGTTGATCTGGAAACCCAGGCTTTCGGCGTGCATGACGACCACCGAGGCGGGCAGGGCGAAATTGAGAAAACCGAACAGGCTGACCATCGGCGTGTAGCTGACGTTGTCGATCGATACGCGCACGCTGTCGATGCAGCTGGCCGTGCGCGTGATGTCGCCGCAGGCCGACAGGTTGTCGCCGGGGTCGGCCGGCGCCAGGGTCACCTCGGCGCCGCTCTTGTTCAGGTAGCTGATGGTGATGTTGGCCGCCGTAACCTCGGGCGCGGCCGGCAGGGCCGTGCCGCCGAACAGGGCCAGCGTCTTGACGGCGTCGGTCTGGTCGATCCAGCGCACCACCGCCTCGCGCGCGGCGCGGCGGCTCACTTCCTGCACCGTGTTGTACAGGTACAGCAGGCGGCCGAATTCCAGGATGGCGAACAGCAGCGTGAAAAACAGCAGCGCCACCAGGGCGAATTCGACGGCGGCGGCGCCTTGCTGGCGGCCGGCCCGGGTGGTGGGGGGGAGGCGATGGCGCATGGCGTTCTCCTTACAGCATGTAGCGCATGGTGGTGCGCGGCGCCAGCGGCGTGGTGTAGCTGGTGGCCGCGCCGATCACGAAGGGCAGGTACTGGCCGACCGACAGCGTGTAGTTGACGACCTCGACGCGGATGCCGCCGGGCGCCGTGCCGTCGGTGCAGCTGCTGTCGCCGAAACTCGCGTCCAGGCAGGTGACCGTCACGTTGGCCGTGGTGAAGCCGCTGATGCCGGCGCTGGTGGCCGCGTCGACGACCGTCTGCTTGGCGGCGGGCACGCCCTGCGAGGCGATGCTGGCCTTGGCCTTGACGGACATATTGCGCGCCGCGTCGCGCGTGGCCTTGGTCAGCGCGTCGTAGTACCAGAAGGCGCGGCCGAAGCCGAAGATGCCGGCCAGCAGGGTCACCAGCAGGGCCAGCACGATGCCGAATTCGACGGCGGCGCCGCCGCGTTGCCTGAGATGGGAAATGGGAGTACGCATGGCCGCCTCACTTGTAGAGCTTGATTTCGGAATTGGGCACGGGCTCGATCAGGCCCGCGAACTCGACGTCCAGGCGCTTGGTGCCGCCGCTGAAATCGGCCTTCATCGTCATGAAGAACTTGCCGATGCCGACCGCGTTGATGCTGCCGCACGAAGCCGGCCCCACGGGCGCCGTGCGGCAGTCGACCAGCACCACGTTGAGGATGCGCCGGTTGCGCTGGCCCGGATGGGCCACCGATGGCGCCTGGAACGTGGGGCCGCTGGTCTGGTTGTACGGCGACGGCGGCGTGCCGGCGGGGAAGCCGGCGCCGGCGCTGACCGGGTAGCTGGCCGTGTCGAAGTAGTTCGCCTTGGTGGTGTTGTACATGGGATTGGCGTTGCCGTCCGTGACGCTGTACGCCGTGCCGGCCTTGGCCGGGGTGGCGCCATTGCTTTGGTAGGCCGGGCCGTAGGACCACAGCACGCCGTAGCCGGCGAACTGCGCCTGGGCGGCCGTCACGGGCGTCGTGAAGGTCGGCGGCAGGCGGTAGTTCGGCTTGTTGCCGGCCAGGCTGACCGACTGCTGGCTCGGCACGGTGCTCGCGCCTGGCTGCATCCAGCCGGTGGGTGGCGAGTTGGCGGCGCTGGCGGCGCACGGCGAGCTGCCCACGCAAGGATATTCCTTGATGTTGGTGTCGGGCGGGGCCGACGCGGGATCGCACACTGAGGGCGAGGAATAATCGTCGAAGCGCGAGTTGAGCGAGGCGGCCAGCGAGGCTGTCAGACCCGTGTTCGTGTAGACCTGGCCCGTGCCGCTGGTGATGACGGCGCTGCTGCCCGTGCACATGAACGGCGCGGTGGAGGCAGCGCTCGCGTGCGAAGCGCTGCAGCTACCGGGCGGCGCGTCGACGGGATTGATCAGATAGGGGTCGGACGAGCCGCCCAGCGGATTGAGGCCGAACAGATTGTAGGTGACGCCGCGGCGAAAGCCGAATTCCACCAGCTCCGTCAGCCCCGTGCCGGCGGGGGCGGCCGGATACGTGTATTGCGCCGTCTTGTTGGCCGGATCGACGGCGCACACGCCGATCGGCGTGACGTCGTTGACGAAACGGCCCGCCACCGCCACGCCCGAGGTGCTGGTGCTGGCGATGCCGGCGATGCCCATCAGGTAGGTGGCGAAGGTCTTGCTGCCCGTGTCGACGCGGATGAAGGTCTGGCCCTGGGGGCTGGTGCGGGCGCTGGCGCCGGATGACCAGGGGCCGTCGGGGCCGGGGCCGAAGCTGATGTTGGCGGCCGTGATGGTGAGCGTGGTGGAAAAGTCGTAGCGGTTCTTCTGCGCGATGGCGATGGCCTGGGTCTGTGCATTGTCGATGCCGGCCGCGCTTTGATTGAGTTCCATGGCCCCTGCCAGGGCGGCGCTGTCGGCGCCGTTCTGCAGTTCGGCCTTGGCGATGTACAGGTGGCCCAGGTCCAGCACCAGGCCGCCCATGGCGAACAGCACCACCAGGGTCAACCCGAGCACGATGGCGATCGCGCCCTGCTGCTTGTCGTGCCTGCGAAATGGGGTGTGCATGTGTTTCTCCTGGTGGCCTGGGGGAAGTTCGCCGCGTGGCGGACGCTTACTGGCGCGAGCCGACGCCGATGGCGAAGACGTTGGTCTGCGGTTCCGGCGTGCTGAACGATTTCTGGTAGCGCTGGTAGGCGCTCACGCCGGATTTGCCGTCCATGCCGCTGACGGGGTCCATGTTGCGGTAGGCGTCCGGATACATGATCTGCTGCGCCTTGAGCAGGGCCACCGATTCGCCGAAATGCGAATCGAGCACGGGCGTGGTGGTGGCGGCGCAGCCGGCCAGCAGGGACAGCAGCGACAGCAGGGCGGCGCAGGGCAGGCAATGTGCGGTTTTCATGGTGTTCTCCTATTTGAGGTCGAAGCCGGCGGCGGCAGGCTGGGGCGCGGCCGCTTGCGGCTGCATGGGGGCCGCTGGTACTGGTACCTGTGCCGCTGCGGGGGCGGCGGCGGGCGCGGTGCCTTCCATTTTTCCTTGCATGAACATGTCGCCGCGCGTCGGCTGCACATACTCGTCGGTGGGCAGCTTGTAGTCGGCCGGCAGCGGCTTGACCAGGTGCGGCGTGATGATGAAGACCAGCTCGGTGCGGTCCGTCTGGAAGTCCGTGCTGCGGAACAGGGCGCCCAGCACGGGCACTTCGCCCAGGCCCGGCAAAGCCTTGATGTTGCTCGTCACGTTGTTCTTGATCAAGCCGCCGATGGCGAAGCTCTGGCCGTCGAACAGCTGCACCGTGGTGGTGGCGCGCCGCGTCGTGAACGAGGGCAGGATGGCCGTCGTCGAGATGCCGGTGGCGGTGATGCCGATGCCGTCCTTGTTCAGGTCGGACACTTCCGGCGCCACCTTCAGGTTGATGCGGCCCCCTTCGAGTACGGTGGGCGTGAATTTCACGGCCACGCCGAACTCCTTCTCTTCCAGCGTGATCGTCGGCACGCCGCCGTTGTTGGTCTGGCTGACGGGGATGAAGATCTTGCCGCCCGCCAGGAAGCTCGCTTCCTGGCCGCTGATGGCCATGATGTTCGGCTCGGCCAGTACCTTGATCAGGCCGTCGCGCTTTTGCGCGTCGAGGTTGAAGAAGTTGTTCTTGCTGGCGCCGCTCAAGCCGCTGGGATTGTTGCTGAGCAGGCTGGACAGCAGCGAGTACGACCAGCTGCCGATGGTCTTGTTGATGCCCAGGCTGGCGCCCAGCTGGTCGACCAGCACTTTCGACACTTCGGCCACCTTCACTTCCAGCATCACCTGCTGCGGCGCGGCGATCGACAGCAGGTTGATCACGCGCGGCGTGGCGGCATCGGGCGTGGCCGCGGGGGTGGCGGCCGCTGCGCCGGCGGCAGGGGCGGCAGGCGCGGCGCCGGAGCCGGCGGAGCTGCTGCGCGCGCTGCGCTGCACGTAGGCGTTCGCCAGCGACAGGGCCTGGTCGGCCTTCACGGCATCGCTGACCATGCCCGACAGGATCAGGGTGTCGCCTGCCACGGTGATGTGGATATTCTTTTCATTCGGCAGCAATTCGCTCATGCGCGCCTGCAGGCTGCTGCTGTCGATGCCGACGGCCAGGTCGATGATGGTGGCGTCGTTGTTCTTGTTCCACAGGATCAGGTTGGTCGTGCCGACGGAGCGTCCCAGCAGGTAGACTTCGCTGGGGTTGAGCAGGATCACGTCGGCGATGCGCGGGTCGCCGACGGACATGCGGCTGGCCGCAAACGGCAGGCGCATCAGGGTCGACTTGCCTTCGGCCAGGGTCATTTGCGGCGCCATCTCGGTACGTCCGGCCCGCGATTCGCTTTGCGGCGGCGTGGCCTTGGGACGGGCGGCGGCGCGGCTGCTCCTGGCGGCGCCGGCTTCGGCGGCAACGGCGGTGGCGGTAGCGGCGACTGGTTCGCTGTGCGCCTGGGGCGCCAGGGCGCCGATCATGGCGAGGGCAAGCGCCAGGCTCAGTACCCGGCTTCCGCTTGCTGTGCAATTTGTGCTCATGGCATGACTCCTCTGGTGCAGGTTAGAATTGTTGGGAGCTGCGTTCCAGCCCCTTGATGACATCGATGCGGGGGCCGGCCTGCGGCGCTGGCGCGGCGACAGGACGGCGGCGTGGCGCCGGTTTGGCTTGCACCATGGCGGCGGGGGCCGCGGCGGCGACTTTTTCGTCGAGCAAGCTGGTCTTGGTGGCGCCATCCGTGTTGACGGGCTTGTCCTCGACCTGGTTGCGCAGCACCAGCGACAGGGTGCCCACGCTGCGCGCCAGGTCGAGTTTTTCCGCCTGCTCCGGCGTCAGTTCCAGGGTCACGGCGTTGACCACCTTGGGCTTGGTGTCGTCGCGGTTCGATTCCTGGGCGATGGCCAGCACGAGTATGCGTTCGAGCACGATCTTGGAAATGTTCGGATCGCGGTCCGGCGTCTTGCGGGCGCCTTCGCCCTGGGTGTTGACGAGGATGTCGACGAAGTTGCCGGGCAGGGCGAAGCCGGCCACGCCTACCACATCATTGACGCGCACGGTCATGGCGCGCTTGCCTTCGGCGACGACGGCGGACAGGCCGCCCTGGGTGCCCGGAGGCGCCAGCTTGCCTTCCATGATCGGTTCGCCATGCTGGATGCTGGTGCGCGTGACGCGCGTTTCCAGCAGTTTCGGATCGTTGATGGCGCCAGGCGGCAGCGCATTCGACGGCCAGTCCACCATGCGTACCATGTCGGGCGTGATGCGTGCCCCCAGGCTGATGTCGACCTGGGCCACGGCCACCTTGTTGATGTTGCCCGAGGCTTGGGCATTGATCCAGCGCGCGGCCACGATGACCGCGGCGAACGCCAGGATGACCGCAATGGCCATCATCGTCAGAGCGCGTGCGTTTCTCATTTTGCTTCCCCTTTGTGCTGGACCGCTGCCGGTCCGGTGTGTGTGCTTGCAAGGTCGTCATCGCTGCCGAAATAGTTTTCCCATGCCCAGAACAGGACTTCCGGGGACAGGCGTGCCGGGTGGTCTTCATAACGTGCCTGGTCGCAGACCTGCGCGAGGATGTCGCGCGGATAGCAGGCCAGCAGGGGCCGCTTGTAGAGGCTGTGCAGGTGCAGCAGATAGGTGTACGAGGCTTCGTCGTAATTGATGCCCAGCTGTGCGCAGGTGTTGCGGAACACGGCCAGGTAGTGGTAGGCGCTCAACGGACCCACATGGATCTTGTAGCCGATGCGGCGCAGGAAGGAGTCGTCGGCCAGCTGCTGCGGCGCCAGATTCGACGAAAACACCACGATCACGTCGAAGGGCACGGGGAATTTGTAGCCCGTGTGCAGCGACAGGTAATCGATGTGGCGCGCCATCGGCACGATCCAGCGGTTCATCAATTCCACCGGCGAGCAGCGCTGGCGGCCCAGGTCGTCGATGATGAAGATGCCGTTGTTGGCCTTCAGGTGCGGCGGCGCCTGGTACAGGCGGGCGCCCTGGTCGAATTGCAGGTCCAGCATGTCGAGCGTCAGTTCGCCGCCCGTCAGCACGGCGGGGCGCTGCGTGCGCACCCAGCGCGGGTCGGACGGTACGGAGCCCTTGTTCGACAGGGTGTGCAGCATGGGGTCGAGGAAGGGCAGGACTTCGCCGTCGACCATCACGGCATGCGGCAGGGCGATGGCGCCGCTGAGCAGGCCGTTCAGGCGCTCGGCCAGATAGCTCTTGCCGCTGCCGGCCGGGCCGTGGAAGAACAGGGCGCGTCCGGAGTTCATGGCCGCGCCCAGCTGGTCGAGCACCGCCGAACTGGCCACCACGTCGCGAAATTCGCGCAGCACGTCGTCGCGGGTGACATGCATGTGCGCCACGCTTTGCGCCAGCACCTGGTTGCTGTAGTCGGCCAGGGTGACGGGGGCGGGCCCGCTGTAGGCATTGCGGCGCATGTACTCGGCGGCGCGCAGGCGGCCCTGGTCGCCCAGCTGGTAGTACAGGTCGGCGTCGGTGCCGCTGCTGCCGTTGCGGCGCGCTTCGCACAGCTTTTCGGCACGCATGAAGGCGAGCAGCGGTTCGAGCACGCCGGCGCCCAGCTTCACGTGGGTCGACAACGCCGGCAGGCCGACCTGGCCGCGCAGGAAGAGTATTTTGACCAGCAGTTCGACCAGGAACAGGAACGGCAGTCCCGTTTCCTCGACCGTGCGTGGCGCGCGCCTGGCCGCCGGCTCGATGCCGCCGCCGTCGCTGCGTTCTGGGTAGGTGTCAGGCATGATGTGTACTCCTCTTGCTCGGATGGACGGATATCAGAAAATGAAGGGCAGCAGGCGGTACTTCACCTGGCGCATGTAGACGCGGTAGCGCACGTCGGTGGCCAGGAAGCGCTCTTCGCGCAGCAGGCGCGCCACCAGCATCGAGATCGTCGCGACATAGGTCACGGTATTGGCGGCCGAGGTATTGGCCAGCAGGTAGCCGCTCAGGGAAATCAGGTAGCTGGCATACAGCGGATGGCGGATGACGCGGTAGACGCCGCCCGTCTTGATGTCGCGCTGCGCCGCGACCAGGCCGAAGCTGCGGTTCAGCGACAGCAGGCCGGCGATCTGCAGCAGGCTGCCGACGGCCAGCAGGTAACGCGCGCCGGGCCAGATGGCCATGTCGGATGGCGCGAAGAGGAAGGGGGCGAAGGTGGCGCCGATGGCCAGCAGCCAGTCGCCCGCATCGGTGGAGACGCTGACGGGGGCCGAGCGCACGATGAAGAACAGGGCTGCCAGGGTTTCGGCGGCGCAGAACAGCAGATAGCTCCAGTCGCCGCTGTGCAGGTAGCCCACCACGTGGGCAGTGGCAAAGATCGTCCACAGGCCGGCCATGGTGATGCTGGTGAGCAGGCTGGCGCGTCGGGAGTGGCACAGGGTGGCGAGGGTATCCATGATCATGTCCTTTAGTGGGGGTGACCGGAGCGGCGCTTGTCAGCGCAAGCTCCACAGGTGCGTGTAATGCAGGAGTATCTGCAAGCCGGTGCCGCTGGCGATGGCAAAGGCGTAGGCCAGCTTGCCGGTGGCGGGCGGCGGCTCGGCGATGGTGGCGGCGCCGCCGGCCAGGCTGTGCAGCAGCGCGCCCAGCATCATGTGATAGGTGTTCTTCAGCACCTGGCGCAGGCGCTGGCCGGCCAGCGCGGCGGCCAGCGCCAGTACGCCGCCGCACAGGAAGGTCAGCAGGGCCGCTTCCAGCACGGCATCGGGGCCGAGGAAGGCGCCGCACATGGCCATCAGCTTGACGTCGCCGGCACCCAGGGCGCGCAGCAGATACATGGGCAGCAGCAGGGCCAGTCCGGCGCCGGCGCCGGCCAGCGCCTGCAGCAGGCCCAGGCCGCCGAACGGGGTGTCGAACAGGCCGGCGCCGGACGGCACGAAGCTGTTCAGGACCAGTCCCGCCAGCGTGCCCCACAGCACCAGCCGGTTGGGGATGCGGCGCGTGCGCAGGTCGTGCCACAGCGCGGCGGCGAGCAGGGTGGCCAGCACGGCCAGGCACAGCAGCATGGGGAGGGGGGCGTTCATGATGTGAGCCCTCCCTTGCTCATGCAGGGCACCGTGGCCATGCTCACTGCGGGCGCCGCCGCCCGGCTGCCCAGCATGCGTCCCACCAGGCGCCATACCAGCGCGGCGCCGGCCGCGCCCACATAGCCGTCAACGGCGTAGTGCCAGCCCAGGTGGATGGAGCCGAGCAGGATCAGCACGGCGAAGGCGGACAGGGCGATCCCGGTGGCGCGGTTGACCCGCCAGCCCATCATGGCCATCAGCACGGCCGTGGCCACATGCATGCTGGGCATGGCGGAGATGCCCAGATCGCCGTTCGCGCCCTTGCTTTGATAGCCTTGCCACAGCATCTCCTGCACCTGCAGGGCCCAGACAGGGATGTGCTGGTTGGCTTCATGCAGGTAGGCCATCAGCGGCGCATACGGGTCGCTGCTGTGCAGGTGGCCGTAGTAGCAGGGGCCGACGGAGGCGAACAGCACGGCCATGATGCTGCCCAGCACGATCCAGGTCAGTGCAAAGCTGAGCAGGAACTGCATGCGCAGCAGCGGACGGCGGGTATCGAGGATGAGCCAGTACAGCACGGCGTAGAACAGGAAAAACCAGAAATGGTAGGAAAAGTTCAGCAGGGCCGTCACCAGCGGATGGCCCAGCAGCGGCTGCAGCCTTTCCCATGGGGCCACGCCGCCATGCAGGGCCATGTCCCAGCCGGACAGGGTGGCATCCCAGGTATAGGGGTGCAGGCGCGGGATGGCGGCCTTGAAGACGGTAAAGCTCGACGCGAAGATGGGAATCAGCAGCATGGCCGGCAGCGCGTGCAGCAGGCGCTCGTTGCTCAGGTAGCGGCGCAGGTCATGGTACAGGTAGTGGCACAGGCGGTGCGGGCGCTGCACCACCATGACGCGAATGGTGTAGCCGCACAGGATGAAGACGGGACCCGTGAGGATGGCGACGAGGAAGCCGGCCAGCACGTTGAGGATGTCCGATGGGCTGGGCAGGCTGCCGGCCAGCACGGTGGCCGCGGCGGCGTACAGCAGCACGATCAGCAGCAGGGCGCGGTGGGTGCGCAGCGAGGCGCGCAGGGTGTTCATGACAGGGCCAGGACCACTTGGTCCTTGACGTAGACAAACAGCAGCTTGACCTGGTCGCCGACCAGGGTGATCGTGATTACCAGCACTGCCGCGATCAGGCCCGCCAGCAGCGCGTATTCGATCGCTGTGACTGCCGACTCGTCGGATAAACGGCTGAAGAAAGATTTCACGATGGGCCTCGCTATGCGTTCGTCAAGGTGGGCGTGCCGGGGAATGCGGGGAAAAGTTGTCCGGGCCGCGCCTGGGCCGGCCCGGACAGTACCGCCTCAATTCGCGGCGGTGAGCTTGGTGCCGATGGTGCTGAAGGTCTTTTTCAGCTGCGTGCCGACGATGGTGACGGCGGCGATGATCACGACGGCAATCAGGGCAGCGATCAGGCCGTATTCAATTGCGGTGACGCCATCTTCTTCGCGGATAAAGTTTTTGATGAGGTTCATGACAACTCCTGGTGGTGGTTGAACTACTACGGTGGATAAAACGGTTTGGCAACGTTGCTTGCGGGTGCGTCGGTCTGGCCGCTTCATGGGCTTTCTCCGAGTGCCAGCAGCCCGATGATGCACACCACAGCCATGAGTGCCGCCACCAGGGCATAGCGATAGAACGCAGCCTTTTCCTTGCCCTGTAAATAGGTGATCAGGGCTGTCGGAAGAAACTTGTCAAAACGCATGCTGTACTCCGTATCGTGGTGGGCTGCGGCGGTGATCTGCACTCCGGTAGTTCCACTATAGAAGTTGGCGTTTTGATCTACATCAGAAGAACCTCCTTTTATTGCAAGGAGGAACTGCTTGTTTTTTTCGTGACAATTGTCATGGTTGAGTTTGGCGCGCGCGGGCACGGGCGTGCCGGTGGCTGGCGCGGGGGAGGCGGGGAGGGAAGGCGCGGCCTGGCAGCGGCCGTGCGGGGGAGCAGCGGCGTCAGGCGCCGGGCGGCAGTTCGCCCAGGTGGTGCTTGGTGGCGTAGGCGTACAGTTCCAGGCGGTTGTACACGCCCAGCTTGCGGTAGATCGAGGTCAGGTGATTGCGCAAGGTATGTTCAGAGATGAACAACTGGTCGGCCAGCAGCTTGGCGGGCGTGCCGCTGCCGTGCACCAGGGCGGCGATGATCTTTCTTTCCTTCAGCGTCAGGCTGGCCACGGCGACGGCCTGCGCCGAGCCGCCGCCGGGCTGGGTCAGCTGCGTGAGCATGCGTCCCAGCATCGCGTGCTCGAGCCACAGCTCGCCGTGATACACCTTTTCGATGGCCTTGAGTACCATGTCCGCCGGGGCATCCTTGCTGACGATGCCGCGCGCGCCCTTGAGCACCGTCTGGTCCAGGATGGCCTGGTCATGGCTGGCCGTCAGCACCAGGATGCGCGTGCTGCCGCACTGCGCCAGCGCCGGCAGGATGGCCAGCGAGCTGATGCCGCCCAGGTCCAGGTCCAGCACGATCACGTCGGGCTGCAGCGCCTTGGCCAGCTCCAGCGCCTCGGCGCTGTCGGAGGCCGTGGCCACCACGCGCATGCCCGAATGCTCGCCGCCGATCAGCCGTTCCAGGCCCCACAGCATGGTCTTGTGGTCGTCCACCAGCATGACGCTGATGACGTGGCTGGGCGATGGCATGTGGCGGCTGTCATTCATATGGGAATCTCGATCTGGACGGAAGTGTTGCCCAGAAGGCTGTGGGTGACGCGGGCGGTGCCGCCCAGGGCGGCGGCCCGTTCGGCCAGCGAATCGGGCAGGAAATCGGGTACGTGCGCGGCCGCGCATTCGTTGTCGATGCTGATGTGCAGCGCCCCCTGCGCGCAGGTCAGCTTGACGGCGCCGTGGCGCGCCGACGTATGCTTGCGGATATTGCTCATGCCCTCGTTGACGATCTGGAATACCTCGGCGGCCAGGCGGTCATTGATATGCAGGTCGCCTTCGATATGCAGGGTGATGTCGATGCCGAAGAATTCGCGGATCTGCGTGGCCTGGCGGCGCAGCGCGACGAGCAGCTCCGGTTCGCTTTGCACCTGGCCGTTCTTGAACGTGCGCGCATAGCTGCGCAGGTCGGTGATCACCTGGCCCGACATGAGGATCAGCTTTTCCAGCTCCGGCAGCAGCGGATTGCCGGGCGTGGCTTCGTTGCGCAGGGCGGCCAGGCCGTGGCGCAGTCCGATGTATGGCTGGACGGCCGTGTCGTGCAGGTCGCGCGCGATCTTTTCCCGTTCGCGCGAGGCCGCTTGCGACGCCAGGCGGTCGAGCAGATCGATGTTTTCAATGACGGGAAACGCCTGCGCGCCGATATGGCTGAGGAACAGGGCGTCGGTCTTGCTCATGCTGGTGGCGGACACGACAAAGATGCGCCCCTTGCCGTTGCGCAAGGGAAGCGGCGCGCTGATGAAGGCGTGTGCCTCGAGCAGTTCGGCCAGGCGGGCGCCCGCCGCATCGTCATGGCGCAGCCAGCGCCCGTTGTCCGGGTCTTGCATGCGCGCCCCGCCTGACCAGGGCAGCCAGAGTCCGGCGGGCTGGTTGTACAGTGCAATCTTGTCATGCGGAAAGGTGAGCAAGGGGCTGGCCGCATCGTCGCTGAGGAGGGAACTGGTGTGCATGACGCCCGTTGCCGTTTGCAGCACGCTGCGCAGCGACCAGCCCCGCGTGCCCTTGTCCTGCATGATCAGCAGGCAGCTGCTGCCGTTGAAGTAGCTGCGCGTTTTCTCCAGCACCGAGGTGATGGTCTGGTCGACGCCGAAGCGGGGATTGGACAGCTGGCTGACATCGCGCAGCAGGGCCAGGTGGCTGCGCTGCGTGATGGCCGAGCCGCCCCAGTAGGCGATCATGTAGCCGAGCGCCAGCAGGAAGGTGGTGCGCAGCAGCAGGCGCGACAGTTCCGCATCCGATTCGCCGAACAGGGCCGTGGCGGCGAACAGGCCGGCCGAGGCCAGGGTCACGCGGGCGCCTTCCTCGAAGCCCCGCTGGAACGAGGAGGTCAGGATGGCAAAGAAAAAGAACAGGAAGAATAGATTGTTGTGGCTGCTGCTGGAAAACACGATCAGCGCATACCAGGCCACGTCCAGCCAGTACAGCAGTATATCGTGCGGCAAGCTCACGCCCAGCACCGCCAGCACGTAGAGCAGCAGGCTGTGCATGGTATAGGCGGAAAAGATCAGCCAGGTGATCTTGCTCAGTTTGCCTGCGCTTTCGGGATCGATGAACAGGGTCAGCAGGGTGGCGCTCGACAGCAGCAGGCGCATGCCATTGACCATGGTCGTATCCATGCCGGCGCCGGGCAAACCGGATCTGATGGGCGGGTCGAGGTTCACATGCGCTCCTGGCCCTGTCCCGCATGGTTTGGCCATGCGCAGGGATAGATACCACGGATAAATTCTTGTTGTTTTTGCTGCAATCAGCTATGAGTCTACGCACCCGCCGGAAAGATGTCTACTGGAATTCTTTGCGGCGCGTTGCATTTTCTACAGCGGCTGCACCATCACGCGGTTGCGCCCGGCGCGCTTGGCCAGGTACAGGGCACGGTCGGCGGCGCCGATCAGGTCGGGCGTTTCCAGCGCTTGATGCGGCTGCTGCGTGGCGATGCCGATGCTGACCGTAATGTGCTTGAGCGCATTGCCCGTTTTGGCATGCGGAATGCACAAGTCGGCCGCGCGCTGGCGGATCGCCTCGGCCATCCGCAGCGCCTGCGTGGCCTCCGTGTCGGGCAGGATGGCGGCAAATTCCTCGCCGCCATAGCGCGCCAGCAGGTCGGTGGGGCGCTGCAGCATGGCCGCCAGCTCGGCCGCCACGCGGATCAGGCAGCCGTCGCCCTGCTGGTGGCCGTAATGGTCGTTGTAATCCTTGAAATGGTCGATGTCGATCATCAGCAGCGACAGGGGGCTGCCGGTGCGCATGGCGCGCCGCATTTCCTTCTCGATGGCGACGTCGAAATGGCGCCGGTTGGCGATGCCCGTCAAGCCGTCGGAGAAGGTTTGCGAGCGCAAGACCATGGTTTGTTCGCGCAGCAGCTTTTCGCGGCCCACGGCGATGGTGACATCATTGATCTGGATCAGGCAGTGGCGCGGCGAAGCGGGTAAATTGATCGGTGTGACGGCGATCGCCTGCTGCATGCGTTCCTGGCCTTCGGCTATGCCGGCGGCCGCAGCGTGCGTGTACAGCGCAAACGGCGCCTTGTGCAGGGTTTGCGACAGCAGCGACTGGAAATTGTCGCGCAAGGCCTGGGTGATGGCGGAATCGATGCGCTTGTGCCGCAGTTCCGGATAAACGCTGAAGAAATCCTGGCCCAGCACCGCTTCGGGCGGCAGGGCCGAGTGGCGCGCCATCCAGCTGTTCCACAGCACGATGCGGTGCTGCTCGTCGAGCACGATGGCGCCCAGATTGATGGCGCCGATGATGCTTTCGAGCAGGGCGAGTCGATGTAAGGCATCCGGCATGATCTTCACGCCTGTCCCAGGACCTTGGCCAGATAGTGGCTGACCTGCTGTTTCAGGTCATGCAAGGCGGACAGGTCGAGCACGAAGGCGACATAACCATGGATCTGGTGCTTGGCCAGCACGAAGTCGATATGCAGCATCAGCACGACGGCCTCGTCGTCATTGCCGCCGAACGACGAGAGTATCTCCGCGCTGGTGCCCACGTGGTACAGCGGCAAGGAGCCATGCAGTTCGCTGTCGAACAGGTTGGCCAACGTCCCTACGCAGGAATTGAGGATGATATTGCCGATTTCGCTCATCGCTTCCTGTTCCATCTCCGTCAGCTCCTGCAGCGGCATGGCGTCGCCCACCATCAGGCGGACGATTTCCAGGCTCTTGTCTTCTGGGAACATCAGGATGGCTTCGGTGGCGAAGGCACCATCGTAGTGCTGGCTGACGCCGCAGATGCGTTCGCCATCCTTCTTGCTGCCCAGCAGGGCGGCAGCATCGGCACGGTTCAGGAAGGTGATGGAAGGCACCGACATGGTGACTTCCTCATTGACGATTTCGCTCATCGCGGCGGCGGCGTGGCCCACCCCGATATTGAATATCTCTACCAGGGCGTCGTTCTCGAGTTCGGAGAGATTGACCATGCTCACAATCCCAGGGAGTCGATCAGCTGATGAATGCGCGTTTCCGTGATCGGCTTTTCCATGAAGCCGACACCGAGTTCGCTGGCGCGGTTGCGGATGGCGTTTTGCACATTCGCCGTGACGAGAATAATGTGCGTCTGCGGACACAGCACACGCAGTTGCTCCGCTGCCGCCACACCGCCCATGCCGGGCATGTTGACATCCAGTAATATCAGGACAGGGCTGACGGTCTTGACTTTTTCCAGGGCTTCTTCACCCGTCGCCGCCTCAATTACTTGCCAGTCGGCATGTTTGCTGAGGATGAACTGATGCGACATCAAACGTGAAACCCGGCTGTCATCGACAACAAGTACCTGTTTACTGTGATTCATTTGCGATTCCTGAAACGTCATATCTGTCAATCGTTCCATTTTCGCATATTTTAACGGGCATAGAGAGTAATTGGACGCGGGATTGCCCTAGGGCAAGGTATTTGCACTTGCCTGTTGTGGCAAATCGCCTGGTCGGTCATCATGGCCGGCTGGCAGGGCTGGCAATCCGTTAAAATAGCGCCATTCCTCACTTTAGCCCTCAATGCCATGACCCAAGACGAATTGAAGCAAGCCGTAGCCCGCGCCGCCATTAACTATGTAGTCGATGGTGAAATCATCGGCGTCGGCACCGGTTCCACCGCCAACTTTTTCATCGATGAGCTGGCCAAGATCAAGGACCGCATCAAGGGGACGGTAGCGTCGTCCGAAGCGACGGCGGCCCGCCTTGCCGGTCACGGCATTCCCGTCTTCAGCTTGAACGACGTCGCATCGATCGCCGTGTATATCGATGGCGCCGATGAAATCACGGCCAGCGGCGCCATGATCAAGGGCGGCGGCGCGGCATTGACGCGCGAAAAGATTGTTGCTTCCGTCGCGAAACAGTTCGTCTGCATCGCCGACGGCTCCAAGCTGGTGGACACGCTGGGCGCCTTCCCGCTGCCGGTGGAAGTGGTGCCGATGGCGCGCGCCGCCGTCTCGCGCCAGCTGGCCGCGCTGGGCGGCACGCCCCGTTTGCGCCTGAAGGCCGGCAGCACGGAAGCGTTCATTACGGATAACGGCGGCGAGATCATCGACGTCGTGGGCTTGAAAATTGCCGATCCGGTGGCGCTGGAACAGCAGATCAACCAGATCGTCGGCGTTATCGCCGTCGGCCTGTTCGCCGTGCGCGGCGCCAACGTTTGCCTGCTGGGCACGCCGGAAGGCGTGCGTACGCTGGCCTACTAAGACGATCGCCGGCGTTCGCCGGCGTTTGCATCTGACCTACACGGCGGCCCCTTGCGGGCCGCTTGTCATGTGCGCCTGGCGGTACACGGCCACGGTGCGCAGCAAGCCACCGAGGAAGATGCCGCTGAAGCCACCATAGGCGAGGCAGACGGGCATGATGAAGCCGCTCGCGTGGGCGTAGGCCGGCGCGATGGCCAGGGTCACGGCGACCGCATATTTCATGCAAAAAATACCCAGCATCAGGATCAACGGCGCCCAGCTGCCGGGGCGCTGCACGCTGCCCCGTTCGGGAATGGCGACGATGGTGTCTGTCTTGGTCAGCGACCATGCCAGCGCCGCGCCGGCCAGTGCCCCGGCGCCCCAGGCGAATGGCGCCACGCCGGCCAAGCCGAAACTGCCATGCACGCCGCTCAGGGACAGGGCCAGCATGACCAGGGGAATGATGCACAGCTTGCGCAAGCGCACTTCGCGCGCGCGGCTGGCCAGCACGCCGCGGTACACGAGAAAGCCCAGGATGGCCCAGACATACAGGGGAGTGTGGCTGAAGATTTGCTGCAACATGGTGTCCGCCTTGGAATGAGGTTGTCGATGGACGTACTGTGCCTGCCAGCGGCGCGAGCGGCGAGCGGGGTGCGACGAAACGGGGAGGCGCTGGCTTGAAACGGGGCGTCGGTGCCGTGAAACGGCGGGGGAGGGCGTGAAACGCAGGTGAAACTGCCCGCGGCGCGGCGGCCACGGGCGGGAGCAGTGAAAAACTTACTCGGTGGGTGGAACGTAGCCCATGGCCGCATCGGCGCCATCGCCGAAGAAATGCTTTTCCATCTGCGTGGCCAGGTATTTGCGGGCGCGCGCGTCGGCCAGGTTCAAACGGTTTTCATTGACCAGCATGGTCTGGTGCTTGAGCCAGGCCGCCCAGGCTTCTTTCGACACCGATTCGTAAATCTTCTTGCCCAGTTCGCCCGGGTACGGCGGGAAATCCAGTCCTTCGGCTTCCTTGTTGAGTTTGATGCAGTGGATCGTGCGGGCCATCTGTGCTCCTGAATCAGTGTAGAGATAAAGCGTGATTATAAGGCACTTTGCGCCTGCCCTCGCGGGGCCGTCGCGGCCCGGCCACGCGCCGTTTGCCGCGCCCTTGCGCTGGATCAAATTTGATCTGTGCCGCCCTAGCTAGTAAGATGCCTGATCGCGCCAGCCGCTGGCGGCGCCTCTTCCCAGCAAGTAGTAACAATTAACCAATATGGAATCCCTATGACCTCAGTGAAAGTCCATGGCATCGACGTCAGCAATACTGGCAGCTTCGCGCTGTTTGGCGGCATCAACGTGCTCGAATCGCGTGATCTCGCCATGCGCGCCTGCGAAGAATATGTGCGCGTCACGCAAAAACTGGGCATTCCCTATGTGTTCAAGGCCAGCTTCGACAAGGCCAACCGTTCTTCCATCCATTCCTACCGGGGACCGGGCCTGGAAGAAGGCATGCGCATCTTCCAGGACGTGAAAGCGGCGTTCGGCGTGCCCGTGATTACCGATGTGCATGAACCTTGGCAGGCGCAGCAGGTGGCCGAAGTGGTGGACGTGCTGCAATTGCCCGCCTTCCTGGCGCGCCAGACGGACCTCGTCGTGGCCCTGGCCAAGACCGGCAAGGTGATCAACATCAAGAAGCCGCAATTCCTCAGCCCTGGCCAGATGGCCAATATCGTCGAGAAATTCAAGGAAGCGGGCAACGACCAGTTGATCCTGTGCGACCGCGGCACCTGCCTCGGCTATGACAACCTGGTGGTCGACATGCTGGGCTTTGGCGTCATGAAGAAGACCTGCGACAACCTGCCCATCATCTTTGACGTCACGCACGCCCTGCAGCAGCGCGATCCCGGCGGCGCCGCCTCGGGCGGCCGCCGCCAGCAGGTGGCGGACCTGGCCCGCGCCGGCCTGGCCGTCGGCATCGCCGGCCTGTTCCTGGAAGCCCACCCGGACCCCGACAACGCCCGCTGCGACGGCCCCAGCGCCTTGCCGCTGGATCAGCTGGAACCGTTCCTGGCGCAATTGAAGGCGCTCGATGATCTGGTCAAGTCGTTCGCGCCGCTGAATATCAAGTAACTAGTCACTTGTTGCTGTTTGCCGCGCGTTCTGTGAGCAAAAACACCACCGGTTCCGGTGGTGTTTTTTTTGCCTGCAGCGGCAGCGGACGCTGTTGTTTGGCATGCGTGTTGTGTTAACGCCCGATGGGGAGAATTTGTCGAAATTGCTTACTTGCAGCATTTTATAATGCCATTAATTGCTTTTGCCGAAAAGTCCTGGCAAGCCCGGTGTCATCACGTCAGATCGGAACATCATATGAATCGAATTCATCGCACGGTATGGAACCGCCGCCGCAACGCAGTCATGGTCGTGGCAGAACATGCCGGCAGCGGGGGCAAGCGCTCCGGCACGACGGGGGCGCTGCTGGCCAGCGTGCTGAGCGGCGTGATGCTGGGCGGCGCGGCGCAGGCGGCGGACCTTGCCGCCACGGCCTTGCCCAGCGGCGCCGTGGTGACGGCGGGACAGGCGCATGTCGGCCAGCAGGGCGCGGCCATGACCGTGACCCAGGCCAGCGGCAAGGCGGCCATCGAGTGGAACAGTTTTTCGATCGGCAAGGATGCCAGGGTCAATTTCGTGCAGCCGAATGCCGCTGCCGTGACCTTGAACCGGGTCCGGGGCAATGAAGGCTCGGTCATCGACGGCGCGCTGAACGCGAATGGCCAGCTGTTCATTTTGAATCCGAATGGCGTGCTGTTCGGCAAGGGCGCCAGAGTCGATACGGCGGGCCTGGTAGCGAGCACGCTCAATCTCGGCGATGCCGATTTTCTGGCAGGCAAGACCAGTTTCACCGGCAAGGGCGGCGCCGTCCGCAATCTGGGCAGTCTGAACGCCAGGGATGGCGGCTACATCGCGTTATTGGGCGCGCATGTGCGCAATGACGGCGTGATCAGCGCCAGGCTGGGGACGGTGGCGTTGGCGGCCGGCAACAAGGTCAGCCTGACTTTCGACGGCGGCGCGCTGGTGGGCGTGGCCGTCGATGAGGCGGCTCTGGCCGCGCTGGTCGCCAATGGCAACGCCGTGCACGCCGATGGCGGCCTGGTGGTGCTGACGGCGAAAGGCGCCGACGGCCTGTTGAATACCGTCGTCAACAACACGGGCGAAGTGCGCGCGCGCACCATCAACGAGCGCGGCGGGCGGATTTTCCTGCTGGGCGAAGGCGGCGCCGTGGAAGTGGCCGGCAAGCTCGATGCCAGCGCGCCGCAGGGCGGCAATGGCGGCTTCATCGAAACGTCGGGGCCGGTGCTGCGCGTGGCTGACGGCACGCGCGTCGACAGCAGCGCCGTTGCGGGCCGCAGCGGCTCCTGGCTGATCGATCCCACCGATTTCACGATCGGCAGCGGCAGCGCCGCGCAAGGCGCGAGCGGCATCGGCGTCTATACCCTGCAAGCGGCGCTGGCTGCCGGCAATGTCACGATCCAGACGCAAGCGGCCGGCAGCGAAGCGGGCGATATCCACGTCAACGCGCCGCTGGCCTGGAACGCCAACCAGCTGACCCTGGAAGCGCATGGCGACATCAATGTCAACGCCGTCATGAGCGCCACTGGCAGTTCGACCTTGAACCTGAAGACAGGCTACAACTTCAATCCCGGCAGCCCGACGTTTAATACGAGCAAGAATGTGCTGGTGGGTATCGATGACGCCGGCGTCTTCAAGGGCCGCATCGATGTCGACCGCGCCGGTACGGGGTTGCTGACGATCAATAACATCGGCTATACCCTGATCAATGCGCTGGGCAGCGCCGGCAGCACCAGCAGCCTCGATTTGCAGGGCATCAACGGCGGCGCCGGCGGCCACTATGCACTGGCCGGCAATATCGACGCCAGCGCCACCAGCGGCTGGAACGGCGGCGCCGGCTTCGCTCCCTTATCCCTCTCCGGCGTGTTCGACGGCCTGGGTCATACCGTCAGCGGCTTGCGCATCACCCAGCCGTCCGGCACGTATGTTGGCCTGTTTGGCAGCAACAACGGGCGGGTGCGCAACGTGGCGATGTCGAATGCGGTGGTCAGCGCCAATCAGGGCGTGGGGGCGTTGATCGGATTGAACATGGGGAGCGTCTACAATAGCTATGCCGCGGGCAGCGTGACGGGGCCGGGCGGTTATGTGGGCGGCCTGATCGGTGCGATCTTCGATGGCACGCTCACCCGCCTGCATTTCGACGGCACGGTCAATTCGCAGGGCAATAACGTCGGCGGGCTGGCCGGTTACCTGGCGTACCACATCACCCTGGCCAACAGCTATGCCAACGCCACGGTGACGAATACGGCCGGCATCTGGACTGGCGGCCTGGTCGGGCAAAACGATTACGGCTACATCGTCAACAGCCATGCCGGCGGCATCGTCAATGGCAAGGGCGACACGGGCGGCCTGGTCGGCAATAACAATAGCGGCAGAGTCACCGGCAGCTACGCCACCGCCACCGTGACCGGCACCGCCAATACGGGCGGCCTGGTCGGCAAAAACGATAACGGCAAGGTCAGCGGCAGCTACGCCAGCGGCGCCGTCACCGGCACGAGCACGGTGGGCGGCTTGATCGGCCTCAGTAACGCCGCCGGCGGCACCGCCACGCCGGATAATGAAGTCAATACCAGTTATGCGAGCGGTACCGTCAACGCCAGCGGCGACAATGTGGGCGGCCTGATTGGCTTAAATTATGGCAACAACGTCGTCAATACCTATTCCCGCAGCGCCGTCAGTACCAGCGGCAATTATGTGGGCGGTTTGATCGGCAACAACCTGGGCACCGTCGACAAGAGCTACTCGACCGGCCTCGTGAGCAGCCCGGGCGCGGGCGTGGGCGGTTTGATGGGCGTCAGCATCGGCGGCGTCAGCAACAGTTTCTGGGACACGCAAACCAGCGGGCAGAACAGCAGTGGCGACGGCACGGGCAAGACCACGGCGCAAATGAAAGATAGCAATACATTTATCACCAGCAACTGGGATTTCACCTTCCACAGCGGGGTATGGGGACGCAAGGCAACGCTCAATGACGGCTATCCCGTCTTGCGCACGTTTGGCTACGTCGACCCGATCACCATCACGCTGAATAACCCGGCCCTGTCGAAAACCTATGGCGGGGCCAATCCGGTCCTGGCAGGCGGCTGGACGGTGAGCGGCTGCGACAACAACCTGGCGTGCGTGAGCGGCGTCGACTGGAGTGCGGCCTTGCTGCCCACGACCTCCGTCGGCACGCTCAATTACGGCGCCAGCCTGTTCACGCCGACCCTGGGCGCCGGCTATGGCAAGCTGAGCGATTATGACATCACCTACAGCATGGGCGCCCTGTCGATCACGCCGGCCGTGCTGACCATTGCCGGCATCGGCGCCGCCAACAAGACGTATGACCGCACGAACGCGGCCAGCATCAACGCCGGCACCCTGGTGGGCCTGGTCAATGGCGAAAACCTGTCGCTGTCGGCCAGCGGCACCTTCGACAGCGCCAACGCCGGCGCCCGCACGGTGGCGGCCAGCTTGCTGGTGGGTGACGGCAGCGGCGCCAACGCGGGCCTGGCCAGCAATTACATGTTGTCCACGCCGACCGTCAATTTGGCGGCGACCATCCATGCGCTGGAAGTGCATCTTGCCGGCCTGGGCAGCAAGGAATACGATGCGACCAGCAAGCTCAACGCCAGTTTGCTGCAGATCACGAATGTGCTCGCTGGCGACGCCGTCAACCTGAGCGGCACGGCGACCCTGGCGTCGCGCAACGCCGGCACGCAGGCGCTGGCCGGCTATGCGGACTTGATCCTGGACAATAGCAATTACACATTCTCGTCTGCCAGTCTGGGCGCCAGCGTGCTGGTGACGCCGCGCGCGCTCAGCGTGAATGCGGCTGGCGGCGCCACGCGCCGCTACGACGGCAGCGTGAATGCGGGCGCCGGCCTGCTGAACCTGGGCGGCGTGCTGGCGGGCGATACTGCCAGCCTGCGCGGCAACGCGGTGCTGGCAGGCAAGGATGTCGGTGCGCAAGCCATTACCGGCCTGGGTACCTTGAGCCTGGACAATGGCAACTACATGCTGGACGGTGCGCTGCCTGCCGGCAGCGTGGCCATCACGGCCCTGCCCATCAATGTGGCGGCAGTCACAGGCGCAAGCCGGGCGTTTGACGATACCGCGGATGCGGCCGCCAATTTGCTGGCCTTGAACGGCGTGCTGGCCGGCGACAGCGCCGTCCTGGGCGGCAAGGCGACGCTGTCTTCCAAGGAGGCGGGCAAGCAATCCATCGTCGGCTTGTCGGGCTTGACTGTGTCCAACAGCAATTACACGCTGGCCGGCGCGAATGCCAGCGGCACCGTGGAGATCCTCCCGCTGGAGCCGGAAACGCCGGAAGCGTCCAGGGCGAGCCTGGCCAGCACCATAGGCGAGGTCTCCCGCACCAGCGTCCCCGGCAAGCGCGAGGTCTTGCGCGATGCCGGCCTGTCGTTGCAAAGTGAGTTGATCCCGTTCGTAGCCGTTGCGCCCACCGTGAATAGCAGCGCCGTGCCGCTGGGCGCCGCCTTTGGCGCGAATGCGCCGCTGAGCGTGCTGTACAGCCCCGGCGCGAACGAGACGAGCGAAAGTCTTACCCTGGCGCAAACCCAGCGCCTGCTGCAGCCAGCCGGCGCCCAAGGCAATGGCGGATCGCAGCCATTGCGCTTGCCCGTCAGCCGCAATTCCCTGATGGAGATCGTCAATGGCGGCGTCAAGCTGCCCGATGGCGTGGAGCAGTTGCTGTTTGTCGTGAAGGCCCAATAATGAGCATGCTTATCCGTACCGCCATCGTCTCCACCGCCCGCCGGGCGGCAGGCCAACGCACGGCCATGTCGCTGGCGCTGGGCCTGGCCCTGGGCGCGACCGCCATGGCGCAGGCCCAGCAGGTACCGACCATCGGCGACGTCGTGCGCCAGAGCCAGCCGGTGCCGCCGCCGGTGACGCCGCCGCCGTCCCTGCCTGCGCTGGGCGGCGTGCCGGCCGCGCCACCGCTGCAGGCCTTGAGCGGCGATGCCGCCAGCAAGGTCAGGGTGACGCAGTTCGTGCTGGAGGGCAACCACGCCATCGACAGCGCCACCCTGCTGGCGCTGCTGCAGCCGCAGCTGGGCCAGATGCTGACCCTGGCCCAGCTCGAAGAGATGGCCACCCGTATCACGCGCCATTACCGCGCCAGCGGCTACTTTGTGGCGCGCGCCTATATTCCGGCGCAGGAATTGACTGATGGCAAGTTGATCATTCGCGTGGTGGAGGGGCAATACGGAAAATTTATCCTCAGCAATACTTCGCGCGTGCACGATAGCGTCGTGCAAGGTTTGCTGGACCAGGCCAAGCGGCACGATGTCGTGTCGCTCGATACCCTGGAACGGGCAATGTTGATCATCAATGACACGCCTGGCGTCAAGGTGGTGCAGGCTGACGTGATGCCGGGCGAGCAGGTCGGCACCTCGGATTTCGCCATCCGCACCGAGGCCACGCCCGCCTGGGGCGGCTACGTGTTGCTGGATAACTATGGCTCTACGTACACGGGCAAGCAGCGCCTGCGTTTCAATGCCGACTGGAATTCGCCCAGCGGCCGCGGCGACCGCCTGTCGGCCAGCAGCATGGCCACGCGCAACAGTGGCTTGCTGAATGGCCGTCTTGGCTATTCGATGTTGCTGGGCACGGATGGCGCCCGCCTCGAAGGGGCGCTCAGCCGCACTACCTATGAACTCAGCGACGTGTATGCCGCGCTTGACGCCTCCGGCAACGCCAACGGCGTGGACTTGCTCCTGAGTAAGCCGCTCAAGCGTACCCGCGAGCACACGGTGGAAGCGGGCCTGGGCGTGGCGTACAAGGATTTAAAGGATGAAATCGGTGCCACCCGCACCTCGGTGGGCAAGCAGTTGAGCAGCATCAGCGCCAGCATCGCGGACCGGCGTATGCATGCCCTGCTGGGCTGGGATGGCTTGAGCCAGAGCAGCGCCAGCCTGACGGTGGGGCGCCTGCACTTCAAGGAAGCGGCTGCCGAAGCGCTCGATGCGGCCGGTGCCGATACGCAGGGCGGCTATGCCAGGCTGAATCTGGCGGCGTCGCGCGTCAGCATGCTGCCGTCGCAATTCCTGCTGACCACCAGCGTCAAGGCGCAGGCGTCGCTGAACAATAAAAGCCTCGATGGCGTCGAGCGCATGAGCATTTCCGGCGACGGTGGCGTGGCCGCGTATCCGATCGGCGAACTCAGTGGCGACCATGCGGCGCTGCTGCGCGCCGAACTGGCCCGGCCGCTGGCGGGCGGCGGCACGGCGCAGCTGAGCGGCAGCATCTTTAGCGACTATGGCTGGGCCAGGTCGGTCGCCGCGCCGGCCGGCGTCGCCGCCTCGCGCAAGCTGGGCGATATCGGCCTGGGCTTGAGCGCCATGGCTGGCGGCATCCTGCTCAACCTGCAACTGGTGCACCGCACGGCGGGCGGCGTGCCGAGCAGCGAATCGGCATCGCGCACGCGCCTGCTGTTCCAGGCAGGCTGGGTAAGGTAAGCCATCGGCTGCCCTTGTCTGCAATGCAAAAAGCCTGGCAATGCCAGGCTTTTTGCGTTTTCAGCGATGCCGATTACAGGGTCTTGATCAGCACCTGCGACTTGCGTTGCCAGTTATACATGTGCTGGCGGTCTTTCGGCAGATCGTCGACCGTGGCCGGCACGAAGCCCCGCTTCTTGAACCAGTGCGAGGTGCGCGTGGTCAGCACGAACAGTTTGTTCAGGCCGGCGGCGCGCGCGCGGTTTTCCATGTGTTTCAGGATGCGCTCGCCGTCGCCCTGGGCCTGCACTTCCGGGTTGACGGTCAAGCATGCCATTTCCGCCATCTTTTGCGCGGGGAAGGGGTACAGGGCGGCGCAGCCGAAGATCACGCCGTCATGCTCGATGACGGAGAAATAATCGATTTCGCGCTCGATCAGCTCGCGGCCCCGCTTCACCAAAGTGCCGTCCGCTTCCAGCGGTTCGATCAGTTTGATGATGCCGCCCACGTCCTCGATGGTGGCCTGGCGCAGGCTTTCCAGGTTTTCATGGCTGATCATGGTGCCCACGCCATCATGGGTAAACAATTCCAGCAGGGCCGAACCGTCCATCGAGAACGGCACGATGTGCGAGCGCTCGACGCCGTTGTGGCAAGCCTTGACGCAATGTTTCAGGTAGAACGCCGTGGCGTCCGGCAGGAAGCCGGCCATCAGCACGGCTTCGGCCTGGTGCGACGACAGTTCGCGGATTTCCACGCCCGTGGCGTCTTCCATCATCGGTGTTTCCGTGATGAAGATCAATTTATCGGCGTGCAGGGCGATGGCGGCGCTGCACGCCACGTCTTCCATCGTCAGGTTGAACGCTTCGCCCGTGGGCGAGAAGCCCAGCGGCGAGAGCAGCACCAGGCCGTCCGAACCGAGGATGGAGTGGATGGTTTCAGCATCGACCTTGCGCGTGATGCCCGTCAGTTCCAGGTCCACGCCATCGATCACGCCCAGCGGGCGCGCCGTGATGAAGTTGCCTGAAATGATACGGATGGCCGCATGCGACATGGGCGTGTTCGGCAAGCCCTGGCTGAACGCGGCCTCGATATCGAGGCGCAGCTCGCCGGCCGCTTCCTTTGCGCATTCCAGCGCGGCAATATCCGTGATGCGCACGCCGTTGTGGAAGCGGCCTTCGACATTGCGCAGGGCCAGTTGTTCCGCCACCTGCGGACGCGAGCCGTAGACGACGGTGACATTGATGTCCAGCGCATGCAGCAGGGACAAATCATGGGCCAGCACCTGCAGCGCCCCGGCGCTGACGAGTTCACCGGGGAAGGCGACCACGAAGGTCTTGCCGCGAAAGGCGTGGATGTAGGGCGCGACTGAGCGCAGCCATTGGACGAATTGGGTAGGGTTTTCCATTAAGCGCATTATAATTCGCTGCGCGATGTGCGCGCTTAAAATACCTGTAAAAAAACAATGTCTTCAGCCAGCAATAAGTCTTCCCCTCCGTCCACCGTTGCAATTGTGCCCGCCAGCGGCGGTGTTGCCACGCCTGCCGCCGCGCCTGCGCCGGGCCGCCAGCGCCCGCCCGTGAGCCAGCAAAGGCCGCAGCCGCCGCGCGCGGAACAGCAGAAACAGCAACAGCAGCAGCGCGCGGGAGAGGGCAAGCCCCAGGCCGCGCGTCCGCCGCGCGAGGGGCAGGCGCCGCGCAATGACCAGGCCAGCCGCGAAAGCCGCGACGCTGCCCGTGCCGCGCGCGAGGCGGAAAAGGCCTTCCGCAATCCGCTGCCGCCGATTACCTATCCGGAGGACTTGCCCGTCTCGGGCCGGCGCGAAGAAATCGCCAGGGCCCTGACGGAAAACCAGGTCATCATCGTCTCGGGCGAGACGGGATCGGGCAAGACGACGCAGCTGCCGAAGATTTGCCTGGAACTGGGACGGGGACAGAAGGGCCTGATCGGCCACACGCAGCCGCGCCGCATCGCCGCCTCGTCGACGGCCAAGCGCATCGCGCAGGAACTGGGCACGCCGCTGGGCGAGACCGTGGGCTTCAAGGTCCGCTTTGCCGACACGCTGACGAAGGGCGCCTCCGTCAAGCTGATGACGGACGGCATCCTGCTGGCCGAGACGCAGACCGACCCCTTGTTGAAAAACTACGACACCATCATCATCGATGAAGCGCACGAACGCAGCCTGAACATCGATTTCCTGCTTGGCTATCTGAAGCAGCTGCTGCCGCGCCGGCCCGACCTGAAAATCATCATCACCTCGGCCACCATCGACGCCGAGCGCTTCGCGCGCCATTTCGGCACGCCGGAAAAGCCGGCGCCCGTGATCGAAGTGTCGGGCCGTTTGTACCAGGTGGAAGTGCGCTACCGCCCCGTGGAACGCGAGCAGGTGGCCATGCCGGGTGCAGGCAGCAATGCCGACAAGCCCGGCCAGCGCACGGCCGCCGCCCGTGAAAAGCGCGACCTGATGGACGCCGTCGTCGATGGCGTGGAAGAGCTGTGCCGCATCGGCTCGGGCGACGTGCTGGTGTTCCTGCCGGGCGAGCGCGAAATCCGCGACTGCGCCGAAGCGCTGCGCAAGCACCACCCGCCGCACGTGGAAATCCTGCCCCTGTTCGCCCGCCTGTCGGCCGAGGAGCAGGAACGCGTCTTCAAGACCAGCAATGCGCGCCGCATCGTGCTGGCCACCAACGTGGCGGAAACCTCGCTGACCGTGCCCGGCATCCGCTACGTGGTCGATGCGGGCCTGGCGCGCGTGAAACGCTACAGCTACCGCAACAAGGTCGAGCAGCTGCAGGTCGAGCCGATCGCCCAGTCGGCCGCCAACCAGCGCGCCGGCCGTTGCGGCCGCGTGGCCGACGGCGTCTGCATCCGCCTGTATGAAGAGCAGGATTATTTGCTGCGGCCGAAATTCACGGAGCCGGAAATCCTGCGCTCCTCCTTGGCCGCCGTCATCCTGCGCATGAAGTCGCTGCACCTGACGGACGTGGAAACCTTCCCCTTCATCGAGCCGCCGCTGGCGCGCGCCATCGCCGACGGTTATCAATTGCTGCAGGAACTCGGCGCCGTCGATGAAGTCAATAAACTCACGCCGCTGGGCAACAAGCTGGCCAAGCTGCCGCTGGACCCGCGCGTGGGCCGCATGATTTTGGCCGCGCTCGATAACGCGTGTCTGACGGAAGTGCTGATCGTCGCCTCCGCGTTGTCCGTGCAGGACCCGCGCGACCGCCCGATGGAACACCAGCAGGCGGCCGACGAGGCGCACAAGAAATTTGCCGATGAAAAGTCGGAATTCTTGAGCTATCTGAAAATCTGGCGCTGGTTCGAGTCCGCCATCGAGCACAAGAAAACCAACCGCCAGCTGCAGGATAATTGCCGCACGAATTTCCTGTCGCAGATGCGTTTGCGCGAATGGCGCGACGTGCACTCGCAGTTGTTGACCATCGTCAAGGAACAGGGCTGGCGCCTGAACGAAGCGCCCGCCACCTATGATAATCTGCACATGGCCCTGCTGACCGGCTTGCTGGGCAATATCGGCTTCAAGGGCGAGGACGAGCCGGGCGCGGGCTATCTGGGCGCGCGCGGCATCAAGTTCCACATCTGGCCCGGTTCCTCGCTGCTGAAAAAGCCGGGCAAGTGGATCATGGCGGCCGAGCTGGTCGACACGACGCGCCTGTACGCGCGCTGCGTGGCGCAGATCCAGCCCGAGTGGCTGGAAAAGGTGGGCGAGCACCTGCTGAAGAAATCGTGGGGCGAGCCGCGCTGGGAAAAACGTTCGGCGCAGGTGACGGCGTCCGAACGGGCGACTTTATATGGGCTGGTGGTGTACAGCCAGCGGCGCATCAACTACGGCAATTTCAACTTGCCGGAAGCGCGAGAGATATTCATCCGCGACGCCCTCGTCGGCGGCGACTTCGACACGCGCGCGCCGTTCTTTGCGCACAATCATAAGCTGATCAAGGATATCGAAAACCTTGAACATAAATCGCGCCGACTGGACGTGCTGGTCGACGATGAACTGATCGCCGCCTTCTACGACCAGCTGCTGCCGGCGGACGTGTGCAATGGCGCCGGCTTCGAGAAATGGCACAAGGAAGCCACGCGCGAGAATCCGAAGCTGCTGTACCTGAACCGCGAAGAGCTGATGCGCCACGAGGCGGCCGGCGTGACGACGGACCTGTTCCCGAAAACCATGTCCATGACGGGCCTGGAAATGGGCTTGACGTATCACTTCGAGCCGGGCAGCGTGCGCGATGGCGTGACCTTGAGCGTGCCCCTGTATGCCTTGAACCAGCTGCCGCGCGAGCGCTGCGAATGGCTGGTGCCGGGCATGCTGAAGGAAAAAGTGCATCTGCTATTGAAATCCTTGCCGCAAAAGCTGCGCCGCCACTGCGTGCCGCTGCCCGATTACGCGGCGAAATTCTGCGAGCGCGTGCATGAAGCGGGCGTGTTCGGCCGCGGCGACCTGGTCGACGCCATCATCCTCGACATCCGCACGCAGATCACGATCAACGTGCTGACGACGGATTTCAAGCCGGAAACCCTGCCGGCCCATCACTTCATGAATTTCAAGGTGATCGACGAGCATGGCCGCCAGCTGGACATGGGCCGCAACCTGGCCACCCTGCAGGCGGAATTCGGCGGCCAGGCGCGCCAGAGCTTCCAGAAGCTGGCCGAAGTGTCGGGCGTCTCCGGTGCGGGCACGCCCGGTGCCAAGGTGGCGGGCGCGCAAGTGGCGTCGCGGCTGCAGGCGCAAGCGCAGAACACCGCCGCCAACGCCAGGGGCGGCGCGCCGGCCAAGGGAACAGCCGCTGCTGCGACGGCGTCAGGCAATGCCACCGTCTCGCAGCACATGGGTTTGACGGCCTGGACCTTCGGCGAATTGCCGGAGCTGCTCGAAATCGTGCAGGGCAAGCTGACCTTGATCGGTTTCCCGGCCCTTGTCGACAAGGGCACGCATTGCGACCTGGAAGTGTTTGACGACCCGACCGTGGCCGCCCGCACGCACAAGGTCGGCTTGCGCCGTTTATTTGCGCTGCAGATGAAGGAGCAGATCAAGTACGTCGAGAAAAGCATCCCTGGCCTGCAGCAGATGGGCATGCAATTCATGGCCCTGGGCTCGCAGGAAGAGCTGCGCGAGCAAATCATCAACAAGGCGCTCGATATTGCTTGCTTGCAAGATCCGCTGCCGCTGGACGCCGCCTCGTTTGCCAAGCGCCAGGCGGAAGGCAAGTCGCGCCTGGTCCTGCTGGTCAATGAAATCGCCCGGTTGCTGTCGCAAGTGCTGACGGAATTCCACGGCTTGCCGAAGCGGCTGCAAAACATTCCCGCAGCGGCGGCCACGGATATCCAGGCGCAGCTGCAGGGACTCGTGCATAAGCGCTTCCTGACGGAAAATGAGTACACGCAGCTCGCGCATTTCCCCCGCTATTTGAAGGCGATCAATGTACGGCTGGAAAAACTGCGCGCCGATCCCGCCCGCGACACCAAGTTGATGGCCGAATGGCAATCGGCCGCCGCGCCGTACTTGCGCCAGGCCAAGGACCGCCAGGCCGGCAAGAACACGGACCCGAAACTGGTCGATTTCCGCTGGATGCTGGAGGAACTGCGCGTGTCCTTGTTCGCACAGGAATTGCGCACGCCGATGCCCGTTTCTGCCAAGCGTTTGCAGAAGGTATGGGAATCGATGCAGCGCTAGCTTGCTAAGTCCCAAGCAAATACTGGGGTCGTACCTTCAGGGTACGACCCCGGCCCTTGTCTGTCGGGTTTGCCTTACTGCTCCATCAACTACGCTCGTCGCGCCCATCATCGCTGAGCGATGAGCGCGAGCCGCTCTGGCTGCTGGTGCCGGCGCGGCTGCCGCTCATGGAGGAGCCGGACAGGTTGCCTTCGCTGCCCGATTGCAGGCTGGCGCCGCCGCGCAGCTCGCTGCCGGACTGCATGCGGCTGCCCGCCATGCTGCCGTAGCGCGTGCCGCTGCCATAGAAGGCTTCCATCTGCTGGTTCCAGGCGTCGCTGCCCATGTCGGGCCAGTTGTTCTTGTCGAAGCCGGGCGCGTCTTTCAGCTGGCTTTTGTCCACGTTCAGCAGGAAGCGCTTGTTGACGGTGTCCAGGGTCAGGCGTTCCCAGGGCACGGCAAACAGCTTGTCGCCCATGCCCAGGATGCCGCCGAAGGACAGCACGGCGTAGGCGATCTGGCCCGTGCGCATGTCAAGCATGATTTCCTTGATATCGCCCAATTCCTCGTCGTTGTGATTGTAGACTTCGTCCCCGATCAGGGTATCGGCCCCCATCAGGGCTGGCCCGGGGCCGTCGTGGTTGCGGTACATGCCCAGGATGTCGCGGTCCAGGTAGCTCATGGTGTTCTCTCCTCTGGTGAAGTGCTGGTCGAACACCTAGCGTAAGCATACGCCCAGGGTCACGTTTGATCTGCCTCAATGGTGCCAGGGGCACTTTTATCCGTGCGCAAACGTACGGTGCCGTGGCCCAATTGCGGTACTCTATGCATTCTACGGAGGAGGCCGCGCATGCTGACGATGCAACGATGCAATGGGAAGAAGTTGCGGTACGCTCCACCACGACACGCGCGCCACGCACCATGGTGAAGCCCGCCACCAAGTGGCTGCGCGGGCTGCTGCGCGCCGGCAAAGCGCAGCAGCGCACGGCGACCCGGCTGGCCAAGGTGCTGTTCGGCCCCGTGCCGGCCAAGCCCAGGGCCAAAGTCCGCAGCAAGCCCGTGGCCAAGACCGTGGTCAACACCAAGGCCAAGACCAGGACTGCGCCGCGCGTCAGGCCCGTCGGCGAGGCCGTGCCCGCGCTGGCGCCGTTTGCCACGCCCCTGTCGCCGCCGCGCGTGCGCAAGCGAACGGCGCCCCCGCCGGGCAAGTGGCTCGCCGCCCACTATGCGCCCCTGCCGGAACTGGGACAGTTGCCGGGCCGTCGCCTGCCGTATTTTTTATACCTGCCCGAAAAGGCGCCCAGCGCCGCCATGCGCAGCCGGGGCCGGCCGCTGCTGGTGATGCTGCACGGCTGCGAGCAGAGCGCCACGCAGTTTGCCGAAGGCACGCGCATGAACCGCCTGGCCGAGCGCAAGGGCTATGCCGTGCTGTATCCGCAGCAATCGCTGCGCGCGCATGCGCGTCGCTGCTGGAAGTGGTACGACAAGCTGACGCAGGAGGGCGGCGGCGACGTGCGCCTGATCGTCGGCGCCATCGAGCAGGTGGCGGCCCGTTATGCGATCGACCGCGCGCGCATCTACATCTGCGGCATTTCCGCCGGCGCCGGCATGGCGCATATCGTGGCCCTGAACCATCCCCATCTGTTCGCCGCGCTGGGCCTGCATTCGGGCCCCGTGTTTGGCGCCGGGCATAATCTGATCGGCGCCCTGCAGGTGATGCAGCATGGCGCCGCCGCCCGCGCCGACGCGGCCATCGATGAAGTGCTGGCGCGCCAGCCCGCGTTCCCCCGCCTGCCCACCATCCTGCTGCAGGGACTGGCCGACAAGGTGGTGCGGCCCGTCAACCAGACGCAGCTGGTGCGCCAGAGCGTGCGCGTGAACCGCATGCCCGCCGACACCCTGGTGACGGCGCAGCGCCTGCCCGGCGGCGCGGCGGGCGGGCGCAATCCGGCCCATGCGTATGCGCTGCACGATTATCAGGTGGGTAAGGAGGTGCTGCTGCGCGTGGCGCAGGTCGAGCACCTCGCGCATGCGTGGAGCGGCGGCGATGCCAGCCTGCCGTTCAACGACAAGGCCAGGCCCGACGCCAGCAAGCTGCTGCTCGACTTCTTCGCCGGCCACCGCCGCCGCTAGGCCGGCGCGCCGCAACGGCGCGGCAGGCACTGGTACGCATCGTTCTTCGATTCCCCACAGGGCCCGTCCGCCCGCCGCAGGGCCGCGCCGGCGCGCCTGGCGCACCTTTTTCAGCCCCGCAGGCGCATATCGCCATGCCGGTGATTTCGCATAAGTGGTATTGTTGCGGTATTTAAAAATCACAAAAACAGGCGATAAAAACCCTAACTGGTATACAATTGGTACACGTTTTCAGTGTGAAGCCGTGTCCGCCGTCCCATGCCCCGACGGCTGGCACGCACTGACGGCAGCCACCCACGTTACGGAACGCGCCATGTCCATCAAGTCCAAGCAGTTGCTGTGGTTTTTTGCGTTTTTTCTCGTGTTCGAACTGAATATCTATCTGTCCAATGACATGATCATGCCGGCGATGCTGGGCATCGTCGAGGAGTTCCAGGCGGAGGAAAAGTTCGTCCCCCTGTCCCTGAGCCTGTATCTGCTGGGCGGCAGTTCGCTGCAGATTTTCCTCGGGCCTTTGGCCGATACCATCGGCAAGCGCAAGCTCGTGCTTACCGGCAATACCTTGTTCCTGCTGGCCACCTTGGCCGTGCCGTTTGCCGCTTCCATCGAGCAATTTCTCGCCGTGCGCTTCATCCAGGGCATGGGCTGCTGCTTCATCTTCGTCGGCTATGCCATGATCCATGAACTGTTCGACGACATGGCCGCCGTCAAGCTCAGCAGCATTCTGTCGAGCACCACCATCCTCGCGCCCCTGGCCGGCCCCATCCTCGGCAGCGCCATCATCAGCCGGCTGGACTGGCGCTTCGTGTTTTTCCTCTCGGGCCTGCTGGCGCTGCTGTCCCTGCTGGGCCTGTCCAAGACCATGCCGCGCACGGCGCCCACGCTCACGCGCCTGGACCTTGCCGCCATCGTGCGCAGCTATGCCGCCATTTTCAGCAACGGGCGCTTCATGTTCGGCATGTTCACGGCCGGGCTGGCCACCGTGCCCCTGACGGCCTGGATCGGCTTCTCGCCCATCTTCGTGCTGCAGGAAATGGGCGCCTCCTACGCCACCTATATCGCGCTGCAATGCGTGATTTTATCGGGCTTCGTCCTCAGCAGCATCGCCATCCAGCGCCTGCGCCAGGATTTTCCGCTCGTGCATCTGCTGCGCCTGGGCGGGCTGGTCGCGGCCGCCGGCATGCTGGGGGCGGGCGCGGGCCGCCATCACGTCGATGTGTTTGCCGCTTGCATGTTTGTCTATTCCATCGGCTTCGGCCTGTTCAACGGCGCCCTGATACGCAGCGCGATCACGGCCAGCAAGGAATCGATGACACTGACGACGGCCGCCATGAGCTTGCTGTACTGCATTTATCTGTCCGCCTGGCTGCAGCTGTACAACGTGCTGTGCCAGCGCTTCGGCTATGCGCTGGAAACCTATGCGCTGCTCAATATCCCCGTCATCGTGGTCATCGCCGCCTGCCTGCTGTTGTTTACGCGGGGCATGGCGGGGCGCCGGGAAAGCGGGGTGCGGCTGGCCCGGCACTGATGGCGCAACGATGCGCGTGTTCCCGACCTTGTTTTACCTCCTGCGACGTTTATTGACACTCTCCTGCGGAAAATGGTGCGCCCATGAAAATAGATGACCTGGCCTCAAAACACGATCAAGCAAAGATTTTCAACCTGGAATACGAGTTCCGCATCCACCGGCTGAAACTCGATTACATCACGCTGGCCGACGTCCGCCCCCCCGGCATTGATCTGGAACAATTGGCTGCGGAACACCGGGAGGGCATCGCCGCCCTGCGCAGCTTCGTCGCCCTGAACTTCAATCATTTCAATGCGGCAAGCTGTTCCTCGCTCAGCTGCATCCCCACGCGCGCCCTGGGTGACGACGAGCGCTACCTGCACCGCATCTGGATGGGCGGGCCGCTGCCGGCCATCGCCGCCGAGGCAATACAGCAGTGGGGCGCGGCGCTCGACGAGGTGCGGCACAACGGCGGCGCGCCGTATGTCTCCATCCTGTGGGCCTGGGATGCGCAGCAGCTGCGCAATGACGAACGCTTCAGCCCCACGGGCGGCGCCGGGCGCTACACGATAGGCCGCTACGCCATCGGCGGCACCACCCTGCACATCAACTCGCTGCGCGCGCTGGCGCTGGACTTCGCGCCGGCCCGCTTCGACATCCTCGATACCCTGCATGCGCAGCGCTACTTCGCCACCCTGTCCGATTATTTCCGCATCCTCATCATGTGCGAATACGGCGGCATCTACATGGATGTCGATACCATCCCCCACAATCCGGCGACGATTTTCCTGATGAAGCCGGAAGTGCCCGACTATTTCCAGCACCGGGATGATGACAGCGAAGAGCGCCGGCACGTCAGCTGGATGAATCTGTTTCTCGATGAAACGGGCATGCTGATCGCCAAGAAGAACGATGCGGCGCTGCGTGTGATCCAGCGCAATGTGAATCTCGCCTATGCGGGCATCGCTGCGCAGATTCCCCGTGCCTGCCCGCAGTTCGAGGCGCAGCTGTTCGGCCAGTTCTATGCCGAATGGAAGAAAAACCTGGGCGTGACCGTGCTCAGCCACGCCGAGTTCTACCAGCGCTACTGCGTGCTGTATGACGGCGCGCGCGAAGCGGTGGCGGGCGGCATCCGCGGCATGCGCTTGCTGGACGATATCATCACCGGCATGCACATCCCCTTGAGCGACGAGGAGCGCCGCGCGTATGCGCGCTGCGTGGCCCGGCTCGATGACATCGGCTGGCAGCTCGACGAGCCTTTGATCTTGCCCAATATCGTCGACGTGTTCGACATCGAGGAAGTGCCGCGCATGGCGTATGCGGCCCAGCTGCGGGCGGATATCGACCACTTTCACTATTACTCGGTGCTGTCGGACGACCCGCTGCTGGACCGCGTGAACGACGTCTTTTGCCGCTACCTGCTGGCCCGCCGTTCGCAGCACATTGCCGCCGGCAATTTCTGGCGCCCCACCGTGGGCCGCCACGGCAGCCGCATGCCGGCCGCCAGCGAGGCTGCCCCGCCAGGTGACGAGGCGCAGGCGGGCCTGCTGTCGCATGCGCCGCTCAAGCTGGTGGCGGGCGAACTGCTGGGTGACGAGACGAAGAACCGCATGGCGAAACTGCTGTTTGCCACCAGTTATCTCGAATACTGCTCGTTTGGCAATAAACTCAATCTGCAGTTCGTCGAATTGCAGCGGCGGCAGAATATCGATCCCTACCTGGCGCACATCCACGGCCTGCATGACGAGGACGGGCGCTTCGTCGGCTTCTTCACGGCTGCGACGATGGCCGAATTCCAGGCTTGCGGCGCCGTGTCCTATTACCGCGACGACATGAAGGCGCTCGACGATGCGTATGACGCCTTCGTGCTCGCGCATGCGCGCGCCGACGACTGTTTCGTCAGCAGCCTGGCCATCGACGAAAAATACCGGGGCCAGGGCTTGTTCCGGCAAATGTTCCATGAAATCCGCGACCTGGCCGGCCGCAAGGGCTGTGCGCGCATCACCCTGACGGTGTGGGAAAAGAGCGAGGCGCTGCAAGTGTATCTGCACAAGGGCTTTCGCAGCGTGGGCACATTCGACTATGCCTACAGCCTGTTCTATGACCGGCTGCATTTCCTCGTGTATGAGGGTAACTGAGAGGGGAACTGAGGGAGAGCCGGGGCGGCAGGCAGCCGCCCCGCGAGGGTGCTTACAGGGCCAGGAAGGCCAGGCCCGCCACGGCCGTCGGCAGCAGGGCGCCCGCCAGCAGGCCGACGGCGCCGATCGATTCATCCTTGAAGCCGCGACGCAGCAGGGCCACGCCGGCCGGGTTCGGCGCATTGGCGATGACGGTCAGGCCGCCGCCGGCCACGGCGCCGGCCATCAGCATGTATTTCGCTTCGTCCGTCATGCCGACGATCAGCGAACCGAGGTAGGTGAGGGCCGCATTGTCCGTGATCGCCGTCAAGCCCAGGGCGCCGAAGAACAGGGCCAGCGGCTTCAGGCTCGAGACGATGGGCTGCAGCCACCATTGCTGCATGCCGCCCAGTACCACCAGGCCGCCGAGGAAGAAGCCGACCAGCAAACCTTCCTTGAGGATCAGCGGGCTTTGATAACGCTCATACGCCTGCACGAAGCCGAGGAAGAACAGGAACAGGCCGATGAACAGCACGGGATGATGCGCCAGGGTCACGACGCCGGCCAGCACGATCATGTGCACGAGGCTGACGGCCAGCGGCACTTTCGGCGCTTCCACTTCACCGGCCTTCGGCTTGATGTCGGAGGTGTTGCTGTGCAGGTATTTGCGCAGCAATATGCTCACGCCCGTGGCATTGACCAGCACGGCGATGGCGGCCTTCCAGCCGAAATGGCTGGCCATGTAGGCGCTGTCCCAGTTCCATGTGGTGGCCACCATCAGCACGGGCGGCGCCGCATATGAGGTGAGGGTGCCGCCGATGGAAACGTTGACAAACAGCACGCCCAAGGCGCCGTATTTCAGCCATTCAGGGATGCCCGGACGGAAGATTTGCGGCGCCAGCATCAGCGCGGCCAGGGTCATGGCGGCCGGTTCCGTGATCAGGGAGCCCGTCAGGGGCACGAGCGCCAGGCCCAGCCAGACGAGGGCCAGTTCCGTGCGCAGCGGCATCACGCGCGCCACGCCTTTCAGCAGGCGCTGCACGGCGTCGAGCACGGGGCGCGAGGCGGCCACGACCATGACGACGAAGACGAACAGCGGCTCCGTGTAATGGCGCGACTCCGCATATTCGATGGCCGCATCGCTGCCCGAGACAAAGGCCATGATGATGATCAGGATGAAGGCCCAGAAGCCGAACACGACTTCCACTTCGCCCAGCAGGTGCAGCAGGCCCGCATGGCGGGGGTGGCGCCGCGATAATGTTTCAAACGACTTGGCGGCGAAGGTGTGGATGAGCGCAAGGCCGAAGACGATGGCGCTGATGAGTTGGATGGTGGTCAAATGCGTTTCCTTATGGACGGAGGAAGCCGCCCGGTGCATTGCCGAGCGGTAAGGAGAGTGCTTATGGTACAGCAATCGATGCGGGAAACGGGGTTTTTCGGACGTGGCGGAGCGGCCCCGGGCACGCTCTCTGGCAGATAAGCCTTGCCAAAAGCAGGGCTGGATAGTACTGTATATGCATACAGTATTCATCTTCATATTCAATTATGCAACATTCCCAATTGATGGCGTCGCCGGAAGCCTTGCACCCGTCTTTATGGCGCGCATCGCAGCTGGGCCAGGGCGCCGCGCGCTGCCTGGACACGGGCTTTGCCGCCCTGTCGGCGCAGCTGCCCGGCGGCGGCTGGCCCAGCGGCAGCCTCATCGATCTGCTGGTGCAGCAGCCGGGCAGCGGCGAATTGCGGCTGCTGGCGCCCGCGCTGGCGCAGCTGCCGGGCTTGCCCATCGTGCTGCTGCAGCCGCCCCATCCGCCGCAGGCGCTGGCCCTGGCCGCGCAGGGCCTGGCGCCGTCGCAATTGCTGTGGCTCAAGAGCGCCGGCAGCAACGATGCCTTGTGGGCGGCGGAAAACATCTTGCGCAGCGGCACATGCGGCGCCCTGCTGTTCTGGCAATCGCACGTGCGCGCCGACAGCCTGCGCCGGCTGCACCTGGCGGCGCAGTCGGGCAACACCCTGTTCTGCATGCTGCGCCCCTTGCACGGCGCGCAGGATGCGTCGCCCGCGCCCTTGCGCCTGTCCGTGCGCCCGGCCGCCGGCGGCATCGAGATCGGCTTCATCAAGCGCCGGGGACCGCAGCGCGACGCGCCCCTGTTCCTGCCCCTGCAACCTCCTTCATTATTGCTGCGCCATGCGACTCTGGATCGGCCTGTACCTGCCCCGGCTCCCGCTCGAAGTGTTTTGCCCGCGCTGGTCGGCTGACAGCCTCGGCGTGGTGCTGGAGCAGGAGCAAGTGATGGCCCTGTCGCCGCTGGCGCGGGCGGCCGGCATCCGGCCCGGCATGCGCCGCGCGGGCGCGCTGATGCTGGCGCCGCAGGCGCGCCTGCACGAACGCTCGCCCGAGCTGGAAGCGCAGGCCCTGCAGGCGGTGGCGCTGGCGCTGCTGCAATATTCGCCGCTGGTGGCGCAGGGCGAGGAAGCGACCCTGCTCGTCGACGCGGGCGCCAGCCTGCGCCTGTTCGGCGGCGTGCGCGCCCTGTGCCGGCACATCGCAGCCAGCTTGCGCGCGCTCGGCTACACGGCCCAGCTGTCGTGCGCCCCCACGGCGCGCGGCGCCTGGCTGCTGGCGCGCGCCGCCACGCGCCGGGGCCGGACATTGAGCATGGACAGCCTGGTGCGCCGTCTCGACGGCCTGCCGTGCGCCCTGCTGCCGCCCGCGCGCCCCTGGCTGGACTGGCTGGACGGCATCGGCTGCCGCACTCTGGGGCAGCTGCGCCACTTGCCCCGGCCCGGCTTGCAGCGCCGTTGCGGCACAGCCTTGCTCGACATGCTCGACGACGCGCATGGCCACGGCGCGGAACTGTTCGTGTGGCTCGAGGCGCCGCCCACGTTCCGCGCCAGCCTGGAACTGTTCGACCGCGTCGAGCACGCCGACGCGCTGCTGTTCGGCGCGCGCCGCCTGCTGCAGCAGATGACGGGCTGGCTGTGCGCGCGGCAATTCGCCGTCGAGCGCATACAGCTGCTGCTGGCGCACGAGCGGGGCAGGGTGGCGCGTCCGCCCACCGTCATCGAGCTGGTCCTGGGCGAGGCGGTCTGGCGCGACGAGCATCTGTTGCGTTTGCTCAAGGAGCGCCTGGCGCAGCTGGCGCTGGACGCGCCCGTGATCGGCCTCACCCTGGAAGCGCTGCAGGTGCAGCCGATGGCGCCGCCCAGCGACAGCCTGTTCCCGGAGCCGGGCGGCACGCCGCAGGAGCGCCAGCGCCTGCTGGAATTGCTGGTGGCGCGCCTGGGCATGGACAATGTCCTGCAGGCCGCGCCGCGCGCCGATTACCGCCCCGAGGCGGCCAACCGGTGGCTGCCGCTGCCCGCCAGGGGCGGCGGGAAAAGCGCGGCGCCCGACTTGCCGCCCGGCTTGCCCGGCATGCCCCGTCCCGCCTGGCTGCTGGCCCAGCCCATCGCCCTCCTGATGCGCGAGCACCGGCCCTTCTATGGCTCGCCCCTGAAAATGGTGTCCGTTGCCGAGCGCATCGAGGCGGGCTGGTGGGGGCAGTCGCAGGCGCGCGATTATTTTATTGCGGAAGGCCTCGACCACGCCCATTACTGGGTCTACCGCGAACGCATCGCCGGCAGCGGAGAAGACGCCGCGCCGCGCTGGTTTTTGCACGGCTTGTTTGGCTGAAGGCGTTGTCCTGCTGAAACTGCCATGCTTGGCTATACTGGCTTTCTTGCGCCACGTCATACACTCAATAAGGATTTTCATGTCCCAACTTTCCGACTTCCCCATCACCCGTAAATGGCCTGCCCTGCATCCCGAGCGCCTGCAGCTGTACTCGCTGCCCACGCCGAACGGCATCAAGGTGTCCATCCTGCTGGAAGAGCTGGGCCTGGCGTACGAGCCGCACCTGGTCAGCTTCGAGCAGAACGACCAGCTGTCGCCCGCCTTCCTGTCCCTCAATCCGAACAACAAGATTCCCGCCATCCTCGACCCGGATGGTCCCGGCGGCAAGCCGCTGGCCCTGTTCGAGTCGGGCGCCATCCTGCTGTACCTGGCGGAAAAGACGGGCGAGTTCCTGCCGCAGGACGCGGGCTTGCGCTATGAAACCATCCAGTGGCTGATGTTCCAGATGGGCGGCATCGGCCCCATGTTCGGCCAGGTGGGCTTCTTCCACAAATTCGCCGGCAAGGAGTACGAAGACAAGCGTCCGCTCGAGCGCTATCTGGGCGAAGCGAAGCGTTTGCTGGGCGTGCTCGAGCAGCGCCTGCATGGCCGCGACTGGATCATGGGCAGCCAGTACACGATTGCCGACATCGCCATCTTCCCGTGGGTGCGCTGCCTCGTGGGCTTCTATGGCGCCGGCGAGCTGGTCGGTTTTAACAATTTTCCCAACGTGCAGCGCGTGCTCGATGCGTTCCTGGCCAGGCCAGCCGTTGCCAGGGGCGTGGATATTCCCAAGCGTGGTTAAAGCAGGCGGCGGCCGGGCGGCGCTACAATGCGCGATCGGCCGCACTGCGCGGCAGCTTTGATCTGAGACAATGAAATCCACCCGGCAAGACTTTCCCGGTGCGCACGGCCATGTGCTGGCGGCGCGCCTCGACGCGCCCGACGGCGCCATCCGCGCCTACGCGCTGTTCGCCCACTGTTTTACCTGCGGCAAGGACGTGCTGGCCGCGCGGCGCATCGCGCAAGGCTTGACGGAACACGGCATCGCCGTGCTGCGCTTCGACTTCACGGGGCTGGGCGCCAGCGAAGGCGAGTTTGCCGCCACGAATTTCTCGTCGAACGTGGACGATCTGCTCGCTGCCGCCGATTTCCTGCGGGCAAAACATGCCGCGCCGCAATTGCTGATCGGCCACAGCCTGGGCGGCGCCGCCGTGCTGGCCGCCGCCGCGCACGTGCCGGAAGCCACCGCCATTGCCACCCTGGCCGCGCCGAGCACGCCCGCCTACGTGACGCGCATGTTCAGCGCGCACCTGGAGCAGATCGCCGCCGAGGGCGAGGCGCTGGTGCAGCTGGAAGGGCGGCCCTTCCGCATCCGCCAGCAATTCGTCGACGACGCGGGCAGCCACAGTCTCAAGGCCCACATCGCCGGCCTGCGCCGCGCCCTGCTGGTGATGCACGCGCCGAACGACACGACGGTGAGCCTGTCGAACGCGATGGATATTTTCACGGCCGCGAAACACCCGAAAAGTTTCGTCTCGCTCGACGATGCCGACCACTTATTGACTGGGCGCAATGATGCGGCCTATGTGGCCAACGTCATCGCCGCCTGGAGCGCGCGTTATCTGCAGGCCGTGCCTACGCCATGAGGCCTGCAGGCGCGGCCAGTTTTTTCCTGACAAGCAGAAACACGATGGCGCCCAGCGGCAAGGAGATGATGAATGTCCAGGGCTGGTAGGCGCTGGTGCCGGCGGCAACGCCAAACAGCTGGATGGCGATGGGCAGGAACAGGTACTGTCCCGTTGCCCAGTTGAACGACAGCTGGCCGAAGCCGATGCTGATGAACAGCAACCAGGGCCATTTCCTGACGGTCAGCTTGCTGCGCAGGCATAACCCCAAAGCAAACAGGATCAGCAAGGGGGAGAGGATGGCAGCGCCGAGCACCACATAGTGGAGCAGCGAATTGCCGCCCAGCGTGAAGGTCGCCTGCTGTTCCAGCGATGTGGTTTGTGGCGCCACGCGCAAGCCCATGATGGTGGCTTCAGTGCCATATTTTCTCAGCACGATGGTGCTGACGATCCATTTTTCAGGATAGGCATATTCGAAGCTGATACTCAGCAATTGCGGCATATCGCGCTGTTCGATGCGCTGGTAGCCCACCACCCTGACGGACTGGGGCTCGCCTGCGGGGAAGGTGGCGCTCAAGGTGGGCAGCGCCTGGCGGATCTGATCGCCGTTGTTGCCCGGCTCGGTTGCCATGCGTACATAGTCCAGCTGTTTTTCACGCAGCAGATCGCTGTAATGCCGCGCCAATTGCTGGTCTTGCAGCGGGACTTTCTGTTCAAAGTCCTTGATCAGGTCGGATTGCTGGCATCCGGCCAGCATGCAGAGCAGGAAGGGCAGAGCGCAGGTGCGCAGAAAGAGCAGGAGCATGGGTGAAGGAAGCAAGGGGACGATGAAAAACGCCGCCCCTGCAGGGGCAGGCGCGGCGCATGATGGCGTTCCGGTGGCGAAGGCTCAGTCTTCGTCAAACTCGGCCGAAAGATCCTTCCAGCCTTTACTCACTGCAAAGGCGGAAAATTCCTCGGGTGCTTCCAGGACGATCAGTTTCTTGTCTTGCAAGCCCAGGTCGCCGTGGCCGAAGTCGGGGCCTACGTAGCCGAGGCTGCGCAAGCGGGCCAGGATGTGGCCGACCAGGGTCTTGTCCTTGTACGCGCCCGCTTCGAGGGGGGCGGCGAAATCGACGTAGACGTCGATGATGCCGTAGCCTTCGTCGAAGATGTGGATGGCCTTGATGTCGTGGGCACGGCCGGAGCCGTCGGTGGCCTTGAAGGGGCCGCTGAGCTGGATGTCGGTGTCATTGTTCATGCCGCCAGCATACACCAAAAGCCGGCCCCGCATGGGGGGCGCGGCGCAAAATCACCGTGCTTATCCCCGCCTCAGCGCGCCTGCAGGATGGCCGACAGGCGGTCGCGCGTGCCGGCGATGCGCTCGAGCTGCGGGTAGCGCAAGCCGCCGTGGTAGTCGAGCGCCACCGTCTGGAATTGCTTGCCCTTTCTGACCAGCAAGTTGATCGGCTGCGGGCTGGCCTTGGCCGCCTGGATGGCCGCCTTCAGCAGCTTGGGCGTGTAAGCCGTGCCATTGACGGCGAGCAAGGTCGTGTTGCCCGATAAACCCGCCTTGAAGGCGGGGCCGTCCCACAGCAGCTTGCCAAGCTTGCCGTCCTTGTCGATCGTCAAGCCCAGCGAGTACGTCAGGTCCGTGCCCTTGCTGCGCTCTTCATTGGTTTTCATGAACGGCGTGGGCGCGTCGCGGTAGACGAGTTTCCAGCCGGCGCGGGCCAGGCCGTCGAGCGGCGCGCCGGGGCCGTGGCCGTCCAGGCGCGTGCGCAAAAAGGTGGCCCAGTCGTGCGGCTGCACGGCGTCCAGGGCGGCGACGACGTCCTCGAAGGTGTAGGGCAGGGGCGTGGTGCTGCCGTCCTGCACGCCAAAGAAACTGCGGGCGAAGTCGTCCAGCGAGCGGCGCTCGCCCGACAGTTGCCGGATGGTGGTGTCGACGTCGAGCCAGACCAGCGCGCCTTCCATATAGTAATCCTCGTCGCGCTGCCAGCTGCTCCAGGCCATGGGACGCCGGCCGTTGATGATGGGATCGTTCGTCGTGTCCTGCATGGCGCGCCAGCTGCGCCCGGGCATGACGTCGTAATGCGCGGCCGTCGCGGCAAACAGGTCGCGCATGTGGGCCGGGGCCACCAGGCCGGAGCGGGCCGCCAGCACATTGCCCCAGTACTGCGTCTGGCCTTCGTAGACCCACAGCAGGCTGTTCTGCAGCGGCGTGTTGAAGTCCGGCGTGTCCTGGCCGGCGGGGCGGCGGAACTTGCCGTTCCACGAATGCACGAATTCGTGCGGCAGCAGCACGCGGCCCGCCTCGTTCTTGTCCCACTCGCTGAAATAGCCGGGCTTGACGCCATTTTCGCTCGACTGCAGGTGTTCGCGGCCGATGCCGCCGAACTCGTCGCTCAGGGCCAGCAGGAAGTCGTAATGACGGTAATGGCGCGCGCCGAACAGTTTATAGGCTTGCTGCAGCATGGCCCGGTGTTGTTCGACTTGCTGCGGCGACGCTTCCAGGCTGTCGGGGCTGTCGGCCATCACGTTCAGCAGCACGGGCACCCTGGCGCCAGGGTCGAGGTCGATGCGCTCGACATGGCGTCCCGCAAAGACGGGCGAATCGACCAGGGTGTCGAGGTCCAGCGGCTCGAAATCGACTAGCTGGCTGGCCGGCGTGGCCGCCCGCGCGCGCACTTCCAGGGCGCTGGCAAATTCCCAGCCGGCCGGCAGGGTCAGGCTCGGCTGCACGAGGATGTCGCGCGCGGCGCGCCCGGCCGGATACAGTGTCATCGCATGCCATTGCACGTCCAGCATGGCGCCCGTCATGGTGATGCGGCCCTGGCTGGCGTCGACGGGCGAGAGGAACTGGTATTGCGCCTCCACGCTGCCGGCGCCGGCCGGCACGTCTACGTGAAAGGCGAACATGTTGACGGGATCGCGCCGCCATTCCAGGGGCTGGCCGTTGGCGGACAGGCGCAGGCCGGCCAGCTGGTTCAGGGGGCCGCTGGGCCCGTGGTTGCCGGGCACCCATTGTGGATACAGCAAGGTCAGCTTGCCGGGCGCGGCGGGGATGCTTGCGCGGATGCTGAACAGTTGCTGCGCCACGTTGCTGGCGTCCACGTGCAGCACGATGGGGGGAGCCGTGGACGAGGCGGCCTGGGCCGCAGTGGAAACGAGAAGGGAGAAGGACCAGGACAGGACGGCGCGGGAATAGGGCATGGGGCGGGGCATGGGGCGGGGCGGCTTCGGGGAGGCAAAGAGCGAGTCTAGCATTCTGTAAAAAATTCTTACAAATTTGGCGGCGTCTGGGGCGTTTTGCGCCAATTTCAAGGCCTTGAAGGCCGCTTGATCGTCCTTAGATTGGTAGCAGGCGGATGCTCACGGTGAGGTCCGCCCCTCTTATCGCTTCATTTGAAAAGGATATTTATCATGCGTACTTTTGACCTTGCCCCCCTGTATCGTTCCGCCATCGGCTTCGACCGCCTGGCACAGCTGCTCAACGAACAGCGCGCCGATGCACAGCCCAGCTATCCGCCATACAACATCGAACTGGTGTCGGAAGACAAATACCGGATCGTGATGGCATTGGCCGGCTTCTCGCGCGAAGAGATCGACATCATCACCGAACGCGACTCGCTGCACGTCACGGGCCGCAAGCAGAAAGATGGCGTCGAGCGCACGTTCTTGCACCGCGGCATCGCTGCCCGCGATTTCGAACAGCGTTTCCAGCTGGCCAACCACGTGAAGGTCACGGGCGCCACGTTTGAAAACGGCATGCTGACCATCGACCTGGTGCGGGAAGTGCCGGAAGCGCTGAAACCGCGCAAGATCGAGATCGGCACCGGCAGCGACACCATTCCCGGCGCCACCGTCAGCACGCTGGAACAGCGCCAGGCGGCCTGATCTGATCGCGGCGCCCGCGGGGCGCCCGGGCAGCCTCCTTGCATGCAGTAAAATACTGGCCGGTTTATCCGGCCAGTGTCACGTCAGGCCGGTATGCCCTTCCATAGCCCGCCATGCGATGCGCGTGCGGAACGCAAGATTAAGCGATGCTTAAAGGCGCAAACGCCTGTTTCCAAATGGAAAAATGTTAAGCACTGCCTAAGACTCGTGGCCCACTATTGCATACATCAAAATCTCATTGAATGAGGAGCAATTCATGGAAAAGCAAACGAATACCGCATCCCTGAACATCAAACGCACCGTAGCCGCGCTGGCCGCGATCGGTGTCCTGGGCGCCGGCGGCGCCATGGTGGTGCATCAGAACAATGCCGGCGCGAATGCCGCCGCCGTTGCTTCTGCCGCCCCCGTGGCCGCTGCCGTGGCGCCTGCCGCCGCTGGCGCGCCGCTGGTGGCCTTGCCCGACTTTAGCCAGATCGCCGCGCGCAACAGCCCGGCCGTCGTCAATATCAGCGTGACGGGCAGCACCAAGGTGGCCTACGACCCCTCGGCCCAGGCTGGCAATGACGACTTTGGCAACGACCCCTTCTTTGAATTCTTCCGCCGCTTCCAGGGGCCGCAGGGCGGCCAGCGGGGCGGGCGCGACGTGCCGACGCACGGCCTCGGTTCCGGCTTCATCGTCAGCCCGGACGGCGTCATCATGACCAACGCCCACGTGGTGCGCGATGCGCGCGAAGTGACCGTCAAGCTCAATGACCGCCGCGAATTCCGCGCCAAGGTGCTGGGCACGGATCCGAAGACCGATATTGCCGTATTGAAAATCGACGCCAACAACCTGCCCGTCGTGCCGCTCGGCCATTCGAGCGACTTGAAAGTGGGCGAGTGGGTGCTGGCCATCGGTTCGCCTTATGGCTTCGACAGCACGGTGACGGCGGGCGTCGTCAGCGCCAAGGGCCGCTCCCTGCCCGACGACAGCAACGTGCCCTTCATCCAGACGGACGTGGCGGTCAATCCCGGCAACTCGGGCGGTCCCCTGTTCAACACGCGCGGCGAAGTGGTCGGCATCAATTCGCAGATCTACAGCCAGACGGGCGGCTTCCAGGGCCTGTCGTTCGCTATCCCGATCGACCTGGCCGGCCGCATCAAGGACCAGATCGTCGCCACGGGCAAGGCCAGCCACGCCAAGCTGGGCGTGACGGTGCAGGAAGTCAACCAGGGCTTTGCCGACTCGTTCAAGCTGGCCACGCCGGAAGGCGCGCTGGTGGCCAACGTGGAGCGGGGCAGCCCGGCCGACAAGGCGGGCCTGAAATCGGGCGACGTGGTGCGCAAGGTGAATGGCCAGCGCATCATCGGCTCGGCCGACTTGCCGGCGCTGGTGGGCACGTCCTTGCCAGGCGACAAGATCAGCATGGATGTCTGGCGTGACGGCAAGATCATCAGCCTGACGGCCACGCTGGGCAATGCGGCCGACAAGGTGGCCGAAGTGGCGAAAAACGACAGCGCCGCCGGCAAGGTAAAGCTGGGCCTGGCCCTGCGTCCGTTACAATCGGATGAAAAACGCGAGGCGGGCATCAGCGCCGGCCTGCTGGTGGAAGACGCGGGCGGCGCCGCCGCCAATGCCGGGGTGCAGCCGGGCGACGTGCTATTGTCGGTCAATGGCCGTCCCGTCAACACCGTCGAGCAGGTGCGCGACGTGGTGGAAAAATCCGCCAAGTCGGTGGCCTTGCTGATACAGCGCGGCCCCGATAAGATCTTCATTCCCGTGCGGCTGGGGTAATTTAACTAATTAGTGCCGGGGTCGCTCACTTCGTGATCGGAATGTGTCCCATTGGGACACATTCCCCCCGGCCTTTCGCCGTTGGGGTGAAAAATTGAACAAGGATCAGGCATGCGCTTATTGCTGGTAGAAGACGACACGATGATCGGCGAGGTGGTGCTCGACCTGCTGCGCGCCGAGCATTACGCGGTAGACTGGGTCAAGGATGGCGACATGGCCGACACGGCCCTGCAGACGCAGACCTATGACCTGGTGCTGCTGGACCTGGGCTTGCCGCGCAAGGATGGCCTCGACGTGCTGCGCTCGATGCGCTTGCGCAAGCTCGACACGCCCGTGCTGGTGGCCACGGCGCGCGACGCCGTCGAGCAGCGCATCGCGGGCCTGGACGCGGGCGCCGACGATTACGTATTAAAACCGTATGACCTCGACGAGCTGCTGGCGCGCATCCGCGCCCTGCTGCGGCGCGCCTCGGGCCGTCCGGAGCCCATCTTCGAGCACCAGGGCGTGTCCATCAATCCGCTGACGCGCGAAGTGATCGCCGATGGCCATCCCGTGAACCTGTCGGCGCGCGAATGGGCCGTGCTCGAAGCGCTGATCGCGCGTCCCGGCATCGTGCTGTCGCGCGCGCAGCTGGAAGAAAAGCTGTACAGCTGGAAGGATGAAGTCAACAGCAACGCCGTGGAAGTGTATATCCACGGCTTGCGCAAGAAGCTCGGCAGCGACTTGATCCAGAACGTGCGCGGCCTCGGCTACATGGTGCCGAAGGCATGAGGATGAAGGTCACGGTGACGCATTCGCTGCGCGGCCGCCTGCTGTGGTTTCTGCTGGCGGCCATCATCATGGCGGCGCTGGCGCAGGCCTCGATCGCCTACCGCAGCGCCCTGTACGACGCCGACCAGATCTTTGACTATCACATGCAGCAGATGGCCCTGTCGCTGCGCTCGGGCGCGCCGCTGGCCAACCATGCGGAAGCCTTGCCGGCCGATCCCGTCAACAATGACATGGTGGTGCAGGTGTGGACCCCGGACGGCGTGCAGGTCTTCCGCTCGATCACGCGCGCGGAATTGCCGCAGCGCGCCGTGCTGGGCTTTTCCAATGTGAAGGCCAACGGCACCACCTACCGCATCTTTTCCGTGCAAACCAGTTCCCAGACCGTGCAGATCGCCCAGGACATGGCCGTTCGCAAGCGCATGGCCGGCAGCCTGGCGCTGCGCACGGTCGGTCCCATCGCCCTGATGGCGCCGATCCTGATGCTCGTCGTCTGGTGGGTCGTCAGCGGTTCGCTGGCGCCCGTCTCGCGCGTGCGCAAGCAGGTGGCGGCGCGCCAGGCGGACGATTTGTCGCCCGTCTCGGAAGCGGGCTTGCCCGACGAAGTGCGGCCCCTGGTGCATGAACTCAATTTGCTGTTCGGACGTGTCAAAACGGCGTTCGACGCGCAGCAGCATTTCGTCGCCGACGCCGCGCATGAATTGCGCACGCCGCTGGCGGCCCTGAAACTGCAGGTGCTGAGCCTGGAGCGGGCCGAATCGCAGGAAAAGCGCAGCCTGGCGATTTCCCGCGTCAGCGCCGGCATCGAGCGGGCCACGCGCCTGGTCGAGCAGCTGCTGGTGCTGGCCCGCCAGGAGGCCAGCGCCGCCAGCGGCGACCAGCTGCAGGCGGTGGACTTGAACGACGTCGTCAAGCGCGCGCTGGGCGACATGGCCGGCATCGCGCAGGCGCGCAAGATCGACCTGGGCCTGCATCACATGGATGCGGCCAGCGTCGCCGGCCAGGCCGACGCACTCAACATCATGCTGCGCAACCTGGTCGACAACGCCATCAAGTACACGCCGCAGGGCGGCACGGTCGACATCGACCTGCGCGCCAGCCCCGTCGGCGTGACCTTGTCCGTGGAGGACAGCGGCCCCGGCATCCCGCCCGAGGAGCGCGAGCGCGTCTTCAGCCGCTTCTACCGCGTGCCCGGCACGGACGCCAACGGCAGCGGCCTGGGGCTGGCCATCATCAAGGCCATCGCCGAACGCCATGGCGCGCGCCTGGTGCTGGACAAGTCCGAGCGCCTGGGCGGCCTGTGCGTGCGCGTGGAATTCCCCTTGTCGGTGAAAAAATGAGGCAGATTTCCCTCAGCTTTGCCCTGGCGTGAGGCGTATCTTTAATCTGGCGCATTGACGCGCGCGCCGTGGCCCTATATTGTCTGCGAAACAAGCAGAACCAGACCACGGAGCGCAGCATGCAGAGAATCGGATTTTCAGGAACCCTCGACCCCATCACCAACGGCCACATGTGGGTGATCGGCGAGGCGCGTTCGCTTGCCGACGAGGTGATCGTCTTCCTGTCGCAAAACCCCGCCAAGAAACCGCAATTCCCCGCCGAGGACCGCAAGCGCATCATCGAGCAGAGCGCGCGCGAGTGCGGCTGGGAGAACGTGCAGGTGGTCATCGTCAAGGGCGACTACACGGCGCGCGCGGCGAAAAAGCACGGCTGCGACTACCTGATCCGCGGCATCCGCACGACGGCCGATTTTGACTATGAAAACCTGATCCAGCAAACGAATGTGGACGTGTTGCAGGGCGCCAAGACCATCTTCGTCATGCCGCCGCGCGACCTCGGCTCCGTCAGCTCCAGCTTTGTCAAGGCGCTGGAAGGGCCGGTCGGCTGGAACTGGACCATGAAGAAATTCGTCCCCGGCCCCGCCTACCACGCGTGGATACTCGACTGCCTGCGCAAGGAGTGGGAAGCGCTGTGGAACTACGCCGCCGCGTCGCAGGCCGGCATCGCGCTGTGTGATCACTGGTTCGCGCACCTGACGGGGCCGCAGGCGTATGGCGGCCCTGATCGCCACTACCACAACCTCGACCACCTGGTGCACGGCCTGTCCGAAATCCGCGTGTGGGCCGACAACACGTATGCCTCGAAACGCGACAGCGCGCTGGTGAAGAAGGCGTTCTGGTTCCACGATGCCGTCTACAGCCACGACGAAGACGCCCTGTATTCGAGCGAGGAGGCGAGCGCCCAGCTGTGGCTGGCCAGCGGCCTCGATGCGGACGACAACCTTGATGTAGCGCAATTGATACGCGTCACCGACCATTTCCAGGGGCCCGGCATCAGCCATGCGCTGAAGGACGCCATGCTCAGCGCCGACCTGGCCATCCTGGGGCAGGACGACGAGGTGTACCAGGCCTACACGCAAGCGATCGGCCGCGAATACGCGCATGTCGATCCCGTGCGCTTCAAGCAGCAGCGGGGCCTGGCCCTGCAGCATCTGTGCGGCAAGGCGCAGGCGGGCCAGCTGTTTGGCGACGCGTATTTCGCCGACCAGTACAACGAGCGGGCCATCGAGAACATGCAGAAAGAGATCGCGGCCCTGGCGGGCTGAGCATCGTCAGTCGCTTGCTGCCAGGGATGAGCTGTCGCAAATCATCGCTGGCTTGCCGCCCTAGCGGGCCGCCGCCCTGGCGCGCGCCGCGTGCAGCTTCTTGAAGCTGTCGATCAGGCGTTCGTGCCGGTCCAGGCCTTCCAGCTGCATGCTGGTCGGCGTCAGGCCGAAGAAGCGCACGCTGCCGTCCACCGAGCCCAGCGCCGCGTCCATGCGGGCGTCGCCATACATGCGGCGGAAATTGACGACGTAATCGTCCAGTTCCAGCTCGTCATCGAGTTCCACTTCCAGCACCACGTTCAAGGCTTGATAGAACAGCTTGCGCTCGACCGTGTTGTCGTTGTACTGCAGGAAGGCGCCCACCAGCTCGTGCGCTTCCTCGAATTGCTGCAGGGCAAGGTTGATCAGCAGTTTCAGTTCCAGCACCGTGAGCTGGCCCCAGTCCGTATTTTCGTCAAATTCGATGCCGATCAGGGTGGCGATGTCGCCGTAATCATCGAGTTCGCTGTTTTCCAGGCGGTCGAGCAGCGCTTCCAGGCTGGCGTCGTCCAGGCGGTGCAGGTTCAGGACATCGGCGCGGAACAGCAGCGCCTTGTTGGTATTGTCCCAGATCAAATCTTCGATCGGATACACCTCGGAATAACCGGGCACGAGGATACGGCAGGCGACGGCGCCCAGCTGGTCATACACGGCCGTGTACGCCTCTTTGCCCATGCCGGCGAGGATGCCGAACAGGGTCGCCGCTTCCTCGGCATTCGAGTTCTCGCCATGGCCGGAGAAATCCCACTCGACGAAAGCGTAATCGGCCTTGGCGCTGAAGAAGCGCCACGAGACGATGCCGCTCGAATCGATGAAGTGCTCGACGAAGTTGTTCGGCTCGGTGACGGCTTCGCTGGCAAACGTCGGCTGCGGCAAGTCGTTCAAGCCTTCGAAGCTGCGGCCCTGCAGCAATTCCGTCAGGCTGCGCTCGAGCGCCACCTCAAAGCTCGGGTGCGCGCCGAACGAGGCGAACACGCCGCCCGTGCGCGGGTTCATCAGGGTGACGCACATCAGCGGATACACGCCGCCCAGCGACGCATCCTTGACCAGCACGGGGAAGCCCTGTTCTTCCAGGCCGGCGATGCCGGCCACGATGCCCGGGTATTTCGCCAGCACTTCCTGCGGCACGTCGGGCAGGGCGATCTCGCCTTCGATGATTTCGCGCTTGACGGCCCGCTCGAAAATTTCTGACAGGCATTGCACCTGTGCTTCGGCCAGGGTATTGCCGGCGCTCATGCCATTGCTGACATACAGGTTTTCAATCAGGTTGGACGGGAAATACACGGTCTCGCCGTCGGACTGGCGCACGTATGGCAGCGAGCAGATGCCGCGCTCCGCATTGCCGGAATTGGTGTCGACCAGGTGCGAGCCGCGCAGCTCGCCATCAGGGTCGTAGATGCCCAGGCTGTACGCATCGAGGATTTCCTTGGGCAGCGCATCCTTGCGGCCAGGCTTGAACCAGCGCTCGTTCGGATAATGCACGAATGGCGCGTTGGCGATGTCTTCGCCCCAGAACGCGCCCGCGTAGAAATGGTTGTTATTGAGGCGTTCGATATACTCGCCCAGGGCCGACGCCAGCGCGCTTTCCTTGCTCGCGCCCTTGCCGTTGGTAAAGCACATGGGCGAGTGCGCGTCGCGGACATGCAGCGACCACACATTGGGCACGATATTGCGCCACGAGGCGATTTCAATCTTGATGCCCAGGTTCGCCAGCACGCCCGACATATTGGCAATGGTCTGCTCCAGCGGCAGATCCTTGCCCACAATATAGGTGTTCGCTGCGCCGGCCGGATTGAGCATCAGCAAGGACTGCGCATCGGCATCCAGATTCGCGACTTCTTCGATGACGAACTCGGGTCCCTCCTGCACCACTTTTTTCACCGTGCAACGCTCGATCGAGCGCAGGATGCCCTGGCGGTCCTTGGCGGAGATATCTTCCGGCAACTCGACCTGGATCTTGAAAATCTGCTGGTAGCGGTTTTCCGGATCGACGATGTTGTTCTGCGACAGACGGATGTTTTCGGTGGAAATATTGCGCGTATTGCAATACAACTTCACGAAGTACGCGGCACACAGTGCCGATGATGCCAAAAAATAGTCGAACGGGCCAGGCGCCGAGCCATCGCCCTTGTAGCGGATGGGCTGGTCGGCGATGACCGTAAAATCGTCGAACTTGGCTTCGAGACGCAGCTTGTCGAGAAAGTTGACTTTAATTTCCATGAGGTAATCCAATACTGTGCTTATGAGTTAGCCGCTATTATCCGTGCTTTCCGCCGCAGGGCAAAGAAAGTTGGCCGCAGCCACGCCGCTCGCTTTGGCCTGCAGGGATGGCTCAAGCGTGGCCCGGGGAGCCGCGGCGATGCATGGCGCCAGTTCGGGCATGCAATATAATGTCCGAGTTGAATACACGAATGTGGCAAAGTGATGAACGTGACAATTTTCAGGCGGCTTGCAATTGCCTTGATGTTGCTGGTGCAGCCCTGGTGCGCCATGAGCGCGCCGCTCAGGATTGAAACCATCCACGGCCCGCCGTGGGGATTCGTTGGCAGCGATGGCCGGCCCACCGGCATGATGTACGAAATCGGCAATCGCATCGCAGAAGTGGCGGGCTTCGCCTACACCAATTCCCTGATCCCCTATCCCAGAACCGCCGCCGATATTGAAAACGGGAGCGCCGACTTTACCATACGTTTCGGCAATGAGCAGATGACGCGCGGCGCCGTGCCGGTCGGCGTTGTCGTGTCGATGCCTGTCATCGTGGTCGGCCCGTCGGGGAAGCACTACCGTCATCTGGATGAATTGCGCGGCAAGACCGTAGGCATCGTCCGCACCAGCAAATATGTGGAGCAATTTGACACGGACAATGCAATCCAGAAGTATTCTGTCAATGACTACGTGGCAATGGCAAAAATGTTGTCAATGCGACGTCTGGATGCGGGAATAGGCTCCAGCGTGGGCTTGTATTACGGCGCCTATATGGCCGGCATCAAAGCGGCAGACCTGGGTGCGCCGCTCGTCCTGGGCAGCAACGATTTCATCCTGTTTTTTTCCAGGAAAAACGCACGCCCGGAAACCCAGTTGGCATTAAAAGAGGCGCTACAAAAACTCACCAGCAGTGGCGAGATCAGGCAGATCATGGGCAAGTACACAAAATCGTTCAGCATGGATCTGCCGCAGAAATAAGCTGTGCGCCAGATCCGGCGCGTCGAGACAATTGGAAACAACAGCGGCTGCCCATGCCGGCGCAGCCGCTGTTTTCTTATGCGGACACGGTGGTCAGAACTTCACCCACAGCCGGCCGAAATACGAGGCGCCGTTCAGGCCGAACTGCACGCTGTCGTACTTGAAGCCGTTGTCCGTCTCGTCCGCGTTTTGCGTGGTCGGCTTGACGTTGAAGATGTTATTGCCGCCGAAGGTCAGCTTGGTGTTCTTGTTGATGCTGTAGGTGAAGCTCAGGTCGGCCGAGGTCTTGGCCGCGTAGTGGGCGTTGGGCACGCCGTTGGCCGTGCCGCTGAAGGTGCCCAGGGTTTGCGGACCGAAGTAGATGATGCGCAGGTCGGACTCCAGCTTGCCCGTGACGTAGTCGAAGCCCAGCGTGGCTTTCGACCGGGGGCCGCCCTGTTCGATGAACAGGCGCTCGCGTTCGGACAGCAGTACGTCAGCATAGCCCGCCAGCGAATCGGGCGTCTTGACCTTCGTCACTTCCGTCTTGCTTAAATTTAAGGCCAGGAAGGTGTTCAGGCGGTTGCCGGCCAGCTCGCCCTTGTGCGAGGCCGTCAGGTCCAGGCCGCGCGTGCGCGTGTCGACGGAATTGACGAAAAATTGCGCTTCCGTCACGCCCAGCAGGGCCAGGCGCGCGGCCAGGTCAGGATAGTTGCCCGCATTGAAGCGGCCCGACAGCACGATGCGGTCCTTGATCTTGATGTTGTACAGGTCGGCCGTGACGGAGATGGCCTGCGTCGGCGTCCAGGTGGTGCCGAACGTAAAACTGGTGGATTTTTCTTCCTTCAGCTTGGGGATGCCGGCCGCGTTGGCGACGGCGCCGCCGTTCGGCGCCAGCACCACGTCGGTGGCGACGCCGCTGACGAAGTCGGTGAAGGTGGACGAGAAATACACCTGCTGCAGCGACGGCGCACGGAAGCCCGTGCTGGCCGAGCCGCGCAGCAGCACATTCGGCGCCACTTTATAGCTGGCGGCCAGCTTGCCCGTCACGGTGGAGCCGAAATCGCTGAATTTTTCATAGCGCAGGGCGGCCTGGGTTTTCAGGCGTTCCGTCCAGTCCAGTTCCACGTCCGTGTAGGCGGCGATGCTGTGGCGCCTGGCCTTGGTCACGTCGCCGGGCTGGAAGCCGGGAAAGCCCTGGCTGCGGCCGTTGCCGCCCACGCCCACGCCGTCGGCGTCGATGTAGGAGCCCGGTTCGCCGGCCATGATCTTGTATTCCTCGCTGCGGTATTCGGCGCCGAAGGCCACGTTCATGCCGCGCATTACCGTGTCGTAGTAGCGGCTGAAATCGGCGTTGCTGGTCAGCTGCTGGAACGAGAAGCCGCCCGCGTCGAAGCTGCTGGCGCTGACGCCCTTGCCGCCGTTCAGCAGGTCGAGGTTGGCGATCGAGGCGTTCAGGGTATGGCTGATGTCGTAGCGCATCTTGTTATAGCCATAGGTTTGCGAAAAGTCAGCATGCCATTCGCCGATCTGGCTGCGGTGGCCGATGGTGGCGTACTGGTCGTCGATCTTGCCGTTAATAAATGGCACGAAACCGTCCGGGTACATGGCGGCCGAATTGCGCGCAGGGATGTCGTCGCTGCCGATGCCGCCGCGGCCGAAGGCGGCGCTCGATGCGTCGCGCGTCTGCGCGCCGGCCGTGAAGTACAGCTTGCCCGTGCCGCTGGTGGCATAGTCGCCGTTCACGTACAGGGTCTTGTTCCTGGCCTTGGTGTCGCCGATGATGCGCATGCTGTCCGCGTCGGCCCGGTTCGAACGGCCCCGGTCCAGGTATTCGCCCGTGATGGCGAGCGTGCCCTGGTCGCCCAGCGCGATGCCGCAGTAGGCGGAGGTCATGTAATTCTTGCCGTCGCCGGCCGAGTACTGGCTGTAGCCGGCCACCGCTTCGCAGCCCAGGCTTTTCTTCAGTTCGATGTCGATCACGCCGGCGATGGCGTCCGATCCGTACTGGGCCGCGGCGCCGTCGCGCAGCACTTGCACGTTCTTGATCGCCAGCAAAGGAATCGCATTCATGTCCGTGCCCGTGTTGCCGCGGTTGCGCGCGCCAAACAGGTTGACGAGGGCCGTCGTGTGGCGCCGCTTGCCGTTCACCAGCACGAGGGTCTGGTCGGAACCGAGGCCGCGCAGGGCGGCTGAATCGACGAGGTCGGCGCCATCGGCGCCCGTCTGGCGCGTGGAGTTGAACGAGGGCGAAATGTATTGCAGCGATTGCGCCAGGTCAAACTGCCCGCCTTGCTCGGCCACCCTGGAAATCGGAATGATATCGACCGGCACCATGGTGTCGGTGGCGGAACTGGCGACGCGGCGCGAGCCGACCACGCTGACCGTTTGCACGGGACCTTCCGCGGCAGCCGCTGCGCTGCTCTGGGCCATGGCGGCGGGACTGAACGCGGCCAGCGCGGCGCTGCCGTACAGGCTGATGAGGATGGCTTGACGCAAGGTGGTGAGGGTGGGCACGCGGTGTCTCCAAGTGGCTGATGGGCTAGATTCGTGACTTGATTCTAGTGCCTTCATTTCAGCATTCACCAGCGATACTTTGTTTTGTTATTACAAATTTACTGTAACTGTTGTTTCCTGGTTGATTATCTTTTGGCCGCTGCCCCGCTTGCCTTGTACCGGTGCGCGCTGCCCCGTTCAGGTGCTGCGTTGCACCATGCCGCCCACCCAGATTGCGTCTGCGCCGTAGTGCACCTCGATCAGGCACGGCTGCTGCATCACGTGACCCTGATGCAGGCGCAGCGACTGTTGCAGATGCGCTGACAGGGCGCCCGCCGCCACGCCCGTGGCGCTGTCTTCGCGCGCCGGATCGCGGTGATTGAAGTTGCGCCCCTCGTATTCGTTCTCGCCCGTGCGGCAATACGCGTAGCAGCCGCTGACCTGGTGCAGGGCGCTCCAGTCGGCGATCAGTTCCAGATTGGGCCGCAGCGCGCGCAGGGTGGTGCGGTCGGCCACTTCCAGCAGCAGCTTCGGGCTGCCGACGGAGGCGATCACGGGCGGCGACAGCAAGTGCATGTGCTGGCCCATGAGTTCCGACGGCACATATGTTTCCACCGTGACGGCCGGCGCCGGCTGCGAAATCAGGCCAATGAATATCCCTTCCGCGCGGCGCAGCAGCCGCAGTGCTTGCCCGCGCATGGCGGTGGTTACCGTCAAGTTTGCCGGGGCGCCGGGCGCCGTCAGCAGCACGTGCGCGGCCGCCAGCGTGGCGTGCAGGCACAGGGGGCTGCGCGTGTGCGGATAAAAATAGTCGAGCACGATGCCGCCGTCCGCCTGGCGGTCGAGGAAGACGCAGGCGCTCACTTGCCGCTCGCGGGCGAAGGCCTGGCGCTCGGCTTCGCTGCCGCCGTCGTTTTCCACGACCAGCGCCGCATTGCCGCCGCCGGGCGCGGCGCCGAAACATTTTAATAAGTGGACGATCATGGCGCTCGAGGCAAAGGGTAAAACACCAGCATAAACGATAAGGGCGATTCCAGATGAGTATAATATACTGTGTTTGCATACAGTATTGAGGTGGATCATGTGGGGCGCAGTCTTACCCGAGTATGCTGAGTTGTACTGCCTGAGCAATTTCAGCTTTTTGCATGGCGCCTCGCATGCGCAGGAACTGGTGGCGCGCGCAGTCCAGCTCGGTTACAAGGCGCTGGCCATCACGGACGAGTGTTCGCTGGCCGGCGTCGTGCGCGCCCATGCGGTGGCCAAGCGGGCCGGTTTTCCCCTGATCATAGGCGCGCATTTTCACCTGACGCAGGCCGACGGCAGCGCGGGCCCGTCGCTGCTGGCGCTGGTGCGCGATGCCGACGGTTATGGCAACCTGTCGGAACTGATCACCATGGCGCGCACGCGGGCGGCCAAGGGGCGCTACTTGCTGACGCCCGACGATTTCGCCGCGCCGTCGGCGCAGTTCGCCCATTTGCGGGGGCTGCCCGGCTGCCTGATGGTCTTGCTGCCCGGCTATCCGGCCCGGCCCGAGGCGCTGCGCGCGCACGGCGCGTGGATGGCGGCCACCTTTGGCGGCGAGCGCAGCTGGGTGGGCCTGAACCTGCTGCAGCGGGCGCAGGATGACGCCCACCGCGGCGCCGTGCAGGAGGCGGGGCAGGCGCTGGGCTTGCCCGTGGTGGCCGTCGGCCACGTGTGCATGCACGTGCGCTCGCGCAAGCCCCTGCTCGACACCCTGTGCGCGATACGCGTGGGTAAACCCGTGGGCGAGTGCGGCTATGCGCTGGCGCAAAACGCGGAGCAGCATCTGCGCGCCCGTTTGCGCCTGGCCAATGTGTATCCGCCGCAAGCGCTGGCGGAAACCGTGCGCCTCGCCAGCCTGTGCACATTTTCGCTGGACAGCCTGCGCTATGACTATCCCGGCGAACTGGTGCCGCACGGCCACACGCCGGCGACCTATTTGCGCGAGGAAACATATGCGGGCGCGCGCGTGCGCTTTCCGCTCGGTATTCCGGCCAACGTGCAGCAGCAGATCGAGCATGAGCTGGAACTGATCCGGGATCTTTCCTACGAAGCGTATTTCCTGACCGTCTACGACATCGTGCGTTTTGCGCGTGCGCAAAACATCCTGTGCCAGGGCCGGGGCTCGGCCGCCAATTCGGCCGTCTGCTATTGCCTGCACATCACGGAAGTGGACCCGGCGCGCGGCAATTCGCTGGTCGAGCGCTTCATGTCGCGCGAACGCAACGAGCCGCCCGACATCGACGTCGATTTCGAGCACCAGCGGCGCGAAGAAGTCATCCAATATATCTACGACAAATATGGCCGCGAGCGGGCCGCGCTGGCGGCCGTGGTGATCAGCTACCGGCCGAAAAGCGCCTTGCGCGACAGCGGCCGGGCGCTGGGGATCGACCTGGCCATCGTGGAAAAAGTGGCCAAGGCGCACCGCTGGTTCGACGGCAAGCACGATCTGTTGAACCGCCTGGCCGAATGCGGTCTCGACCCGCAGGCGGAACTGTCGCAGCAGTGGGCCTCGCTGGCGCAGCAGCTGCTGGGCTTTCCCCGCCATTTGTCGCAGCATCCGGGCGGCTTTGTGATTGCGCAAGGCAAGCTGTCGCGCCTGGTGCCGATAGAAAACGCCGCCATGGCCGGGCGCAGCGTCATCGAGTGGGACAAGGATGACCTGGAAGAGCTGGGCCTGATGAAGGTGGACGTGCTGGCGCTGGGCATGCTGTCGGCCCTGCGCCGCGCCCTGGAGCTGGTGGGCGCGCGGCGCGGCGAGCAATTCCGGCTGCAGGATATTCCCGCCGAAGACCGCGCCACCTACGACATGATGTGCGAGGCCGATACCATCGGCGTGTTCCAGATCGAGTCGCGCGCGCAGATGAGCATGCTGCCGCGCTTGCGCCCGCGCAAATTCTACGACCTCGTCATCGAAGTGGCGCTGGTGCGCCCCGGGCCCATCCAGGGCGGCATGGTGCATCCGTATCTGCAGCGGCGCCAGCAGAAGGAAGCCGTCGTGTATCCGAAGGGACTGGAAAAGGCGCTGGGGCGCACCCTCGGCATCCCGATTTTCCAGGAACAGGTGATGCAGGTGGCCGTCATCGCCGCCGATTTCAGTCCCGGCGAAGCGGACCAGTTGCGGCGCGCCATGGCGGCGTGGAAACGCAAGGGCGGCATGAACAATTACCAGGAGCGCATCGTCAATGCCATGGTGAAGAATGGCTATGAAAAAGAGTTTGCCGACGCCATCTTCAGCCAGATCGAGGGTTTCGGCGAATACGGTTTTCCCGAGTCGCACGCGGCCAGCTTCGCCCTGCTGACCTACGCCAGTTCCTGGCTGAAATGCCATGAACCGGCCGCCTTCCTGTGCGCCTTGCTCAACAGCCAGCCCATGGGGTTCTACAGCCCCTCGCAACTGGTGCAGGATGCCCGCCGCCATGGCGTGCAGGTGCTGCCCGTCGACGTGGCCGTCAGCGGCTGGGAGGCGGCGCTGGAAGGCGAGGGGAGGGCGCCGGCCGTGCGCCTGGGCTTGAACAGCCTGTTCGGCATGCGCGCGCAGGCGGCCGGGCGCATCGAGGATGCGCGCGCCATCGCCGCCTTCGCCGACGTGGCCGACCTGGCGCGGCGCGGCGGCCTGGACCGCCATGACTTGCAGGTGCTCGCTGCCGGCAACGCCCTGCACGCGCTGGCCGGCCACCGGCGCGTAGCCCTGTGGCAGGCGGCCGGCGCCGTGCCCGACAGGGATTTACTGCGTTCCACCACGCCGGAGGAAGACTTGCCCGTGCTGGCCGCACCGACGGAAGGCGAGGGCATCGTCAGCGATTACCGCGCGCAAGGCCTGACCCTGGGCCGCCACCCGCTGGCGCTGCTGCGCAAGTCATTGCTGGCACAGCGCTTCCTGCCCGCATCCACCCTGATGACGTACACGAGCGGGCAAGTGGCGCGCGCCTGCGGCATCGTCACCGTGCGCCAGCGTCCGGGCACGGCCAAGGGCGTCGTCTTCATGACCCTGGAAGACGAGACGGGCACGGTCAACGTCATCGTCTGGCCCGACCTGGTGGAAAGCCAGCGGCGCGAGGTGCTGAGCGCGCCGCTGCTGGGCGTGTACGGCGTGTGGCAAAGGGAGGGCATGGTGTGCAACCTGGTGGCCAGGCGCCTGGTCGACATGTCGCATTTGCTGGGGCGGCTGCGCACGAGCAGCCGCGATTTCTGCTGAGAGTTGCCGGTGGGGCAGAGGGCATGGCATTATTTGAAGATGACAACATTACCCGAACCGATCATGCGTCCCGCCCTGGTAGCCGACGCGCCCGCCATTGTCGCCCTGATCGACGACCTGATGCCCTTTCTGACCCTGCACCCGGACGGCGCGGGGGCGGAAAAATTCATCGAGCACTGCCGCCAGCCGGCCATCGAAGGCTATCTGTCCGATCTGCGCTATGCCTACCAGCTCGCGCATATCGACGGCGAGCTGGCCGGCGTGGTGGCCATGCGCGACAACACGCATCTGTTCCACATGTTCGTGCCGCGCGCGCTGCACCGGCGCGGCATGGCGCGCCGCCTGTGGCAGGCCGCCCGCGATGCCTCGCTGGCCAGGGGCGATGTGACGGCGTTTACCGTCAATTCCTCGGCCTACGCCTTGCCCCTGTACGAAAGCCTGGGCTTTGTTGCCACCGGGCCCAAGGTGGAGACGGGCGGCATCGCTTTCGTGCCGATGCGCATGGATTTATAAAAATCACCCAACGGCAAGGGCCGGGGCAGACCCGGCGGGGGCATTTTTCCCAGTGGGAAAAATGCCGATCCCGAAAGAGCGACCTACCACCTGACAATTTTGCCCGGATTCATGATGTTCTTCGGATCGAGCGCGTGCTTGAGGGCGCGCATGGTGTCGATGCCGCCTTCGCCATGTTCTTCCACGAGGAAGGCCATCTTGTGCATGCCCACGCCGTGTTCTCCCGTGCAGGTGCCGTCCATGCCGATGGCGCGCGTGACCATGTCGCTGTTGACCTTTTCCGCGCGGGCGATGTCGTTTGGGTCGTCCGGATCGACCAGCATCTGCACGTGGAAATTGCCGTCGCCGACGTGGCCGATGATGGCGTAGACGAGGCCCTGCGCCTCGCAGTCAGCCTGGGTGGCGAGAATGCATTCGGCCAGGCGCGAAATCGGCACGCAGCAATCGGTGGAAATGGCGCGGCTGCCGGGGCGCATCTGCAGCAGGGCGAAATACGCATTGTGGCGCGCGGCCCACAGGCGCGAGCGGTCTTCGGGGCGGCTGGCCCATTCGAAATCGCTGGCGCCATGTTCCGCCGTGATGGCTTGCACCAGCTGCGCCTGCTCGGCCACGCTGGCCGGCGTGCCGTGGAATTCAAACAGCAATAATGGTTTTTGCGGCAGCGCCATCTTGTCGTAGGCATTGATGGCCTTGACGCCATTTTCATCGAGAAACTCGACCCGCGCCACGGGAATACCCATCTGGATGGTCTGGATCACGGCGCTGACGGCCTCGCCCGTGCCGGGAAACGAACAGACTGCCGCCGAGATCGCCTCGGGCAGCGGATACAGCTTTACGGTCACTTCCGTGATGATGCCCAGGGTCCCCTCGCTGCCGACGAACAAACGCGTCAGGTCGTAGCCGGCCGACGATTTTTTCGCCCTGGTCCCTGTCCTGATGATGCGCCCGTCGGCCGTCACCACAGTCAGGGCCAGCACGTTTTCGCGCATGGTGCCGTAACGCACGGCGTTCGTGCCCGAGGCGCGCGTGGCGGCCATGCCGCCCAGCGAGGCATTGGCGCCCGGGTCGATGGGGAAGAACAGGCCCGTGTCGCGGACGTCGTCGTTGAGCTGCTTGCGCGTGACGCCCGCCTGCACGGTGGCCGTCAGGTCTTCATTGTGCACGGCTACCATGTGATTCATTTGCGACAGATCAATCGTCACGCCGCCATGCAGGGCCAGCACATGGCCTTCGAGCGAGGTGCCGCTGCCGTAGGCGATGACAGGCACGTCGTGCGCACTGCACAGCTTGACGGCGGCCGCCACTTCTTCGGTGGAATGGGCGAAGATGACGGCGTCGGGCAGCATGGGGGGATAGCTCGACTCGTCGCGGCCATGGTGTGCGCGCATGGCTTGCGTCATGGAAAAGCGGTCGGCGAAGATCAGGGAAAGTACGGCAGCAAGGGATGGGGGCAGCGGTTTTTTCAGTACCGCCAACTGGTCAGTTTGATTCACGCAAGTCCTCCGTTTTTTTTATTCTACTCCGCGTGCGGGGATTTCACCGAGGCGCCATTTTTGCCGGTTGTAAAAAAATCCGCATCGCGGGCCGTGCATTGGTTGTAAATGAGAATCATTTCCATTAGAATGCCCGCCAGTAGTTATTTTGCAATGCGCGCTTCCACCCGAAAGGCCATGCCCATGAGATTCCCCCTGTCCTTCGCCGCTGTCCTGCCCGCCTGCGTGCTGGCGCTGAGCGCCTGCAGCAGCGTCGCTCCAGTCACTGACGCTGCCACCGCGACTGCCGCCGCTTCGCCAGACGTGCGCCAGCTGGGCGAGATCGTCGACCTGCGCAGCGGCCAGCGCGTGACTGCCGAACAATTGCTGGACCGGCTGGCCGCCGCGCCGCGCGTCATCGTCGGCGAGCAGCATGACCAGCTCAGCCATCACCGGATCGAGCAGTGGCTGCTGCAGCAGTTGCAGGGCCAGCGTCCGCAAGGCAGCGTGCTGCTGGAAATGCTGAACCCGGACCAGCAAGCCAAGGTGGACAAGGTCAAGCCGTGGCTGCAGACGGACCCCGTCGTGCGCCCCGAACACGTCGCCGAGCTGCTGGCCTGGCAACCGAGCTGGAAGTGGGCGCAATATGGCGACCTGGTGATGACCGTGATGCGCGCGCCGTATCCCGTCTGGTCGGCCAATCTGGACCGCAGCGAAATCAAGCAGCTGTTTGTCGACCAGCCTGCCGTGCAGGGCAAGCACTCGAACCTGGCCAACGACGGCAAAGTGCATGACAAATTGAAGGACATCATCCGCGTCATGCATGACAACCAGATCGACGCGCCGCGCCTGGCCGCCATGCTGTCGGTGCAGCAGCAGCGCGACCGCCGCATGGCCGAGCGCCTGCTGGCCGCGCCCGCGCCCGCCGTGCTGATCGCCGGCGCCTACCATGCGCACAAGGACCTGGGCGTGCCGCTGCACGTGCAGGACTTGACGGGCGGCCCCGCGCCGCTGGTGCTGGTGCTGGCGCAGCAGGGCGCCACGGTGCAGGCGCCGCAGGCGGATTTTGTGTGGTACACGCCGGTGGCGGCGCCCGCCGTCGCCAGCGCCAAGTAAGCCGTTGCAACTCCGCCGGGCATTCAGCCCGGCACTCCTCCCCAGCAAGCCTCTTCGCAGCAGCCAGGTAGTCCGTCCGATTTTTTTGCATGCGCGTGCGCGCCGTTGGCGCAGCCATGCCTGTTAACTGTAGAAGCTACCATGCGTACCCCCTTGTTGTATGTCAAAGCCGCTGCCGGCGGCGTATTTCTTTTCCTGTTCCATGCCACGGCGCAAGCGTCCGCCTTGCCGCACGACATGTCGCCGCTGGGCATGTTTTTCGCCGCCGACCAGGTGGTGAAAAGCGTGCTCATCGGTTTGTTGATCGCCGCGCTGGCCACCTGGGTAGTCTTGCTGGTGAAGGGCGCCAGCTTGCTGCAGGCGCGGCGCGCGGCGGCGCAAGCCGTCGCCATGCTGAAGTCGGCGGCCTCCTTGCCGGACGCGGCAGTAAAGAGCGGGGCGTCTGGCCTGGCGCAACGGTTGCTCGACGAGGTGCAGCAGGAACTGAACCTGTCGCACGCCAATGCACCTGCGGCGGCCCTGAAGGAGCGGGCCGGCTTTCGCCAGGAACAGTTCATTGCGCAGCAGGTGCGCAGCATGACGCAAGGCATCGGTTTGCTGGCCAGCATAGGTGCCGTGGCGCCCTTCGTCGGCCTGTTCGGCACCGTGTGGGGCATCATGAACAGTTTCATCGGCATCGCCGTCAGCCAGAGCACGAATCTGGCGACCGTCGCGCCCGGCATCGCGGAAGCTTTGCTGGCTACCGCGCTGGGCCTGGTGGCGGCGATACCCGCCGTCGTCATCTACAACGTCCTGAGCCGCGGCATCAACCAGTACAAGGCGCTGCTGCGGGCCGCCTCGGCGCAAGTGCTGCTGATGCTGAGCCGCGACCTCGACACGCGCCAGCAGGCCTGAGCCATGGCGTCCCTTTTCCCTTCGCCGGACGACGACGCGGCCGACATGCCGGAATTGAGCGAGATCAATGTCACGCCCTTCATCGACGTGATGCTGGTGCTCTTGATCATCTTCATGGTGGTCTCGCCGCTGGCTACCGTCGACCTGAAGATCGACTTGCCGGCCGCCACGGCCCAGCCCGAACCCCGTCCCGACAAGCCCCTGTTCGTTTCCCTGAAGGCCGACCGCAGCCTGTATCTGGGCGAAGCGCCCGTGGCGCGCGAGCAGCTGGGCAGCCGGCTCGACGCGCAGACGGGCGGCGACCGCCAGCGCACCCTGTTCTTCCAGGCCGACAAGCAGGCCGCGTATGAAGACGTGCTGGGCGTCATGGATGCCCTGCGCCGGGCCGGCTATCTGAAAGTGGGCCTGGTGGGCCGGGAGGGCGGGTGAGTGCGCCGTCCACGCCGGCGCCGCGTCCGGTATTGAACTGGGGCATCGCCACCTCGCTGGTGGTGACGGGCGCACTGGCGCTGCTGCTGTGGGCCGGCTGGCAGCCCGTCACCGTCGTGCCCGCCAACCCGGCGGCCAGCGTGATGGTGGTCTTTGCGGCACAGGCCATGTCGCCGGAGACTCAACAGGCGGCAGCGGCAGGGGCACGCCAGTCGGCCGCGTCCAGCGCCGCCCAACCGAAAAAGAGTACGACCAGGCAGCAAGCGTTGCCCGTGCTGGCGCGCGCCGCCGCACCGCAGATCGTCGCCGCGGAAAAAGAGGCGAAGGCAGAAGCCAGTGCGTCGCCTGATCCCGGCAAGGATGCCGCGAAGGAAGCGTCCGTGCCCGCGCAGGCCAGCAGCAGCGCCACGCCGGCACCAAGCTCCGTGCGCGGTCCGCAGGCGGCGCCGTTCGACAGCGACATGCCGCCCGCCAGCGCGGCGCCGGCCAGCTGGCAAAGCCGGGTACTCGGCCACCTGGCCCATTTCAAGCGCTATCCGGGCGACGCGCGCCAGCGCAAGCGGGCCGGCGCCGCCTGGGTGCGCTTCCAGGTGGATGGCGACGGCAAGCTGCTGGCCAGCGAGCTGCTCACGTCGTCGGGCACGGTGCTGCTCGACCGCGAGGCGCTGCAAGTGCTGCAGCGCGCGCAGCCGCTGCCGGCGCCGCCCGCCAGCGTCTTGCGCCAGGGCACGGTGACGGTGACCTTGCCCGTGTCGTTCAAGCTCGACGCCGAAGGCGGCCACGGTGCCGGCTGATTTATCGCATTTTTTCAATCACATAACAAATCGAGGGTGTATGCATATCAAGACAATGACGCAGGCCGTGGGCATCTGCATGGCCTTGCTGGTACAGCAGGCCGGGGCGCAGTCGCAGGAAAGCGGCAAGGTGGAATTTTCGCCGCTGAATGTATCGGGTGAAACTGTGTCCGTGGAACAGCAGGCACTGGAAAAGCCGGGCGCCGTCAGCGCGCGCGGCGCGGACACGCGCTTGCAGCCGGTCGATCAGATCGTGCGCAGCATGCCGGGCACGTTTACCCAGATCGATCCGGCGCAGGGCGCCGTCAGCGTCAACATCCGTGGCCTGTCGGGCCTGGGACGCGTGAACATGATGGTCGATGGCGTGAGCCAGAATTACTATGGCAGCGCGCCCTCGTCCGTGTCGCACGGCGGCGTGCCCAGCAGCCAGTTCGGCGCCCTGATCGACCCGAATTTCATCATCGGCGTGGACGTGTCGCGCGGTAATGTCGTCGGCGGCGACGGCGTCAATGCGCTGGCCGGCAGCGCCAACTTCCGCACCATCGGCGTCGATGACGTGGTCTTCGCCGGTGAAAAGGTGGGAGCGCGCACGAAGATGTCGACCGGAAATAACGGCGTGGGCCGCAGCGCCATGCTGGCCGTGGCGATGAAAAACCCCGCCTTCGACGGCGGCAGCGTGGGCTTCATGGCCGCCACCAGCGCCAGCGTGATCGGCAATAATTACACGAATGCGAAAGGCGTCAACAGCGAGGAATTCGGTTTCGGCTACAACCGCTATTACAAGCAAAAGCCCAAGTCGCAGCTGCTCAAGCTGGACCTCACATTGAGCGATTTCCACGCGCTGGAACTGTCGGCGCGCGATTACCGCAATACGTTCACGCGCCGCGATATCCAGAGCGATGACTACTACGTAAAATATCACTACACGCCGTTTTCCGAGTTGATCAACCTCAATGTGGTGGCCAGCAGCAGTCGCGGCAAGCAGAAATACATGCCCGCGGCGCTCACCAATTTCATCAACACCCACGCGGCCAACCGCGCCGACGCCGTCGACATCAACAACACGAGCAGCTTCCGGCTGGCCGGCGGCGATGCGCTGGTGACCATCGGCGGCAAACTGATGCGCAACAAGTACAGCAAGCACGTGGAAAGTCTGGTCGACGATCCGGACAACCCCGATGCGAACCAGCAATCGATTGAAAACAATACCTTCGGCCCCGAGGGCGTGCAAAAGATCAGCAGCCTGTATGCGGGCCTGCAATACAACCGGAGCATCTACCAGATCAGCGCGGGCCTCAACACCACGCACTTTGATTTGACCGGCTACAAGCCGGCCTGCGATCCGCGCGTGCAATGCTTTCCGCAGGGGGCGAGCAATATTGCGTTGAAGGAACATGGCATCAACCCCTCGCTGCTCGTTTCCGCGCAGCTGACGCCGTGGTTCCAGCCGTTTGCCAGCGCCGAGCGCACCATGCGCGGGCCGAATCCGCAGGAAGTGTTTTTCTCGAATGACGGCGGGGCGTCGATGAATCCCTTCCTGAAGGGGGAGAAAGCGACGACCTACCAGCTGGGTTTCAATTCCAGCCTGCATGGCTTGCTGAGCAAGAACGACGTGCTGAACTTCAAGGCCCTGTACTTCAAGAGCAAGATCGACGGCTATATCACCAGCCAGTCCTTCCTCGTGTGCGACCGCGGCCGCAAGTGCAATATCGCGGAAGTGCTGGCTAATGACTGGCAGAACGTGGATGACTACATGACCAACATGTATATCTACATCAACTCGGCCACGCCCGTGTATTCGCGGGGATGGGAACTGGAAGCGCAATACCAGCTGGGCCCGGCGTATGCGCGCCTGTCGTACACGCGCGAAACGACACGCCAGCCGACGTCGATTGCCAGCGCCTGGTTCGGCGCGTCCGACATCAGCGAGCTGCCCAGCGTGTATTACAACCTCGACGTGGGCACGCGCTTGCTCGATAACAAGCTGGAAGTGGGCGCCATCCTCAAGCACACGGGCTCGAACCGCCGCCTGTCGCCCGACAATGAAGCCGACGAAGCGACGGGCGAGGTGCTGAAGGCCGAGAATCCGAAGATCCCGGCCGTGATCGACCTGTATGCGAGCTGGCAGGTGTCGAAAAACCTGTTCCTGCGCCTGTCCGTGCAGAACGCCATGAACAAGGATTTCTCGGAAGCGCTGAACCGGCTGAACTCGATGCCGTCGCAGTCGCAGGACAACACGCCGCTGAGCACGGCGCGGGGCAGGACGTATGTGGCGGGGCTGGAGTACCGCTTTTAAACCAGACCCCAGCCCCGCGCTTTGGCTGAATTAATACTCGCGTGGTGTCGTTCCGTAGTAACTATGGATGGAATTGGCCCACGTGGTATCGGCCATGTTCGGCCAGTTATCCGTATCGAAGCCGGGGGCGTTTTCGATGCGCTCCTTGTCGACGTTCAGGGTGAAGCGCTTGTTGACGGTGTCGAGCAGCAGCGCTTCCCAGGGCACGGCGAACAGCTTTTCGCCGATGGTGAAGACGCCGCCGTGCGACATGACGGCGTAGGCGATCTTGCCGCTGCGCATGTCGATCATGATTTCCTTGATTTCGCCCAGGTGTTCATCCCTGGCGTTGTGCACATGGTCGCCGATCAGGGTGTCGGCACCCATCAGTTCAGGGCCGGGGCCTTTGTGGCCGCGGTTGACATACATGCCGTAGGCGTCGCGTTCTTCGTAGCTCATGATGGACCTCCTGTTGAAAATGCCAGTCTGCGGCCTGGGAGCGGCAGGGTCTGTTCGCTCGCCCACACAAAGTATGGAATTGGAAAGATTTCAATTATTGCTATCGGGTAATTTTGTTGTGCGTAGACAGCAGGAGGGCGGGGGATAGTCGGTATTTGGCGCAAATTTCCGCGTGCGGGGGGCGACGCAGGCGGGCTTTAGTGTATAATTTCAATTTCCCGCACGTGCCGTTCGGCACCATCTGCAATGACCAAATTTGTCTTCGTCACTGGTGGCGTTGTGTCCTCCCTTGGAAAAGGGATTGCCGCCGCCTCCCTCGCCGCGATCCTCGAATCGCGCGGCCTTAAAGTCACCATGCTCAAGCTCGACCCGTATATCAACGTCGATCCTGGCACGATGAGCCCTATGCAACACGGTGAAGTATTCGTCACCGACGACGGGGCCGAAACCGACCTCGACCTCGGTCACTACGAGCGCTTCATCTCCACCCGCATGAAAAAGGTGAATAACTTCACCACCGGCCAGATCTATGAATCGGTGATCCGCAAGGAACGCCGGGGCGAATATCTGGGCAAGACCGTGCAGGTGATTCCGCATATCACCAATGAAATCCAGGATTACATCCGCCGTGGCGCCGAAGGCTACGACGTGGCCCTGTGCGAAATCGGCGGCACCGTCGGCGATATCGAATCCTTGCCCTTCCTAGAAGCGGCACGCCAGCTGAGCCTGCGCGCCGGCCGCAAGAATACGGCCTTCGTCCACCTGACCCTGGTGCCTTACATCGCCTCGGCCGGCGAACTGAAGACCAAGCCGACCCAGCACTCGGTGCAAAAGCTGCGCGAAATCGGCATCTTGCCCAACGCCTTGCTGTGCCGCGCCGACCGCGCCATCCCGGAAGACGAGCGCGCGAAAATCTCGCTGTTCTCGAACATCGAGGAAGACGCCGTCATTTCCGTGTGGGACGTCGACACCATCTACAAGGTGCCGCAGATGCTGCACGACCAGGGCCTCGACAAGATCATCTGCGACGCGCTGGACCTCGACCCGGCGCCGGCCGACCTGTCGATCTGGAGCAAGCTGATCTACACGATGGAGCACCCGAAGGCGGAAGTGACCGTCGGCATGGTCGGCAAGTACGTCGAACTGACGGAATCGTACAAGTCGCTGATCGAAGCGCTGCGCCACGCCGGCATCCACACGGAAAGCCGCGTCAACATCGAGTACATCGATTCGGAAGAAATCGAAACGACCGGTTGCGACAACCTGGCCAAGTACGATGCCATCCTGGTGCCGGGCGGCTTCGGCAAGCGCGGCGTGGAAGGCAAGATCAAGGCGGCCCAGTTTGCCCGTGAAAACAAGATCCCTTACCTGGGCATCTGCCTGGGCATGCAGGTGGCCCTGATCGAATACGCGCGCAACAAGGCTGGCATGCCGAACGCGAATTCGACCGAGTTCGACCTTGATACGGATCAACCTGTCGTTGCACTGATCAATGAGTGGCAAAACCACGATGGTAAAGTCGAGTTGCGCGATGAAAACTCGGACCTGGGCGGTACCATGCGCCTGGGCGCGCAGACCTGCGCCGTCAATCCGGGCACCCTCGCTTCCGAGATCTACGGCAGCGTGGTGACCGAGCGTCACCGCCATCGCTACGAAGCCAATAATCACTACCTGGCCCGTGTCGAAGCGGCTGGCCTGATCGTCTCGGCCCGCACGCCGAGCGAAGATTTGTGCGAAATCATGGAATTGCCGCGCACGGGTGAAAATGCCCACCCATGGTATATGGGCGTGCAATACCATCCCGAGTTCAAGTCGACGCCACGCACCGGTCATCCGCTGTTTACCTCGTTCATCAAGGCAGCGCTGGCGCACAAGGAAGCCAACGCCGCCGCAGAATAACGCGGGTCGCTTGCGACAGTATTACCCGTAAGACAGCTCCCGGCCAGATCGTTCCCGCCGGGAGTTTCTTTGCCCCCTTTGTGCAATTGCGCATCAGAACGCAGTGTGCAGCCCCTGTTACGCTTAACTTTGGAGAATGACATGAGTGCTATTGTTGATATTATCGGTCGCGAAATCCTGGACTCGCGCGGCAACCCGACCGTCGAATGCGACGTGTTGCTGGAATCGGGCGTGATGGGCCGTGCGGCCGTGCCGTCGGGCGCCTCGACCGGTTCGCGCGAAGCCGTGGAATTGCGCGATGGCGACGCCAAGCGCTACTTCGGCAAGGGCGTGCTGCAAGCATGCGAAAACATCAATACCGAAATCTCCGAAGCCATCATGGGCCTGGACGCCAATGAACAGGCGTTCCTGGACCGTACCCTGATCGACCTGGACGGCACGGAAAACAAATCGCGCCTGGGCGCCAACGCCATCCTGGCCGTCTCCATGGCCGTGGCCAAGGCTGCCGCCGAAGAAGCGGGCTTGCCGCTGTACCGCTATTTCGGCGGTTCGGGCGCCATGCAGATGCCGGTGCCGATGATGAACGTCATCAACGGCGGCGCGCACGCCGACAACAACCTGGACATCCAGGAATTCATGATCATTCCCGTGGGCGCCCCGTCGTTCAAGGAAGCCGTCCGCTACGGCGCGGAAGTGTTCCACACGCTGAAAAAGATCCTGCACAAGAAGGGCCTGAACACCAACGTGGGCGACGAAGGCGGTTTCGCGCCATCCTTGGCCAACCATGAAGAAGCCATCAAGCTGATCATCCAGGCCATCGAAGAAGCGGGCTACGAGCCAGGCACGCAGATCGCCATCGGCCTCGATTGCGCCGCGTCCGAGTTCTACAAGAACGGCAAGTACGAAATGGAAGGCGAAGGCCTGAGCCTGACGGCCACCGAGTTCACCAACCTGCTGGCGACCTGGTGCGACAAGTACCCGATCATCTCGATCGAAGACGCGATGCACGAAGGCGACTGGGACGGCTGGGCGATCCTCACCCAGGAACTGGGCAAGAAAGTGCAACTGGTCGGCGACGACCTGTATGTCACCAACACCAAGATCCTGAAAGAAGGCATCGCGAAAGGCATCGCCAACTCGATCCTGATCAAGATCAATCAGATCGGCACGCTGACGGAAACTTTCGCCGCCATCGAAATGGCCAAGCGCGCCGGCTACACGGCCGTCATTTCGCACCGCTCGGGCGAAACGGAAGATTCGACCATCGCCGATATCGCCGTGGCCACGAACGCCCTGCAGATCAAGACCGGCTCGATGTCGCGTTCGGACCGCATGGCCAAGTACAACCAGCTGCTGCGTATCGAGGAAGACCTGGGCGACATCGCCACCTACCCTGGCCGCGATGCGTTCTATAATCTGAAGTAAGCTGCTGTAAAACCCACTGGCCGGCCGGAGATGTTCCGGCCGGTTTTTTAACTGAATGCCCCATGCGCCTCATTACGCTCGCTCTGGCAGCCCTGCTGCTGCTGATCCAATTTCCCCTCTGGCTGGGTAAAGGCGGCTGGCTGCGCGTTGCCGACATGGAAGCCCAGGTGGCGGTGGCGAATAAAAAGAATATGGAATTGAAGGCGCGCAACGCCAAGCTCGAGTCCGAAGTGCGCGACCTGAAGGACGGCACGGGCGCCGTCGAGGAGCGTGCCCGCTATGAGCTGGGCATGGTCAAGCAGAATGAGATTTTCGTGCAGATCGTGCGCAAGGGCCAGACCCCGCCACTGCTGGAAACGCCGGTGGACGCTGCTGCGCCACACTAAGAAGTAAGACTTCCCGCTTGCCAGCCTGGACCGATTGCCAGGCTGACATGTCAATGACTGCCTTGTTACCTTGTACTGACTACTTTGTACTGCTGCACGCGACTGGCCGCATGGCGCGGCGTGGTGCGACTGCCTTGCTGCTTGTTGATCAGAAACGGGCCTTGCCGGTCGAGATCAGGTAGAAATGGATGCCGGTAACGACGACGGCTACGGCGATCAGTGCGGTTTCGAGAAACATCATAAAAATCCTTGTGAGTAAATAGTTAGCTTAAAAAACGTCCAGGGCCAGGCGCCCAGCCGAAGACAGTACGCACTACGGCGAGGCGCAGGCAACGCCGCCCTGGGCGTTTTTTTAGCCGCGCGAGGCCAGGAAGCGCAGTTCGGAGGCCAAGTTCGGCATCAGGTGCTCGTAACGGGCCGCTTCCGAGTTCAGCAGGGCGATATCGCGCATGCTTGGACGCACATAGCGCTGGTCTTCGGCGCTGCGGACAGTGCTCGTGGCGATGACTTCCTTCTGCGCCAGTTCGCTGTATGGCTTGGAAGCGAGCAGGGCGCCCAGGAAGGCGCGCGTGGCGCGGCCCAGGTTGCTGAAATAGTTATCGTCGTTGCTGTAGGTGTTGGTAAAAGTGGACATATGCCCTCCATGTATGGTCTGTTGTTGCATTGCACAATAATGGAGTTGGCGATATATGTCTAATTCCAAATTCCAATTTCAGAAATTCAAGAAACGAATAATAAGGGCGTAGCCGCCGGCCACGCCCTGAAAAAGAATTTGTTACGAAATGTTTATCCGGCGGCGATGCGCCCCAAGCCGGGATCATCGCTGAAAAAGCCGTCCAGTCCCGTCTCGATGTAGCGCCGCATTTCGGCCACGGAACCGGCTTCGTTGCGCGCATTTTCTCCATTGCCATCGCGGAAGTCGGCCGCCAGGAAACGGTTTTCCGGGCGGAAGGTCCACGTGTGCAGCAGCAAGCCCGCCTGGTGCGCATCGTCGACGATGGACGAGGGCTTTGCCAGGCGCTGGTCGGCGCCCAGCGCGATGACGCCCCGCGTGGGCGGCGCCACCACGTCCGCGTAGGCGGCGATGTCGCGCAGGCCGGCCGGCGAGGTCATTTGTCCAAACGTCAACTTTCCTCCCGCCTTGACGACATCCATCGGACGCACGTCGCCGCCCACCACCAGCTGCATCAGGCGCACGTTGGCGCGCCGTCCCAGCTTCTCGCGCAGGTATTTCAGATTCGCCACTTCGAAGGACTGGATTTCGATCGGCGCGCGGCGCGTGTATTCGTGCGCCAGCATGGTCGACAGGAAACGGTCTTCCAGCGCCAGGCCCCCATCGCGGAAATACGTCGAGCTTTTCAGCTCCGGCACGAGGCCGATGACGCGGCCGCTGGCGGCAGATTGCGCTGCAACAAAATCGATGATTTCTTCCCACGTGGGGATCTGGAATTGTCCATCGTATAAGGTGTTGCCGGTACGCACTTTCGGCAGCCGTTCGACGGCGCGCAGGGTCTTCAGTTCGGCCAGCGTAAAGTCGTCGACGAACCAGCCTTCGTGCCATTCGCCGTCGACCAGCTTCTTGCCGCGCCGGCTGGCGAACTCGGACCGGCGCGCCACGTCGGTGGTGTCGATCAGATTGCTTTCATGCCGGGCCACGAGGATGCCGTCGCGCGTGGCCACCAGGTCCGGTTCCACGTAGTCGGCGCCGTCGAGGATGGCCTTGGCATACGAGGCCAAGGTGTGTTCCGGGCGCAGGGCGCTGGCGCCCCGGTGGGCGAACACCAGCGGCCGGGCCGGGGGCGTGGCCAGCAGGCCGGCGGCAAAGCCCGGCGCCGCCGCCAGGGCCAGGCCGCCCACGGCCGCCTGGACGAAGCTGCGGCGCGAAAAGTGCCGTTGCGGGAGGATGGGTGAGCGCATCAGAAATCCGCCGTCAGGGTCAGGAAGCCCTGGCGCGGGGCGATCGGGAAGGTGTTGTACGTCTTGTCGGCCGCGCCCACCACCACGTTCAGCGCGCCTTCGCGGTTGGCCAGGTTGCTCACATTCACGCGCCAGCGCGGGTTTCTCAGCCAGCCGGCCAGGGCCGGCAGCTTGCCCGACACGCCCAGGCCCATCAGGAAATAGCTGGGGACCGACAAATCGTTGGTGTATGTCGCGTAGCGCTTGCCCACATAGTCTCCCGTCAGCTGCACTTCGATATCGCCAAACGTAGCGGAAGCCACGAACTTGTTCAGCCATTCCGGCGAGCCCGGCACGTTCTTGCCCGCCGTCGGCACGAGTGCGGCGCCGTTGTAGTAATTGTCCGAATAGCGTGAACGGTTGTATGACAGGGCATTGTAGAACGAAAAATTGTTGCCGAAGTGAACAGTGCCCGCGATATCGATGCCGTCCGTGCGCACGCTGCCCACGTTGGCCAGCACGGGGTTGCCGCCGATGATGGAGGAAATCACGGGCGTCGGGCTGATCTGCAGCAAACGGTTGCTGAAATCGACGTGGTAGACGTTGACCTGGCCATCGATGGCCGTGATGGCGCCCAGGCTCATGGCGTGGCTGCCGCGCACGCCCGCTTCATAGGTGAGGGCCGTTTCCGGCTTGGCGTCGCGCTTGAACAGATCAAACGCCGCCTGGCTCGACAAGCTCCAGGGCGAGGCGCCGCCGCCGCCGTAGGTGACGAACTGGCGCATGTTTTTCTGGATATTGAAGTACAGCTGGTCTTGCGGCGTGACATCCCAGCGCGCGCCCACTTGCGGCAGAAACCATTTTTTCGTGTTGATGGTGCCGACCGGCAAGGCCGTCGAGCCGCCGGCGATGGCGCCCTTGGCCGGCTGCACGGGGAATTGGCCATCGGCAAACTGCAGGCTGGACTTGAAGCCGGCCTGCAGGGCGATATCGGGGCGGATGCGCCATTCATCCTGCAGGTGCAGCTGCACCACCTTGTTGTCGATCTCGCTGCCGTACTGCGTGATCAAAGGATTGCTGGGGCGGTCATACGGCGAAGTGGGCTGGTTGACGTCGAGCGCATACCAGCGGCGGTAGGCGGACGAGCGGTTCTGCTCCAGCCACAGGCCCGCTTCGAGCTGGTGATTGCCGAGCTCCTTGCGCACGGTGGAAAGGAAGCCGCCGCGCTTGATGTCGTATTCCGTCGTGCGCACGGCGTAGCCGGAATTGCCGAAGACTTCCTTCAGGTTCTGTTTCGGGTAGTACACGCTGAACAGGCCCGGCAAGCCGGCCACGCCGATGGGGCCGGCCACCACGCCGGCGCCGTCATCCTTGTGGTAATACACCTGGTTGGACCAGGTCATGCCATCGGACAAGTTGGCGTCGAACTTGGCATACGCCAGGTAATCGGTGCGCTGCGCATCGCTGTAGTAATTGCGGTAATTATTGCCGTCGGCGGCGGGCGTGGCGCCCGTGGGCGACAGGTAATTGAGGGCCGTCTTGAAGTCCGGGTACAGGAAGGGGCGCGTGTACGGCGCGCTCGTCTCGCCCGCCACGTGCACGGTGCTGTCTTCGTTCGGCTCGATCTTGTCCGAATAGTTGAAGAACAGGGTCAGCTTGCCCGCCTCGCTGCGGTTGACGTATTTGGCGTTGACCTGGTCGCCGCCCTGGCGCGCATCGAAGTCCCAGGCCCGCGCCTCATGGTGCAGGATGGAAACATAGGCGCTGCTGCCGTCGCCGAAGGCGCCCGTGTCGTAGCGGGCAAACGTGCGCGAGGTGCGGTGGCTGCCCACCGTCTGCTGCACGCTGGCGCCCCGCGTGGCCAGCGGGTCGCTGGAATACGTCTCGATGGTGCCGCCCAGGTTGCTCGTCGAGGCCGTGGCCAGGTCGCCCGCGCCCGAGGACAGCACGACGCTGCGCACGTTCTCGCTGATGACGGCGCGCTGCGGCGACAGGCCGTTGTAGTTGCCGTACTGCTGGTCGCCCAGCGGCACGCCATCCATGGTGTAGCCGAGTTGCTGGCCGGAAAAGCCGTGCACGAACAGCGACAGGTTCTGCTCGTTGTTGCCCCATGGATCGGCCGTCTGGAAGCTGACGCCGGGCAGGGTTTGCAGGGCTTTCAGCGGGTTCGTGCCGGACAGGATTTTCTGGATTTCATTCTTGCTCAGGGCGACCGAAGAACGCGTCTTGCGCGAGGAAATCTCCACGGTGGCCATGGGCGCATTGTCCTCGGCCGCCGGGGCAGCAGAGGCTGCCATGTCGGTAGTGGCGGACGCCACGGCGGCGGCCACGGCCGTTTGCGCCAGGGCCGGCAAGGACAGGCCTGCGGCGCAGGCGCCCAGCAAAACATGAAAGGAATGGCGGCGCAGGGCCAGCGTCAAGTGGGGTGTCATCATCAGCCTGTGGAAAATATTGGAAGCAATACAAGCTGCGCAGCGTAACGGCGGCGCGTGACGGGCTGATGACGAACTGATGACGGGACGATGACAGCGGAAACAATTGCGCCGCCTCAAGGGCGGCGCGGTAGATTCATTGCGAAAGTGTAATGATCAATTGATGCTGGCCGCTGGCGGAATCAACACCTCAGCCGGCGCATCCGTGATGAACAATTGCGCACAGTCAACCTTGTCGAAATCGTAGTGCTGGCCGCAGAAATCGCAGTTCACGCCCACATGGCCGATCTCTTCCAGGGTGCTGTTGACCTCTTCCTCGCCCAGCATCTTGAGCATATTGCCCACTTTTTCGCGCGTGCAGGTACAGTGGAAGCTCGGGTGCAGCGGGTCGAAGACGCGGATCGTCTCTTCCCAGAACAGGCGCTGCATCAGGGTGTCGATATCGGTTGACAGGATTTCCGCCTCTTTCAGGGTCGAGGCCAGCATCACGGCGCGGTTCCAGGTGTCGAGTGCGTCTTCTTCCGACACGGGCGTCGCTTCGGCCTTGCCGCCGTGGTGGGGCAGCTTTTGCAGCAGCAGGCCGCGCGAGACGGTGTCGTCCGTGGCCAGCCACAGGCGCGTGTCCAGCTGTTCCGAGCGCAGCATGTAATTTTCGATGACGGTGGCCATGTCGTCGCCGTCCAGCGGCACGATGCCCTGGTACGGCTGCTGGCCCGGCACCTTGTCGGCCGGGTCCAGGGTGATGATGAAGCGGCCCTTGCCCGTGGCGTTGAGCAATTGCGGCACGGTGGCGCCGTCGGCAATGGCGGCGTCCGGGTCCAGCTTGGCCGTGGCGCGCAGGCGCAGGTTCGAATCGCATTCGACCACCATCAGGCGCACGGGACCGTCACCGTGGATCTGCATGATGATGGAGCCGTTGAATTTCAGGTTGGCCGACAGCAGGGCGGCGGCCGCCACCATTTCGCCCAGGACTTTTTTCACGGCCGTCGGGTAGGCGTGGCGCGACACCACTTCCTGCCAGGTGGTCGAGACGTCGATGAACTGGCCGCGCACGGCGGCGTTGTCGAAAATAAATTTTTGCAGGGTATCCTGGCCGGTGGCGGCGGCGCTGACGGCGCCCGTCGTTTCAATCGTCATTCTCTTATCCAATCTTCTTGAGTTGCGTATTAAATAGCTGGCCGCGCTGCACATAGTTCACGGCGTTGCCTTGTAGCCTGGTGATATCGTCTGCCGTCAGGGCCCGCACGGCTTTCGCCGGTGAGCCGAGGATCAGCATATTGTCGGGAAATTCCTTGCCTTCCGTGACCAGGGCGCCCGCGCCGACCAGACAGCCCTTGCCGATCTTCGCGCCGTTCAGGACCACGGCCTGGATGCCGATCAGGGCGCCGTCGCCGATCGTGCATCCATGCAACATTGCCTGGTGGCCGATGGTGACGTTCTCGCCGATGTCCAGCGGGTAGCCGGGGTCCGTGTGCAGCACGGCGCCTTCCTGCACATTGCTGTTGGCGCCCACGCTGATGCGTTCATTGTCGCCGCGGATGGTGGCGCCGAACCATACGGAGCTGTTCGCGCCCAGGGTGACCTTGCCGGTCACGTTGGCCGTGTCGGCCACAAAAGCGGAAGCATCAATCTGCGGCGCATAGTCGCCCAATTGGTAGAGTGTCATCGTTAGCCCGTGGCGGTGGTGGAAGCGCCGGGCAGGGCCGGACGCGGAAGTTACTGCGCTGCGTACGCTATTTTACGCTGTTGCAGGACAAGTCCTGCCGCCGACCGCCAATCCGGTATAATTATCGAACGGTCGTACTTTTATATGCGCATTATCTACAGACACAGCATGTGGCGCCATTCGCGCCACTTTCAAGGCAGGCATCCGATGAAACCCATGAAACTTTCCCGTTCCGAATTCATCAACATCCGCGGCGCCCGCACGCATGTGCGCCACTGGGGCCGCGAAGGCGCGCCCATGCTGTTCATGGTGCACGGCTGGATGGACGTGGCCGCCTCGTTCCAGTTCGTCGTCGACGAGTTGCAGGGCGACTGGCACGTGATCGCGCCCGACTGGCGCGGCTTTGGCCTGAGCGACTACACGCAGTCCGACACCTACTGGTTCCCCGACTACCTGGCCGACCTGGACGCCATGCTGCTGTACTATTCGCCCGACGCTCCCGTCAAGCTGCTCGGCCACAGCATGGGCGCCAACGTGGCCGGCCTGTACGCGGGCGTGCGGCCGGAACGCATCAGCCGCTTCATCAACCTGGAAGGCTTCGGCATGATGGCAACGCGGCCGGAGCAGGCGCCGGGCCGCTACGCCAAGTGGCTAGCCGAATTGCGCGAGCCGCCCGCCATGCGCAGCTATCCCAGTCGGCAGGCCGTGGCCGAGCGCCTGCAAAAGACCAATCCGCGCCTGCCGGACGACCGCGCGGCCTTCCTGGCCGAGCACTGGTCGGCGCAGAATGAGGCGGGCGAGTGGGACATCCTCGGCGACCCGCAGCACAAGCGGGTCAACCCCATCCTGTATCGGGTGGAAGAGGTGATGGCTTGCTGGCGCCGCATCACGGCGCCCGTGCTGTGGGTGGAGGCCGCCGATACGAATATGTGGCAATGGATGGGGCCGAAAGCGGAGGCGCGTATCGAAATCGACAGGCGTTTGCGTTGTATCAAGGATGTGCGCTGCGAGATGATGGCGGATGCGGGCCATATGCTGCACCATGACCAGCCGGCGGAACTGGCGCGCCTGGTGGAAATCTTCCTCGCCCGAGCATGACGGGAATGCTATGCGCTTTTGACAAGCAGCGTACAATAAAAACTTCTTTCATGTAGAGCCCGTGCAGGGTATTGTTTTCGTATGCTTAAAGTCGACCTGCATTGTCATTCGAATATCTCCGACGGCGTGCTGTCACCGGCCGCCGTGGCTGCGCACGCCCGCAAGGCGGGCGTCGACGTGTGGGCGCTGACGGACCACGATGAAGTATCGGGCGTCGCCGCCGCGCGCGCGGCCGCGCTGGACCTGGGCATGCGCTTCGTGGCCGGCGTGGAAATTTCCATTACCTGGGCCGGCGAAACCGTGCACATCGTCGGCTTGCAAGTCGATGAAAACAATCCCGGCCTGGTGCAGGGCTTGCACCAGACTCGTTCGGGACGCGACGCGCGCGGCCGCGAGATTGCCCGCCAGCTGGACCTGGCCGGCATCCCCGACGCCTATGAAGGGGCCTTGAAATTCGTCGGCAACCCGGACCTGATGTCGCGCACGCATTTCGCCCGCTACATCGTGGAAACGGGCAAGTGCGCGAACATCCCCGACGTGTTCAAGAAATACTTGTCCGAAGGCAAGCCTGGCTATGTCGAGCACCGCTGGGCCACCCTGGCCGAAGCGGTCGGCTGGATACGCGGCGCGGGCGGCGTGGCCGTCATTGCCCATCCGGGCCGCTACCGCTTCAGCGACATGGCGCAAGGCGTGCTGTTCGATGAGTTCAAGCAATTGGGCGGCGTGGCCATCGAAGTCGTCACAGGCAGCCACAGTCCGGACCAGTATCCGGAATATGCGCAACTGGCCAACGCCTACGGCTTCCTCGCTTCGCGCGGCACGGATTTCCACGCGCCGGGCGAGTCGCGCGTGGATTTTGCCATGCTGCCGCCGCTGCCGTCGAATGTCACGCCCATCTGGCACGACTGGTTCTAGCTGACAGCCAGGCAAATCTGCTGCGCGGCGCGCTTTGCGGCCGTCGATGCTCACCGTACCCAGTACGGTTGCGCTTCTCGGCCACAAATCACTGCCGCTCGCGACGATTTTCCTGGCTGCCGATGCGCTGGCGTATTGCCATAGCTGCTTGAAAATGCGCCTTTCCGTACTTATCTTTTCGTTATTCTTGTCATACATAGTCATCTGGAGCCATCGCCCATGAAACGCATCGTCCTCTTTATCGTTACCAACCTGGCCGTGATGCTGGTGCTGTCCATCGTCCTCAGCTTGTTGGGCGTGGGCAATCCGGCGCGGGGCAGCACCCTGAACCTGGGCAGCCTGATGGTGTTTTCGCTGGTGGTAGGCTTCACCGGGTCCATCTTTTCCCTGTTGATCAGCAAGCCCATGGCCAAGTGGAGCACGGGCGCGCGCGTGATCGACAATCCGACCTCGTCGACGGAATTGTGGCTGGTCAATACCGTGAGCGCGCTGTCCGAGCGGGCCGGCATCGCCATGCCGGAAGTGGCCGTCTATGAAGGCGACGCGAATGCGTTTGCCACGGGTGCTTTCAAGAATTCGGCGCTGGTGGCCGTCTCGACCGGCTTGCTGCAAAGCATGAACCGCGATGAAGTTGAAGCCGTGCTGGGCCATGAAATCGCCCACGTCGCCAATGGCGACATGGTCACCTTGACCCTGATCCAGGGCGTGGTGAACACTTTCGTCGTCTTCATGGCCCGCGTGGTGGGCTTCTTTGTCGATAATGTGTTGCTGAAAAATAACAACCGCGAAGGCGGCGGGCGCGGCATCGGTTACTTCGTGACCGTGATGGTGTGCGAAGTGATCTTCGGCTTGCTCGCTTCCATCATCGTCGCCTGGTTCTCGCGCCAGCGCGAATTCCGCGCCGACGCCGGCTCGGCCAAGCTGCTGGGCAGCCCCACGCCGATGATGCATGCGCTGGCCCGCCTGGGCGGCGTGCCGCCGGGCGAGTTGCCGCAATCGATGCAGGCGCTGGGCATCAGCGGCGGCGATGGCGGCTGGGGCGCGCTGTTCGCCACGCATCCGCCGATCGAGCAGCGCATTGCCGCGCTGCGCGGCGTACAATAATGCTAACTTAACAAGCTGGTTCGCCAGAACGCTGACACATGAGTCAATTTTTCCAGATTCACCCCGACAATCCACAATTGCGCCTGATCAAGCAGGCGGCGCAGATCATCCAGTCCGGCGGCGTCGTGGCCTTGCCCACGGATTCCTGCTACGCGCTGGTATGCCAGCTCGATGACAAGGGCGCCGTCGAGCGCCTGCGCCGCATCCGCGGCGTCGATGAAAAGCACCATCTGACCTTGCTGTGCCGCGACTTGAGCGAGCTGGGCGTGTACGCGCGCGTCGACAACCGCCAGTTCCGCCTGCTCAAGGCGGCCACGCCGGGCGCCTACACCTTCATCCTGGAGGCGACGCGGGAAGTGCCGCGCCGCCTCAGCCATCCTTCGCGCAAGACCATCGGCCTGCGCGTGCCGCAGCACCGCATCGTGCAATGCCTGCTGGAAGAGCTGGGCCAGCCCCTGCTGGGCGCCACGTTGACCCTGCCCGGCGATGAAGACAGCCTGACGGACGCCGACACCATCCGCGCACGGCTGGAAAAGCTGGTCGACCTGATCATCGACGGCGGCGTCTGCGCACACGGCCCCAGCACCGTGATCGACCTGACGGGGCCGGAGGCGGAAGTGGTGCGCGTGGGACGCGGCGACCCGGCCGTGCTGGGTTTGTAGCGAGGCATCGCGCACCCGTTCCGGCGCCGCTCTTCACCTATTCTTAATGACAACATAAGCAAGGACGGTGGACGCCTCTGTTAAAATCGGCGTCATGAATGATATCAATGTGACGGTACAGACGGTCGCGGTGTATCTGGTGCCGGTGCTGTTTGCCATCTCCCTGCATGAAGCGGCGCACGGCTACACGGCCAGGTATTTTGGCGATCCGACGGCCTCGAACGAGGGCCGGCTGAGCCTCAATCCCATCCGGCACATCGATCTTTTCGGCACGATCCTGCTGCCCTTGACCCTGTATTGGGCGATCGGCGTGCCGTTCGGCTATGCCAAGCCGGTGCCTGTCGATTTCAGCCGCCTGCGCAATCCGAAGCGGCAGATGGCCTGGGTGGCGCTGGCAGGGCCGATGGCCAACCTGGCCATGGCGTTTGGCTGGATGATTGCGCATGTCCTGCTGGGCACGGTATCGCCCGGTTTTGCCATGCGCGGCTACCTTGACGAGGTGAGCCTGGCTGGCGTGGCGGTCAACGTGGTCATGTTCTGTTTTAACCTGATACCCGTGCCGCCCCTCGATGGCGGGCGCATCGTCGCCGGCATGCTGCCCGACAGCCTGTCGAGGAAGTACGCCAGCATTGACCGCTATACGCCGTTTGTCTTCGCTCTGCTGATTTTTCTGAGCTATAAAGGCTACCTGGGCCTGGCGTTGAGCGGCGTGCTCCAGAAGGCGGTGGAGCTCCTGTACGCGATGACCTTGCCGCTGCGTATGCTGCTGGGCTGATGTGTGCCAAAGAGCAATTAACTGATGGAAGTACCGATGCAAGCAACTGAACAAGTAGTAGACACTGAAACGATTTCTGGCTGGGTGCGCCGCTGGGCGCCCCTGATTCCCGGTGGCGAAGTGCTGGACCTGGCGTGCGGCGCCGGCCGTCATGCGCGCCACCTGGTGAGCCTGGGCCACCCCGTGATCGCGCTCGACCATGATCCGGAAATGCTGGAAAAGGCGGCCGGCACGGGCATCACCACCTCGCTGGTGGACCTGGAAGGCCCCGACGCCGCCTGGCCGTTCGCTCCCTGCCGCTTTGCCGGCATCGTCGTCACCAATTATTTGCACCGGCCGCTGCTCGAGGCGATGATCGCCAGCCTGGCGCCCGATGGCGTGCTCGTGTATGAAACCTTTGCCGAGGGCAATGAGCAGTTCGGCAAGCCGTCGAATCCCGCATTCCTGCTGAAGGAAGGCGAGATGCTGGCCTGGGCGGTAGAGCACGGCTTGCGTGTGGTAGCGTACGAGGACGGGCGCGTGGAACAGCCAAAAGCTGCTCTGGTGCAACGAATTTGTGCCGTCCGGCCAGATTTTCCACGGTTGGCAGCCCTGCTGCCGACCTTTTGAGCGGCAGTTTATACTTCAGAATGCACCACAGGCGCGGGCTATCCGCTACAATCGTTGTTTTATTTATCGGCGCTATAAACTTACTATGATCAAGGGCAGCATTGTAGCAATCGTCACCCCGATGCACGCGGACGGCAGTCTGGACTTTCCAGGTCTGCGCAAGCTGATCGACTGGCATATCGCCGAGGGTACGGACGGCATCGTCATCGTGGGCACCACGGGCGAATCGGCAACTGTGAGCGTGGAAGAGCACTGCGAACTGATACAGCTGACCGTCGAGCACGCCAAGGGACGCATTCCTATCATCGCCGGCGCCGGTGGCAACTCCACGGCCGAGGCCATCAAGCTGACGCGCTATGCGAAAGAAGCGGGCGCGGACGCTGTCCTGCAAGTGGTGCCGTACTACAACCGTCCTACCCAGGAAGGCATGTACCAGCACTTCAAGGCCATCGCCGAAGCCGTCGACATCCCCGTCATCCTGTACAACGTCCCTGGCCGCACCGTTGCCGACATGAGCAACGAGACCATCGTGCGCCTGTCGGCCATCCCGAATATTGTCGGCGTGAAAGATGCAACGGGCAATATCGGCCGCGGCGTCGACCTGCTGCGCCTGGTGCCAGCCGGCTTCGCCGTGTACTCGGGCGACGATCCGACGGCCATGGCGCTGATGTTCTGCGGCGGCCACGGCAATATCTCCGTGACGGCCAACGTCGCGCCGCGCGCCATGCACGAGCTGTGCGTGGCCGCGATGGCGGGCGAACGCGCCACGGCCATTGCCATCAATAACAAAGTTTTCCCATTGCACCAGAAATTGTTTGTCGAGCCCAACCCGGTGCCCGTCAAATGGGCGCTGGCCGAAATGGGCATGATGCCTGCCGGCATACGCTTGCCGCTGGTGCCGCTGGCTGAAAATTGCCACGACACCGTGCGTGACGCCTTGCGCGACGCGGGCGTCCTGTCTTAAGCCCGGACTTTAAGCCCGGACTCGTACAGTCCGGACCTTCCCTGATTTCAGCTGCTACTTAGCTTCTTATCCAGTTACGACATGACTAATTGCAAGAAAACCAAACCGGCGCCTGCCACCATCGCCGTCCGCGGCATCGTCATCGGCGCCGTCGCAGCCAGCCTCGCGGGCTGCGGCATGATCAGTTCGGTGGTTGGTGGCGACAAGGTCGACTACAAGTCGGTCAAGAAAGCCAGCACCCTGGACGTGCCGCCTGACCTGACGCAATTGCAGCAGGACAACCGCTACTCGCTGCCAGACTCGAAAAACGGCGTGGCCACGGCTTCCGGCTACAACGCGCAGCGCAACGCCACGGCAGGTACGCCTGTCGTCGTGGGCGCCGACGGCGTGGTGGGTGTCGTGCCGGTCACGGCGGGCGGCGTCAAGGTTGAGCGCGCGGGCAACCAGCGCTGGCTGGTGGTCAAGCAGTCGCCTGAAGTGCTGTGGCCGCAACTCAAGCAGTTCTGGGAAGATTCCGGCTTCAGCATCGCCATCGACCAGCCGACGGCCGGCATCATGGAAACCGAGTGGAACGAGAACCGAGCCAAGCTGCCGCAGGATTTTATCCGCAATACCATCGGCAAGGCTTTCGATTCGCTGTATTCGACCGGCGAGAAAGACAAGTTCCGCACCCGCATGGAGCGCCTGGCCGACGGCTCGACCGAGATCTACATCAGCCACCGCGGCGTGGAAGAGGTCGTTACGGGCCGCGACAAGGAAACCACCACCTGGACGGCGCGTCCCAACGATCCGGGCCTGGAGGCGCAATTCCTGGCCAAGCTGATGACGCGCCTGGGCGCGGCCAGCGACGAAGCGCAAGCGAAGACGGCCGTCGACGCCGCCATCGTGCAGCCGCAGCACGCCAAGCTGGTGGGCGACGCCGCCACGCCGGCGCGCGCCATCGAAGTCGATGAAGCGTTCGACCGCGCCTGGCGCCGTGTCGGCCTGGCGCTGGACAGGGTTGGTTTCACCGTGGAAGACCGCGACCGCACGCAGGGCACGTATTTCGTGCGTTACGTCGATCCGGACGCGGTCAAGAAAGATGGTTTCTTCTCGAAACTGTTCAGCTGGGGTTCGTCCTCCGACAAGGACAAGGAGGCGCAGCGTTACCGCGTGCTCGTCAAGGCCGGCAATGGTTCGACCAGCCTGGTCAGCATCCTCAGCAACGAAGGCCAGCCGGCCACCTCGCCAGTGGCCGAGAAGATCCTGGGTCTGCTGAACGACCAGTTGAAATAAGCGCTACATTCGCGGCAGGCATCAGAACCTGCCGCACCTTAAAAAGGCTGGCCCGGGAAACCGGGCCAGCCTTTTTTATTGCCTGCGTCCGGCATATATATCCTGCGGATAAAATGCCGGACGCAAAAAAGCCGGCCCGAAGGCCGGCTTTCTTTAGTGCAGGGTGCTAAATTACTTAGCAGCCGATGCAGCAGCCGAAGCAGCCGAAGCAGCGTCGGTAGCGGCCGAAGCGGCAGCCGAAGCAGCAGCAGCAGCGTCGGTAGCGGCCGAAGCAGCAGCGTCAGCAGCAGCTGGAGCAGCTTCAACTGCTGGTGCTGGTGCTGGGGTTTCAACTACTGGTGCTGGTGCAGGAGCTTCTTCTTTTTTGCTGCAAGCAGCCAGAGCAACAACCATCAGGGAGGCGATCAGCAGGGATTTTTTCATTTGTTTTCCTTAATTATTTCAAAAAATAAATCAACATTGTTGCGATGAATAATTACCGGTAATTATCGCTCGTTAGGTCGTCTTCGAAGGCTTTTCGTACCAGGTGGTGCCTGCCAGACAACGGAAACTTCCTAACCGAATATTATAGCGATTTTTGGTGCGTCGCAATAGGAGCAAGAGGCAAATTCGCAACTATTTTGTGATATCGCAATATTTGCCGGGGCAAATTGCAAGCAAGTGTAAATGTTTTGCGAAAGCGCGACAAAACGATATAAAAATAATATGCTTTGTTGCGCTAGCGCAGAACTCGCACTATTTGCCCTTGTAATACCACTTTGCTACGCTACCGTCATTCAAGCCAGTTCGATCCAGCCATCCTGATACCAGGTATATAACGCATCCATGACGTCATCGGAAGCCTGGGCCACGGCGGCGCCATCGAGGGCTCGTTCGTTGGCCAGGGTTTCCAGAGCCGCCTTGTCGGCCTTGCCAATGGCAAATGACTCGCCATTGATAAAGACATTCTTGCCACGATACAGCATCAGGGTCTTGCGTGACAACACAACACCCTTCTTTTGCGCGGCATCCGCGAAGCGGCCCACCGTCAATGGCTTCGACAGCGGCGTGAAAAACACATTGTGCTTCGGTTCCGACAGGTGTTCGCCCAGGAAGATGGTGACATCTTCTTCCGTGAAGCGCACCTTGTTCAGTTCTTCTGCGATGGTGCTGAGCATTTCACGGGGAATTTCCGCCGGTTTGCCCGAGGCTTTCAGGTCCGGATCGCTGTAAATGCCCGGCAAGTCGATCGAGTCGGCCATGAATTGCAAAAAGGCTTCACCCAGTTCCTGGAACGTGGGCGAGCGGAAACCGATCGAATACGTCTGGCAGTCGCCGATGGCCACGCCGTCGTGCGCGTAGTGGGGCGGCAGGTACAGCATGTCGCCCGGTTCCAGCGTGAATTCTTCGTCGGGCGTGAAATTGCTGAGGATTTTCAGCGGCAGGCCGTCGATCAGGCTCAGGTCCTTCTGCGCGCCGATGCGCCAGTGGCGCTTGCCCTGGCCTTGCAGCAGGAACACGTCGTAGGAATCGAAATGCGGGCCCACGCCGCCGCCGTCGGTGGCGAAGCTGACCATCAGGTCGTCTAGGCGCGCGTCCGGCAGGAAACGGAACTGGCGCAGCAGGGCGTCGGCCTTGGCGCTGTGCAGGTTGGCGCCCTGCACCAGCAAGGTCCATTCCTTCTGTTTCAGCGAAGGCAGGCTGGTCAATGGACCCTGCTGCATGTTCCAGTGGCCATCCGCGTGGCTGACCAGGCGCGATTCGACGTGGTCCAGCGTGGCCAGCTCGGCCAGAGCCTTGAAATCGAACAACGCCTTGAAGCCGGGCACGGCCTGGCGGATCAGCAGGGGCTTTTTATGCCAGTAGTCGCGCAAAAATTGCGCCGGCGTGATATCGCTGAGGAGAGTTAATTTATTCATGCGCCCATTATAACAACCGGAAATGCAGGAATGCGCCTGTCGTTGGCGGCGTAAAGGTATAATTTGCCAGCTTATACAATGAAAGGAAGCATAATGAAGATTGCCAAGAATACGGTCGTGACTGTCAACTACAAACTGTCAGACGCGCAAGACAATCTGATCGAAGATGGCCGCCAGCCTATGGTCTACCTGCATGGTGATTATGAAAACACCCTGCCGAAGATCGAAGAAGAGCTCGACGGCAAGGAAGTTGGCTACTCCAACACGATCCAGATCGAACCGGATGATGCTTTCGGTGAATACGACCCAGCCCTGGTCAAGGTAGAGCCGCGCAATCGCCTGCCTGAGCCGCTGGAAGTGGGCATGCAGTTCGAAGGCATGCCGGAAAGCGATTCGCCGGACGAAGAAGCGATGATCTTCACCGTCACCGATATCGCCGACGACAAGGTCGTGCTGGACGGCAACCATCCACTGGCCGGCATCGCGCTGCGCTTCTCGCTGACCGTCGCTGACGTGCGCGCAGCCACCGACGAAGAAATCGCCCATGGCCACGTGCATGGCGCGCATGGCCACGACCATGGCGATGATGAAGATGAAGGCGAAGAGGGCGATCACTTCCGCACCCACCCAATCCACTAACACCTGACCAAACCTGCTGCGCGCGGCGGGGCGCGGCCGGCGATGCTCACCGGCTCGGCGCCCCCGTACTTACGTACGGTTGCGCTTCTCGGCCACGCCGCGCCGCTGCTCGCGACGGTTTTGTCAGGCGTCGTGACGTTTGTTGGTCGTGACGTCTGTTGTTGGATAGATGAAGGCTGGCTGCGTGCCGGCCTTTATTTATTGCGGCGCACTTTTATCGGCGCAGTGTCGACGCCCTGGCGCGGGCCTGCGCCGATGGCCTGACGGCCCGTTGACGCACCTCAAAGTATGGCGTCTTGCCGGGCCGCACGGCGATGGCGGACCAGTCGTTGTCGATGCTGACGTGGCCCAGGTTGCCTTTCCAGCGGATTGCCGGCGCACCCGTCCTGGCCGTGGCCTTCTTGTTTTTTCCCTCTTTGCCGTCCGCGTCGCCATCGCGCTGTGTATCGACCAGTAACACCTTGCCGCTGAACTTCTTCGCCAGGGTGCGGATCTGCTTGCGCGGCCCCGCAAAGCCATCCTGTTTCGAACTGAAACTGGGCAGCAGCGAATTGTCGTCTTCATCGAGCACGCCCACGTCGCCGTCGGAAAACAGCACGATGCCGTCGAGCTGCTTGCGCTGCGCCATGGCGAACAACCGCTGCAGCCAGGAACGGTTGGCCACCAGGCGGTCTTCGAACTCGCTGTTGCGGCCCGCTTCCGGCAGGAAATGGTTGTTATTTGCGGGCAAGTTGACGGTGGCAAACAGCACGCCGCCGTATTCCCAGTGCGCGTTTTCCGCATAGCTGCGGAACTTTGCCGTCGATGACAGCCGCGACAGGGTCAGCTTGCGCTGGCCCAGGCTCTGGTCGTCCGCGAAATACACGTCGCGCAGGCGGTTCAGGCGTTCGATGGCGTTGATGCGGCCGCGCGAATTGCGGCAGTTGGCCCAGTCGCTGGCCGACAGCGAAACGATCAGCGGCGGCCCGCTGGCGTCGAGCAAGTCCTTGCGCTGGCTGTACAGCTTGTCGCTGCACGATTCGCTGGCCGCCTTGATGCCGGTCGCCACCACGAAGGAGGCATTGAAGGCGCTGGTGTCGGCGATGGCTTTTTTCAGCGGGCCATCGTCGGGCCCCGCCTTGAAGGAGTGGCCCAGCACGGCAAACTCGAAGCCGGCCTGGTCGCCCGGGGCTGCCAGCGCCGGCTGTCCCTGCAGGCAAGCGGCCAGCAGGCCGGCCGCCAGCAGGGGCAGGCGAACGAAGCGGCGCCCGATGGTCATGCGGCGGCCAGCCGTTTCAACTGGTACAGCTGCTCCAGCGCGTCGCGCGGCGTGAGCGCATCGGGATCGAGGTCTGCGATGGCGTCGAGCAAGGCTTGCTGCGCTTCATTGAGCGCGGCCAGCGGCGCCGCCGCTGCCTCGTCTTCCTCTTGCGCATACGGATCGGCTGCCGGTGCGGCGAACAGGTCGCGCTGCGGCGTGGCGTCCAGCGCCTGCGCTTCCAGGCGCGCCAGGTGCTTGCGCGCGGCCTTGATCACCGGTTGCGGCACGCCGGCCAGCTGCGCCACCTGCAAGCCGTAGCTTTGCGAGGCGGGACCGGCTTGCACGGCGTGCAGGAAGACGATGCTGTCCTTGTGTTCGACGGCGGACAAATGCACGTTGGCGGCGCTCGGATGACTGTCCGGCAGTTGCGTCAGCTCAAAGTAGTGTGTGGCAAACAGGGTGAAACTACGGCTGGTGTCGATCAGATGGCGCGCGATGGCCCAGGCCAGGGCGAGGCCGTCGAAGGTCGAGGTGCCGCGGCCCACTTCATCCATCAGCACCAGCGAGTGCTCGGTGGCGCCGTTCAAAATCGCGGCCGATTCCGTCATTTCGACCATGAAGGTCGAGCGTCCGCCCGCCAGGTCGTCGGTGGCGCCGATGCGCGTGAAGATGCGGTCGATGGGGCCGATGGTGGCGGACGCGGCCGGCACGTAGCTGCCCACGTAGGCCAGCAGGGTGATCAATGCCACCTGGCGCATGAACGTCGATTTACCGCCCATGTTCGGGCCGGTAATCAGCAGCAGGCGGCGTTCGTTGACGAGGCGGCAATCGTTGGCGATGAAGCGTTCGATCTGCTTTTCCACCACGGGGTGGCGGCCTTCGACGATATTGATGCACGGCTCGTCGACCAGTTGCGGCGCGGCCCAGTTGTGCTGCTGCGCATGTTCCGTCAGCGCATTCAGGGTGTCGAGCTGGGCCAGGCCCTGCGAAATGGTCTGCAAGGTGCCGATGTGCGGCGCCAGCTCGGCGAGCAGCAGGTCGTACAGCATCTTTTCGCGCACGAGGGCCTTGTCTTGCGCCGACAGGGCCTTGTCTTCGAACACCTTGAGTTCCGGCGTGATGTAGCGTTCGGCGTTCTTCAGGGTCTGGCGGCGGCGATAGTCGTCCGGCACCTTGTCCGTCTGGCCGTGCGTGACTTCAATATAGAAGCCGTGCACCTTGTTGTATTCGACGCGCAGGTTGGCGATGCCCGTGCGTGCGCGTTCGCGCGTTTCCAGGTCGAGCAGGAACTGGCCCGCGTTTTCCGACAGCGCGCGCAGTTCATCGAGTTCCGCATCGAAGCCCGTGGCAAACACGCCGCCGTCGCGCACCATGGCGGCCGGTTCCTGCGCCACGGCGCGCACCAGCAAGTCCAGGCAGGCCGTCGGCGTGGCCAGGGCCGCGTGGATGGCGGCCAGCAAACCGCTTTCGCCGCCCTGGCCAGGGCCATAACAACGGACCACGTCGCCGCGCAGGGCCGGCAGTTGTAATAAACCATCGCGCAAGGCGGCCAAGTCGCGCGGACGGGCCGACAGCAGGGCGATGCGGGTGGTGATGCGTTCGATATCGGGCACTTGCGCCAGGGTGGCGGCGAGCGGACCGGCCGCTTCGCTTTGCGCCAGCGCGGCAATGGCTTCATGGCGCGCGCGGGCCACGTTCTGGTCGCGCCGCGCATGGTGCAGCCAGTGGCGCAGCATGCGCGAACCCATGGCCGTGCGGCAATGATCCAGCAGGGAAAATAGCGTCGGCGATTCCTGGCCGCGGATGGTTTCCGTCAATTCCAGGTTGCGGCGCGTGGCCGCATCCAGGCCGATGAATTCGCTTTCCGTTTCCGTCGTCAAGGAGCGCACGTGCTGCAGACCGCGGCCCTGCGTCGATTGCGCATAGCGCAGCAGCGCGCCGGCCGCGCCGAACGCGGCGCCGAGGCCGTCGGCGCCAAAGCCCGTCAGGGTCGCCACGCCCAATTGATCGAGCAGGGCCTTGTGGCCGCCCACCACGTCGAAATGCCAGTCCGGCACGCGGTTGATGTGCGTGCCCGCGTAGTCGTCGAACAGGTTGCCGTTGTCGCCGCTCAAGATTTCCGCCGGCACGATGCGCTCCAGCTCTTGCTGCAATCGCGCCGCCACGGTGGCGCTGTCGCCGGAAAACTCCATCAGCTTCAAGGCGCCGCTGGCCAGCGACAGCCAGGCGAGACCCGTCGTCACCGTCTTGCGCTGCGAGATGCTGCACATGGCCAGCAGCGGGCGCTCGGCCTTTTCGGGCAGCAAGTCCGCATCCGTCAGGGTGCCGGGCGTGACCACGCGCATGACCTTGCGCTCGACGGGACCCTTGCTGGTGGCCGGATCGCCGATCTGTTCGCAAATGGCCACCGACTCGCCCAGCTTGACCAGCTTGGCCAGGTAGCCGTCGAGCGAATGAAACGGCACGCCGCACATCTTGATGGGGTTGCCGCTGGCCACGCCGCGCGCCGTCAGGGTAATGCCCAGCAGGCGCGAGGCTTTTTCCGCATCCTCGAAAAACAGCTCGTAGAAATCGCCCATGCGGTAGAAGACCAGCATCGTCGGGTGGTTTTCCTTGATGCCCAGATATTGTTGCATCATGGGCGTGAGCTTTTCAGCCGAATTTTTCTTTGCCGCGGCGGCGTTGATTTCTTTTGGGGCGGTGGTCATGTGTTCTTTGTCGTTGGTCCGGCGGCAGGGAAACGCATGCCTGCCGGGCTGTGGGTGGTGCTGTGTGCGTGCCAGGCCGCGCCAGTGGGCGCAGCTCGGGTTAAGGCCGTCATTTTACCGCTTTCGGCGGGCGGGGCGGCGTATTGCGTGCGGATGGGGGGGCTGCCGCGCCGACAGGCGGCGCGGCGTGAATATATCTGTTTGAAGCGAAGGGCAGGAATCGCAATGTCAAACGATAACAAGGGCAGTCATTCCGTCATGGTCACAGGCATGGGCATTGATCTCCACGATATCAGTCTCTTCGGGGAAAAAGTACAGATCTTCCACTTGGATCTGACTAATTTCTGCCTTTGACGCTGCGGCACATGATTGATAGAGAGTACAACGTCCTGTCGCAGCGTGGATCTGCATTGATCCCCCTGTTTATAGATGAGCGGAATTAATTTGGTCCAGTATCGCCGCCGATGGAGCCTTCCGGGTCGAAAGAAAAGACGCGTAGTTCTGGTTGCCGACTATCGCCCCGCAAGATGCGGACGGTCAGCACGAATGATATTTCCCAGCGTCCCTTCGTGTGGCCCACATCAAGCGTGTGCTTCCATTCCTGGCGTATGCGGCGCAGGTCGGGCAGGAGTGGATCTGGCGGTAGCAGCTCGGAAACAAAATCGAGTTGCAGGGGATAGGTGGCGCCTACGGCTTGCAGGAAGGGGGATGGGGGGGAATAGACGGTCGGAATACCGGTGCCTATCTGTGTCAGCTGCGGTACGCTGATGATGCAGCAATCGAGGATCTGAAATGAGGTGAAGCCGCTTTTTTCCGAGCCGCAGCAATTGACTTCCAAGTAGACATGCTGGCCCGCTTGAAAGTGAACACTGCCCATATAAGGGCCGTGGCGCGGGTCGGCTGTGCCATCGCAGGAAGTGAAGGTATAGTCGAGCTGGTTGCTGGTTTGGTCGGCGTCAAAATGTACCGACAATTTCATCCACGGCTTTTCATACATCATTTTTTGCTGTCACTTTCTAATTTGATAAGAAATTGTTGATAACGAGTATCCCTTCGCAATGGAAGGAAATCGGGTTCCGATTCGATCAGGTGCAAGGGATAGCCGAGTTTTGCCGCTTTTTCTAAAGAAACAATCGCTTCAGTACGCATGCCGATCAGTTCGAAGGTGAGTGCCGCCCGAAATGCGATGGCGCTGGTTTCGGCCTGCGCCAGTGTTTTTTTTAGTAACTCCAACGCCTGTTGCTTGTGCATGACACGGGCCTGGTAAAGCGCCATGCGCGACAGGGCGGTCGTATCGCCTGGCGTGCGTTCAAGCACGGGCGCTAGCAGGGCGATGGCGCGCTGGTAGGATTGGATGGATGCGGCCGCCAGCGATGGTACCCAACGTTGCGCATCGGCCAAGTTGGCCCATTGCAGATAGGCGCGCGGATTGCCTTTGCTGGCGGAGACACTATCCTCAAAGGCGCGCACTGCACCCAGGTAGTCGGTCTTGGTAAATAGCAACGTCCCAAGATTGTTGTACAGTTCCCAGTGGGGGCGGATTTGCAAGCCTTGCTGTAACACTTGCGCGGCTTCCTCGTTGCGGTTCATGCTTTGCAATACCAAGCTCAAGCCTGCGTAGGAACCGGATGACAGCGGATCCATCTTGATACTGTTGCGCATTGCCTGTTCTGATGCGGCAAGCTCTCCTTGCTCAAAATACATGCGTCCCTGCAATGCGTGAAAAAGGTGTTCTTGCGGATAGGCTGCCATGGCGACGGCCAGAGTAGCCTTGGCCAAGTCGTAATTTTTGGCATAAATCAGCATGCGTGTCTTGCCGTACAAGCCCAGCAAGTTGTTCGGTTCCAGGTTCAGTGCAGCGGTGGCTTCCTGCATGGCTTCTGCACGCTTTCCCTGAAATTCCCGTACCCACGCCTGTGCCACGTGCGACAGGGCAAGCTGGTTGTCGGCTTCCAGCGCCTGCCTGGCGCTCACGTCGGCCCGCTGCAGCCAGGTGTCGTCGCGGCCATTGCCGATATAGCGCAAGCTCGAAGCCAGCGATAAGCCAGCCGCGGCGGCGGCGTTGGCTGGATTATGCGCCAGCACTTTGCTGAATTCTTCAATGGCAAGGGTCTGGCTGGTATCGCGATCGAAGGTACGCAGCGCCTCCATGCCGGAACGCATGGAGGCTATCTCGGAATAGGCGGCTGTGGCGTTGTCGCTGCGCCGGGTGGCGATCAGTTCTGGTGCTTTCCAGGCGGCCAGTGCCAGCATCACGGCCGCCGCACAGGCGAGCATGGTGCGTTGGCTTGGCAAGTGAAAACGGATCGAAATGGCTTTCTGTGGACTTGGCGCCGGTTTGCTCGGCATAGCGTGAGCCGGCTGCTCATTACTTGGTGCCCCTAGCGCCTCGCGCACGTCGCGCATGGTGCGCGGCCGCTCGGCCGGGTCGTGCGCCGTCATCGCGCGCACGAGGGCGTTGATGGCGGGCGGCACGGAGTCGGGCAGGTCGGGCCACGGCTGCGTCGCCTGCATGTGGGCGGCGGCCAGGGCCAGGCCGTTCAGGTGGGCGAAGTGGCGCTGGCCGGCCAGCATTTCGTACAGCATGGCGCCCAAGGCATACACGTCGCCGCGCGTGTCGGGCAGGCGGCCCATCAGGCGCTCGGGCGCCATGTAGGCGATGGTGCCCTGCAAGTCGCACAGGGTAGTCGTTTGCGTCGCTTGCGGGTCGATGTGGCGGGCCAGGCCGAAGTCGAGGATGCGCACCTTGCCATCCGCTTCCAGCATCAGGTTCGACGGTTTCAGGTCGCCGTGCACGAGGTCCATCGCGTGCGCTTCGTCCATCGCGTCGGCGATCTGGTAGGCGATGTCGAGCGCCGCCTGCAAATCCGCCTTGCCGCTGTGCATGAACTGGCCCAGGGTCTGGCCTTCGACCAGTTCCATGACGATGGACTGGCCCGTGCCCTGGCCCTCGATGGCGAAGATGCGCACGAAGGCCGCATGCTTGAGCGAGGCGGCCAGGCGCGCTTCATTGATGAGTTTTTCGGGATGCAGCACGTCGGCTTGCGGTTTCAGGCGCTTCAGCGCCACGCTACGGCACAGCTTGGCATCCCACGCTTCGAATACATGGCCGAAACCGCCTTCGCCCAGCAAGCGGCGCACTTCGTAGTGCCCGCTGATCGTGTCGTCTTGCGGCGGGGTCTGACGCAGGGAGTCGAGCAGTTCCATATACCTTGGCTTCAGAGTGCATCAGCGTGGGCGTCCAGCATCGAGAGGGTCAATGCGATGTTTGAATGCCCAAGATGATTGATTTTGAGTAACATCCTGATTTAAAACGATTGTTTAGAATAAGTCAATTAATATTGGCAAGGAGTGAACAAAAGTTGCTGCCGGATGGCGATTGCTATTTTTGCGCCCGGCATGCCGTCAATGTGCGCGAACGCAATGACGAATGTTTCGTAGCACCCGATAATGCCAACGGGAGAGGCACCGCATGGACCGGTGCCGCGTTGTGTGCCGGACAAGGACAGGGAGGCATTATGCGTGGCGTAATCCGCTTGAACGACCCCACCAGCCACGGCGGCAAGGTGGCGGGCGCGGCGCCGAACAGCACGGTGCTGGGCGTGGCCGTGGCGCGCAAGGGCGATCCTTGCGTGTGTCCGATCAAGGGCCATGTGCGCTGCGTGATCGCCGAGGGCGATCCGCAGGTGCTGATCGATGGCGTGCCCGTGGCCTTCGATGGGCACAAGACCAGCTGCGGCGCCAGCCTGATGTCCACCGTGGGCAACAGCGGGCGCGGTTAGCGCAGGCAGGCGTCGATGGCCGTGCCCAGCTTGTCGACGATTTCCTCGACGTGGCTGGCGTCGATGATGTAGGGCGGCGCCAGCAGGATGTGGTCGCCGTGCAGGCCGTCGATGGTGCCGCCCATGGGGTAGCACATCAGTCCATTCTGCATGGCTTGCGCCTTGATGCGCGCGTGCAGGCGGCGGGCCGGGTCGAACGGCTGCTTGGTGGCGCGCTCCTGCACCAGTTCCAGGCCCAGGAACAGGCCGCGGCCGCGGATGTCGCCCACGTGCGGGTGCTCGCCGAAGCGCTGGCGCAGCCGCTCCTGCAGCAAGCCGCCCATGGCGCGCACGTTGGCCAGCAAATCGCGCTCCTCGATCTGCCGCTGCACGGCCAGGGCGGCGGCGCAGGCCGTGGCGTGGCCGATGTACGTGTGGCCGTGCTGGAAGAAGCCCGTGCCGGCGCGGATGGTCTCGCGGATGTCCCTGGACACCATCACCGCGCCGATGGGCTGGTAGCCGGCGCCCAGCCCCTTGGCGATGCAGATCAGGTCGGCCGTGACGCCTTCCTGCTCGCAGGCGAACAGGCTGCCCGTGCGCCCCATGCCGCACATGACTTCGTCGAGGATCAGCAGGATGCCGTGGCGCTGGCAGATGGCGCGCATGCGCGCAAAATAGCCGGCGACGGCGGGCAGGGCGCCGGCCGTCGCGCCGACGACGGGCTCGACGATGAAGGCCATGACGTTCTCCGCGCCCAGTTCGGCGATATTGTCTTCCAGTTCCTGGCCCAGGCGCGCCACGTAGTCGGCATCCGTTTCGTGCGCCTGCTGGTCGCGCCAGGCGTAGCAGGGCGACACATGGGTCACGCCGATGAGAAGCGGCTCGAACTGCTGGCGGCGCCAGGCGTTGCCGCCCGTGGCCAGCGCGCCCAGGGTGTTGCCGTGATAGCTCTGGCGGCGGGCGATGACGTGGCGGCGCTGGGGCTGGCCCCGCTCGACGAAATACTGGCGCGCCAGCTTGAGCGCGCTCTCCACCGCTTCCGAGCCGCCGGAGACGAAATACACGCTGTCGATGCCGTCTGGCGCCCGCTCGACGAGGAAATCGGCCAGCTGCTCCATCGGCTCGCTGGTGAAAAACGAGCTGTGCGCGTATGCCATCGTGGCAATCTGCCGCTGCACGGCGGCGATCACGGCCGCATCCGAATGGCCGAGGCAGGAGACGGCGGCGCCGCCGCAGGCGTCCAGGTAGCGCTTGCCATCGGCATCGATCAGGTAGGGACCGTCGCCGCCCGTGGCGACAGGGTAGGTGGCGGTCAGGCTGCGGTGGAAGACATGGCTCATGGCATCGCTTTCTTGTCGGCAAGTGGGAATGGCCGATTATAGGATGCGTTGCGCCGCATTGCAACGTTTGATGTATCTGTTTTTAATTTGCATCATTTGATGTTTTTGCGTAGGCGCCCAGCGCCCGCAGCTGGCTTTCCGCCGCGCCGATGGCCGTGACGGCATCCGGTCCCGCGCGCGCCACCAGCAATTCCACCAGGCTCTCCACGGCCGCGACGCCGGCCACGATGGAAGGGAAGAACGAGGGGCTGTCGATGGCGATGACGATGCTGGCGTCGGCCTGCAGGGCCAGCGGCGACATGGCGCTGTCGCTGATGGCGACGACCTGGCAGCCGGCCTGGCGCGCCGCCTGCGCCACCAGCAGCGCTTCGCTCGAATACGGGGCGAAGCTGACGACGACGACGGCTTCGCCTGCCTGCAGGGCGCGCAAGTCCATTTCCAGGGTGCCGCCCTGGCCGCTCAGCAGCTGGACGCTGGGGCGCAGCAGCCGGTACAGGTAGTGCAGGGTGTAGGCAATGGGGTGGGCGGCGCGAAAGCCCGCCACGTGGACGCGGGGCGCCGCCTGCAGCAGGCTGGCGGCCGCGTCCAGGGCGGCGTGGTTGGTGCTTTCCGTGGCGGCCAGGTTGCGCTGCTGCGCCGTGAACACTTCGCTGACCAGGTCATTATCCTTGCCGGCCAGCGCACCCGCCTTTGCCGCATAGCCGGCCGGGCCCGCGCGCAGGCGTTCGACAAAGATGGCTTTCAGTTCCGGCCAGCCGGCAAAGCCCAGCTGCTGCGCCAGGCGCACGAGGGCGGCCGATTGCACCTGGGCCCGCGCGGCGATGCTGCGCATCGAGGAAACGGCCACGTCGTCCGGATGGTCGGCCAGGTAGCGGGCGCCGGCCTGGAATTGCGGACTCAGCCCCGCATAGCGGGCCTTGATCAGGTCCATCAGTGCCGCATAATTGTCGTTGGTGCTTGCTGCCTGCATCGCCTGCCTTGCATCGTGAGTGTCGTTGCGGCGATGGTACAGGATTCGTCAGCGCGCCGGTAGCGGCGCGCCTTGCACCCGGGCGGCCGTGCGTGGACGCAGGCGGGCAAACAGGTGCGGCCCGGCCGGCTTGCGGCGCGGTCCCGTCGTCAGCACGCGCAGGGCGACGGGCAGCGGCACGTCGTGGCAGTGCAGAAACAGGGCGGCGGCGCCCGTGCCGGCCATTTCCTGCAAGGCCAGCGCATGTTCGACCAGCGCCGCCGTGCGCATGTCGAGCCGTACCGGGATGTCGGGTTGAAATAACTGTATATCGACGTGCCGTGCATCGCGCATGCTGTCCCCGCCGGGTTCGCTAGTCAAGCTGCCAGCATAAAAGCGCCCCGGTAGCACCACTTTGCGCCACATCAATTCCTATGTCGGATAGATTCCACAAGGCAAAAAAACGCTAACCGTGGCCGGCTGGCGCTGCAAACCCCCGAAGGAAGAAAATATGTTTTTCAACGATGCTGCGACACCTGACAAAATCATCGCCGGCCGTAAAGCGCGCCGCGCAGCCGGTTTGCTCAGGTGTTACTGCCGGTGCTAAGAACGTCGAGGGCTAGGCGCCGCGCCGAAGACAGTACGTACAGTACGGCGAGGCGCGGCAACAACGTGCTGGACGTTTTTAGTAGCTCCAGCGGACGGACAGGCCGACAACCTTGTCATAGCGCCGCACATCGCGCACATACTCGGGCGTGTCGTGGTAGTCGCGGTAGGTCGAGTCGAGCAGGTTGTTCGCGTCCAGCGTTACCGTGGTGTTCGGGTTGAGCTTGTACGAGACCGACGCGTCCAGGGTTTTCGTCGGCGCAACGGTCAGGTGGATGCCCTTGCCGCGGTAGTTGTAGTCGTCGACGTACTTGTCGCGCCAGCTGTAGGCCAGGCGCGCCGACCACGGTCCCTGTTCGTACAGGCCGACGATATTGGCCGACCACTTCGACATGCCCGTGAACGGGTGCGCGCTGCCATTGAGTTCTTCCAGTTCGCCCGTCATGTAGGTGGCGTTGGCCTGCAAGCCCAGGCCGCTCATCCAGCCGGGCAGCTTGTCGTAGAACTGCTGGTAAGCCATTTCCAGACCTTGCAGGTGGCCCTTCGAGGTGTTGCGCGGGCGGGTAATGTCGTACTCGATGCCGCCGTACGTTTCCTTGGCCGAACCGGACAGGATGTAGTTTTTGAAATTGTGGCGGAAGACGGTGGCCGTGACGGAACCCGTCTGGGCGAAATACCATTCCAGCGCCACGTCCAGGTTCTTGCCTTCCACGGGTTTGAGGTCGGGATTGCCGCCGCTGCCAGTCGGGCGCACCATTTCCAGGCTCTGGCCCAGGGTCACGCCGGGGTTAAAGTCGGCGAAGTTCGGGCGCTGCACGGCCTTGCCGGCCGTCAGGCGGGCGATCAGGTCCTGGCGCAGCATGGCTTTCAGGGTCAGGCTGGGCAGCACGTCCGTATCCGACGTCTTCACGCGCACCGGCGTGACGATGCCGTCTTGCGCGGAATTGCCTTGCAAGTCCTGCTTGGTCTGCACCACGCGCACGCCCAAGGTGCCGTCGACCGGCACTTGCGCCAGATCAAAGCCGATGCGCGCCTTGCCGTAGACGGCATTGGTTTTCTCCACGTCCTTGTAGTGGGTCATCGGATCGTCCGGGCTGCGCTCGCTGCTGCCCGTAAACAGCTGGCGCAGCACGGCTGTGTTGTTGAGCATGAAGTCGCGGCAGGGCGTGAGCCAGCTTTGCAGGCCGAAGTTGCCCGTGTTCTTGTGCGAGGCGCAGGCCAGGCCGGGAATCGCGTCCGCAGTCATGGGCGACGCCAGGCCGCCTTGCACGTTCTTTTCGCGTATGGCTTCCGCCTTGCGCCTGGCCAGGCGCACGCCGCCCGAAAATTCGCGGAAAAAGCCCGTGCTGTCCATGTCGTAGCTGACGTCGCCGCGCCAGTCGGTGGAGCTGCCTTCGTCGTGGCTGTGGTTATCGTAGAAGCCGAGCAGCGTGTAGTTCTTCGGGTCCAGCATGTTGTAGCCGGGGTAGCTGATCTGCGCGCCGCCGTTGACGTTCGTGCTGCCGATCACGCTGGTCGGGTGGGCGAGAAAGTCGAGGATGGGAAATTCGCGCTCGAAGTTGCTCACCGTGCGCGCCAGTTCCGTCGTCGCGCGCAGCTGCGGCGTGATGTCCCAGCGCGCGCCGATGGCGCCTTGCGAGCCGATCGAGCGGTCGCGCCGCGCCTGGGTCGAGCCGAGGGTGAACGGCGACCACGGGCCGTCGATCTTGCCCACCGTGGCCGCCTGGCTGGTGCCGGGGATCAGGGTGATGTCGGGATTTTGCCCCCAGGGCAGCGAACCGACGAAGAACTGACTGTCGAACGCATGCTTGATCAGGGTCGACATGCCTTCCGCATACACTTCCACCTGCGAGTTCGGACGCCACTGGAAGGCGGCATTCGCCGCGTAGCGCTTGCGGTCGCCCACGGTCGGGATCATGCCGACGGAATCGGGGCCCGTGATGTTGCCCGCTTCGGGGCGCTTGACGGGTTCGGCGTTCCAGATCGTCTCGTCATAGTATCTGCCGCGCTGGTAGGACAGGCCGAGCAGGGCGCCGAATTCGCCGTATGGGGTCTTCCAGCGGTTCGAGACCATGCCGCTGACGTTCGGGTCCGTCGAGCCGGCCTTGTCGCGGTGTTCGGCGCGCACATTGCCCGATGCCGTAAAGCCCTTGAAGTCGAACGGGCGGTTGGTACGCACGTCGACCACGCCGGCCGTGCCGCCTTCGACCATGTCGGCGCCCTGCGATTTGTACACGTCCACGCGCTGCAGCATGGCCGTCGGAATGTCGGCCAGGTACAGGCTGCGGCCCACCGAGGTGAACATCTCGCGGCCGTTGAGCAGGGTCACCACGCCGGGCAAGCCGCGGATGATGACGGTGCCCGCTTCGCCGCCTTCGCGGCGGACCTGCACGCCCGTCACGCGGCCGAGGATTTCGGCCACGTTCTTGTCGGGGAATTTGCCGATTTCATCGGCGACGATGGAGTCGACCACCTGGTCGCTGTTTTTCTTGATCGTCTGCGCGCTTTGCGCGGCGCGGCGCACGCCCGTGACGGCGACGACGGCGATGCCGCTGTCGGCCGGAGTTGCTGCCGGCGCCGTTTCTTCCACCGGTGTTTTCGCGGCGGGCGCCTGTTGCGCCCAGACGGAAGCTCCGCTCAGTAGCCCTGCGCCGGCCAGCGCGGCCGCCGTGGCTTTCAAGGTCAGCCGTGTATTGTGTCGGGACGTGCGGGTGCCCGTTGCCATCGATTGCTTCATCTTGTCTCCACCTGTATTTTAGTTATGTTGAGAACGCTGCGGCAGTTGCCGCCGGAGCTGAAACTTGCTCAAGAAATATGGTAGGGGGTATGACTTTGCCCCACAAATGAGTTCTTTTGCGCTGTCCATATCAATTCCGGTATCCCTGCCGAATTCATGCGCGCTGGAGGCAGGCGCAGGCAAGCCTTGCCGCTGCGGACGCGTGGCAAAAGGGGCGACAGGTGGAGACAAATTGCGTTGTGTCTTGCGGCGGTGCCGCTGTTCGCTGCCGAAATGGGCGCCGTTGCGCTGACCATGCAGGGGCGAAAAAAAAGGCGGCCCGCAGGCCGCCCTTGTGCGCAGTTGGCGCGCTTATGCTTCGGCGACGCGCTTGGCGATGTGCGCCAGCGCTTCTTCCACCTGGTCGATCAGGATCAGGCACAGATCGCCTTCGTTCAAACGCGCCAGGGCCTTGTCGATGGCGACGAATTCGCCGTTGATTTCATCGATATGGCTGGTGCGCTTGGCGCCGTCCAGGCCCTGGCGCAGCAAGGCCACGACTTCACCGTCGGCGCGGCCGCGCTGGCACTGGTCCTGGTACAGCAGCACGTCGTCGAAGGCGGCGCCGAGGATTTCCGTCTGCTGGCGGATATCTTCGTCACGGCGGTCGCCGGCGCCGCTGATGACCACCGAGCGGCGCTTGGCCGGCATGCTTTCGACGGCCTGCACCAGCGCCAGGATGGCGTCCGGATTGTGGCCGTAGTCGGCGATCAGCGTGGCGCCCTTGTAATCGAAGACGTTGAAGCGGCCCGGCGCATTGTCGGCTTCATTGGCAAAGGTTTTCAGGCCCAGTGCAATGGTTTTCCAGTCCAGGCCCACGGCCCAGGCGGCGGCCAGCGAGGCCATGACGTTGTCGACCTGGAAGCCGATGGCGCCGTTGCGCGTGATGGGCACTTGCGACAGGGCGATTTCGTGGCGCTCCTTGCCCTGCGCCGCCACCAGCTTGCCGTCTTCCACGTACACCACGCGGTTGCCCTGCGCGCGGTGCGTGGCCATCACGGGATGCGTCTTGTCGGCGGCGAAGAAGGTCACCGTGCCGCTGCAATTCTTGGCCATGCGGGCCACGGCCGGGTCGGTGGCGTTCAGCACGGCCACGCCGCTGTCGGCCACGTTCTGCACGATCACGCGCTTCAATACCGCCAGGTCTTCCACGGTGGTGATGTAGTTCAGGCCCAGGTGGTCGCCCGCGCCGATATTCGTCACCACGGCGACCTGGCAGCGGTCGAAGGCCAGGCCTTCGCGCAGCATGCCGCCGCGCGCCGTTTCGAACACGGCCGCGTCCACGTCCGGGTGCAGCAGCACGTTGCGCGCGCTGCGCGGGCCGCTGCAGTCGCCGCTGTCGATCTGGCGTCCTTCGATGTACACGCCATCCGTGTTCGTCATGCCCGTGCGCAGGCCGGAAGCCGTCAGCAGGTGGGCGATCAGGCGCACGGTGGTGGTCTTGCCGTTGGTGCCCGTGACGGCGACGACGGGGATGCGGCCATCGTCGCCTTCGGCGAACATGGCGGCGATGATGGCTTCGCCCACGGGGCGCGGCTTGCCGAACGAGGGCGCCAGGTGCATGCGCAGGCCCGGCGCGGCGTTGACTTCGACGATGCCGGCGTTCTGCTCTTCCAGCGGTTTCAGGATGCTGTCGGACACCACGTCCACGCCGCAGATGTCCAGGCCCACCATGTGCGCGGCCGCGACGGCGCGCGCCGCCACTTCCGGATGCACGTCGACGGTGACGTCGGTGGCCGAGCCGCCCGTCGACAGGTTGGCGTTATTGCGCAAGATCACGCGCTGGCCCACGGGCGGCACGGATTCGGCCACATAGCCCTGCTTGGCCAGGCTGGCCAGGGCGATGTCGTCGAAGCGGATTTTCGTCAGCGAGGTGGCGTGGCCGCTGCCGCGGCGCGGGTCCAGGTTGACCTGGTCGACCAGTTCGCGCACCGTGTGCTGGCCGTCGCCCACCACTTGCGGCGGGTCGCGGCGGGCCGCCGCCACCATCTTGTTGCCGATGACGAGCAAGCGGAAATCGTGGCCCGGCAGATAGCGCTCGACGAGGATGTCGTCGCGGAATTCCTGCGCCGCGATGAAGCCGGCCGTCAGCTGTTCGCGCGTGGTGACATTGACGGTGACGCCCTTGCCCTGGTTGCCATCCTTTGGTTTCACGACGACGGGCAGGCCGATCTCGCAGGCGGCGGCCCAGGCATCGTCCACGTCGATGGCGACACGGCCTTGCGGCACGGGCACGCCGGCCGAGTCCAACAACTTCTTGGTCAGTTCCTTGTCTTGCGCGATGGCTTCGGCGATGGCGCTGGTGCCGTCCATTTCGGCGGCCTGGATCTTGCGCTGCTTGCTGCCCCAGCCGAACGTCACCAGGCTGCCTTCGGTCAGGCGGCGGAACGGGATGTTGCGGGCCACGGCGGCGTTGACGATGGCGCCCGTCGAAGGGCCCAGGCGCACGTCCTCATCGAGTTCCTGCAACTGGTGCAGGGCGCCGGCCAGGTCGAACGGCGCGTCGTCGAGCGCGGCGCGGCACAGCTGCTGCGCCAGTTCCAGGGCCAGGCGGCCTACGGCTTCTTCCGAGTATTCGACGACGACCTGGAAGATGCCCGTTTCCAGGGTCGGCGTGGTGCGGCTGAAGGTGACGGGGCAGCCGGCTTGCGCCTGCAGGCCCAGCGCCGCCAGTTCCAGCACCTGCGCCATCGGCGCGGCGTTGTAATTGCCCAGCGGTTGCAGCGGGCTCAGTTGCGGAAAGAGTGCGCGCAGGCGGGCTTCGAAGCCGGGCAGCTGGGCGATGTCGAGTTCCTGCGTGGTGCAGGAAACGATGGCTTCCACGGCGGTGTCGTGGCTCCAGAGGTTAGGGCCCCGCAAGGCCCGTACGCGAGATACTTCCATAATTAAACCGTAATCCTGTTGTGTTCTTGTGGGCCCGGCCGTAGCCGGGCTTCTACGTCAAATTAAACCGTAGCGAGCGGATGGGAGGCTCGGCGCCCCCGTTGGCCCGAGAAGCGGAGCTGTGCGGATGCACAGTGAGCATCGGAGGCCGCAAATCGCGACGCGCAGTCGGTTTGGTTTGACGTTTCTGGTTTTTCAATTCCCGATGCAGCCGGGGGCCGCGTCGAAGGTGCGCAAGCCGGCGCAAATCAGGTCGACGGGCAGGTTCAGGGCCCAAGCGGCGGCCGCGACGGCCAGCACGCTGTCGACATTGCCGGCCGTGGCCGGTTTCAGCAGGTCCAGGCACAGCAGGACCGTTTCGATGCCGCCTTCGGCCAGCACGATGTGGTTGCCGCGCACAAACACGGCGCGCTGGCCGGCGGCCAGCTGTGCCGCGAGGGCCGGCAGGCTGCCATCCTGCGCATACAGGGTCACCGTGCCGTCGCACAGTTCGGCCAGTTCCAGCACGTGGGCGTTGGCGGCGTTGAGCACGGCCACGCCGGTCGGCACGACCACGTCGACCTGGCTGCGCACGGCCTTGTACAGGCCCGCCTCGTCCAGCACGTCGAAATCCTTGACGCTATCGAGGCTGCCCATGTCCGTGACGATGCCGACCTGGCACTTGTCGTAGGCCAGGCCTTCGGCCAGGATCATGCGCGGATTGCTCTCGAACAGGGCCGTCTGCACGGTGCGGTTGAGCAGCAGGCGCTGGCCCGCGTCCCAGTTCACGCAATCGTTGCTGACGACGCGGCGCTGGTCCAGGTACATGCCTTCGCTGCAGACGGCGCCCGTGTGCAGGCCCGACAGGTTGAGCAGCTTGCACAGCATGCGCACGATCAGGCTGGCGCCGCGCGTGCCCGTCACGCCGATCAGCGGAATGCGGCCCGTTTCTTCGGCAGCGAACAGGTGGTCGACGATGGCCGCGCCGACAGGGCGGGGCTGGCCCACGCCCGGCTTGATGTGCGCCAGCAGGCCGGGGCTGGCATTGACTTCGATGATGGCGCCGCGCTGTTCTTCCAGCGGACGCGTGATGTCGGTGGTGACCAGGTCGATGCCGGCGATATCGAGGCCCACGACCCTGGCGGCCAGCAGGGCCGCATGCACGACGGACGGGTGCACGTCGTCGGTGACGTCGATAGCCACGTTGCCGTTCGGCTGGATCAGCACTTTCTGGCCCGATTGCGGCACGGACAGGGCGGTCATGCCCTGGCGCTGCAGTTCTAGCACGATTTCGCCCGATTCGTGCGGCTTGACGGTGCCCAGCGGGAAATCTTCGCCTTCGCCGCGGCGCGGATCGGTATTGATCTGCGTGTTGACCAGTTCCAGCACGGTGGACACGCCGTCGCCGTCGACCCACAGGGATTCGCCCTTGGCGGCCGCGATCAGCTTGTTGCCGACGACGAGCAGACGGTGCTCGTCGCCCGTGATGAAGCTTTCCACCAGCACGGCCGAACTGTCGCCCTTGCGCGCGGCCAGTTCATAGGCTGCCTTGACGTCGCTTTCTGTCATCAGGTTCAGCGACACGCCGCGGCCGTGGTTGCCGTCATACGGCTTGACGACGACGGGCACGCCGATGTCCTGCGCTTCTTCCCAGGCCGCTTCGGCGCTGCGCACCAGGCTGCCTTCGGGCACGCGCACGCCGCACGATTTGAGCAGGAATTTGGTGAGATCCTTGTCGCTGGCGATGCCTTCGGCGATCGCGCTGGTGCGGTCCGTTTCGGCCGTCCAGATGCGGCGCTGCGCGGCGCCATGGCCCAGCTGCACCAGGTTGCCGTCGTTCAGGCGCAGCGAAGGGATGCGGCGCTCGGTGGCGGCATCGACGATGCTGGCCGTGCTCGGGCCCAGGCAGCGCGAGTCGACCATGTCGCGCAGCGGCGCCAGCGCCGCTTCCAGGTCGTAGGCTTCGTCGTTGATGGCGGCCATCAGCAGTTCGCGCGCGGCGGCCAGGGCGGCGCGGCCCACGTGCTCTTCGCGCGTGCGGAAGGCCATCTTGTAGACGCCGCGCTGGCTGGTCGAGCGCGTCTGGCCGAAGCCCGTGCGCATGCCGGCCAGGTTTTGCAGTTCCAGCACCACGTGCTCGAGGATGTGGGCCGACCACGTGCCTTCGCGCAGGCGCTCGAAAAAGCCGCCCCGTTCGCCCACGCCGCAGCGGTGTTCGATCATGCCGGGCAGCCACGCCACCAGGCGCTCGTACAGGCCGGGCAGGGTATTGGATGGATAGTCTTCCAGTTCGCCGATATCGACCCAGGCTTCAATCACCGGGCGGTAAGTCCAGATGTTGGGGCCGCGCAAGTGGGTGACGCGGACAAATTCGATGTTCTTCTTCTTGATCATGTAAGTGGTTTCTTGATAACAAGCCAGGCGTCTGGGCGCCAGATACTTTATGTTGGCTCTACAGAGTCTTTTCAGGCTCGTGCTTGGTTCTTTATCCCGGGTATGCGCAGTGTGCCACTTTTAGCGGTCTCTTGTCGCGTTTGCTTCTCGTATTCTGCTGGTGTTGTCATTCTAATTGTTACTAATTGTTGCCTTACTTGTTATAAAGATACCGACTCCGGACCAAGCTGGAGCATTTGCGCAACAGCGAGCTGTTGTATACTTGCCCATGTACTGGGACCGCGTTGCAAAAGCGCCGCGCCCGCCTGGCACTTCCTGCGATGGCCGCGCATTTTTTTGCTCCGTTTTGCCATCCATTCCTTACCGGCAGGCATCCATTCGATACAATACAGGAAATTGCCACTGGTGCCTCCACCTCGCCATCGCGCAGTACACAAACATTGATCGGGCGTCTGCCCCATCCCCCAAATCCCGCCCTGAAGGGCTTGGCCTCGAGCCGGAGTATGCTTTACGATGACAACTGAACTGAGTGTTCCTGCAACAACTATTCCTCTTACCTCGCTGCCGGAACACTGGCTGGCGGAAGTGGAAAGCAAGCTTTCTCCAGGGGAGAACGTTTTAAGTAGCGTTGAGGTTGACCTCGATACGCGATTACGTTTCACAAAAGGCATAATTGTTGTCACCGAGAAGCGTTTACTGGCCCGTTCACCGGGCGATACCGCCTGGAAAAGTTGGTCTTTCCGCCACGGACTGCGCCTGACGCACCACGACCATGCCGGTGTCGGCCACCTGGAACTGTTCGACGACCACGGCCGCCTGGCCTCGTGGCGCTTTACCCTGGGACAGAATTTACATGCGATCCGCGTGCTGGAGCAGTTCGTCGAGCGCCTCGACAGCCACCTGACGGGCCAGCCCGTGCTGGAAGCAGAGCAGGAAGTGTGCCCCAGCTGCAAGGCGCCTCTGGAGCCGGAACAGGAAGAATGCCCGATCTGCGCCAAGGTGCTGCACACGCCGCCGTCCACCTGGACCCTGTTCCGCCTGTGGCGTTTTGCCCACCCTTACCGTGGCCAGCTGGCGCTGGGCTTCCTGCTGATGCTGCTGAGCACCGCTGCGCACATGATTCCGCCCTACCTGACGGCGCCGCTGATGGACAATGTGCTGATCCCGTATCAGAACGGCAAGCATATCGACCCGTGGCTGGTGGTGTACTACATGAGCGGCTTGCTCGGTTCGGCCCTGCTGGCCTGGCTGCTGGGCTGGGGCAAGACCTATGTGCTGGCCCTGGTGTCCGAACGCATGGGCGCCGATTTGCGCTCGGCCACGTATGAACACCTGATGAAGCTGTCGCTGGAATTTTTCGGCGGCAAGCGCACGGGCGACCTGATGGCGCGCATCGGCAGCGGCAGCGACCGCATCTGCGTCTTCCTCTCGCTGCACTTGCTCGATTTCGCCTCCGACGTGTTGATGATTATCATGACGGGCGTCATTTTGTGGTCGATGAACCCGTGGCTGGCCATCATGACCCTGGCGCCGCTGCCCTTCATCGCCTGGATGATCCACCTGGTGCGCGACCGTCTGCGCACGGGCTTTGAAAAGATCGACCGCGTGTGGAGCGAAGTGACCAACGTGCTGGCCGATACCATTCCCGGCATCCGCGTGGTCAAGGCGTTTGCGCAGGAAAAGCGCGAAGCGGCCCGCTTCCGCGACGCCAACGCGCACAACCTGGCCGTCAACGACAAGTTGAACAAGGTCTGGTCGCTGTTTTCGCCGACGGTCTCCTTCCTGACGGAGATGGGTTTGCTGGTCATCTGGTGCTTCGGCATCTGGCAACTGTCGCGCGGCGAAATCACCGTCGGCGTGCTGACCGCCTTCATCGCCTACAGCACGCGCTTCTATGGCCGCCTCGACTCGATGAGCCGCATCGTCTCCGTGACGCAGAAATCGGCGTCCGCCGCCAAGCGCATCTTCGACATCCTCGACCATGTGTCGAGCGTGCCGGAACCGGCGCAACCGGTCAAACTGGACAAGATCGAAGGCCGCATCGACCTGCGCGAAGTCGGTTTCCGCTATGGCAACCGGGCCGTCAACCGCGGCATCACCCTGAACATCAAGGCGGGCGAGATGATCGGCCTGGTGGGCCACAGCGGTTCGGGCAAGAGCACGCTGGTCAACCTGATCTGCCGCTTCTACGACGTGTCGGAAGGGGCGATTTTGCTCGACGGCGTAGACATCCGCTCGTTCGCTGTCTCTGACTACCGCCGCAACATCGGCCTGGTGCTGCAGGAGCCGTTCCTGTTCTTCGGCACCATCGCGGAGAATATCGCCTACGGCAAGCCGCACGCGACGCGCCAGGAGATCATCGCCGCCGCGCGCGCTGCGCATGCCCACGAATTCATCCTGCGCCTGCCGCAGGGCTACGATTCGATGGTGGGCGAGCGCGGACAGGGCCTGTCCGGCGGCGAACGCCAGCGCATCTCGATCGCCCGCGCCCTGCTGATCGACCCGCGCATCCTCATCATGGATGAAGCGACATCGTCGGTGGACTCGGAAACGGAAAAAGAAATCCAGAAGGCGCTGGACAACCTGGTGCAGGGCCGCACGACGATCGCCATCGCCCACCGCCTGTCGACATTGCACCGGGCCGACCGCCTGGTGGTGCTGGACCGGGGCCAGGTCGTCGAAGTGGGCAGCCACGATGAACTGATGGCGAAAGAGGGCGCCTATTTCCGCCTCTATGAAGCACAGGCGCGCAACAATGAGCTCGCCCTGGATGACAAGGAATAAGCATGGCCAGTACAACTTTTACATTAAGCCGCGACCCCTTCGGCAAGCTGGTGATGACGGACGCGGACGGCCAGGTTTTTGAGGGCGTGGCGCCCGTGCGCGCCTTTCCCATCCAGTCGCCGGATGAAGGCATTTCGCTGGTGCTGGGCGACGGCAAGGAAGTGGCGTGGATCGACCGCCTCGACGCCTTGCCGGAGCCGACGCGCGGCCTGCTGCAGGAAGAGCTGGAAGGGCGCGAATTCATGCCCGAGATCGCGCGCGTGAAAAGCGTCTCCAGTTTCGCCACGCCGTGCACCTGGTACGTCGACACGGACCGGGGCGAGACGCAATTCGTGCTGAAAGGCGAGGAAGACATCCGCCGCATCGGCGCCACGTCGCTCTTGATCGCCGACAACCACGGCATCCACTTTTTGATACGCGACATGTTCAATATCGACAAGACGACGCGCAAGATACTCGACCGCTTCCTGTAAGCGTTGGAGTTACCTGAAAACCGCTGCCTGCAGCGGTTTTTTTTCGTCTGCCGGGCATGAAAAAAGCCGCACAGGCGTGCGGCTTTCGAGGGCAACGCCGGCAACCGTTTCAGACTGCCGGATAATGCGCTACATTACATGAATTTGTAGCCTGCGCCGATGTAGAAGTAACGGCCGCGCACGTTGTACAGCTGGGCAAAGCCCAGGGTGCCGTACTGGTTGGTGGCACCCGTCGCGCTAAACGGCGGCATCTTGTCGAACAGGTTCTTGATGCCGGCCGTGAAGGTCAGGTTTTGCATCGCCACGTACTGGCCCGTCAGATCCACTTCCGTGTGCGAAGGAATCGTGCGGGTGCCCGGCTTGACTTCGTCGCGTCGCAAGGGCGAGTCGATCATGTCGCCCGTCGTGCGGATGACCAGGGTGCCGGACATATTGTCCTTTTCCAGGCTGGCGGTGAACGTGTTGCGGTACTTCGGATTCATGAACATCTTCATCGTGCTTTGTTCTGGATCCGTCGCCGTGTCCTGGGTGTCCATGCGGGTGTAGATGGTAGACGCATTGCGGATCGTGAATTTGCCGAACATCGTTTGCGGCGAGATGTAACGCAGGTCCGTATCGAAACCGCGCACTTCGGTGGTAGCCAGGTTCTGGTTGTTCAGCAGGATGCGCGCATCGCCATTCTTGATTTCGACGTTGCCCAGCTCGATCGCCTTGGTTTCCGTCAGGGTGCCGATCTCATTCTTTTTGTTAATCTTGAAGAAGTCGATGCTGGCTGTGAACGAGTTCACTGGCGAGAACACCACGCCCAGGTTGTAGGTCTTGCCCGTTTCAGGTTTCAAGTCCTTGTTGGAGCCGGAGACCTGGTAGTAGGCAAAGTTTTTGCAATTGCCGGCAATCGATGGGAAGGCTTTACAGATATCCGCATCGCTGGTCGTGTAGGCGCCCGCATCGACGCCGCCGTACATCTGTTTCAGCGATGGCGCCAGGTAGCTGCCCGCATACGAACCGCGGAACATCAGGTTGTTCAGGGGCTGGTAGCGCAAGGCCAGTTTCGGGCTGGTCTTGCTGCCGACATTCGAGATGTCGTCATAGCGCAGGGCGACCTGCGCTTCGACGTTTTTCAGGAATGGAATCGACAGTTCGCCGAAGATGCCCTTGGAATTGCGGTCCGCCTTGACGGCCGCTTGCTGGATGCTGCCGAAGACCACGCCATCAATCTGGTTCTGGTCGGGTTGGTCGCTCAGCGTTTCCTTGTTGTACGACACGCCAACGGCGTAAGCCATCGCGCCGCCTGCCAGGTCCATGATCGGCGCCGATGCCTTGGCGTTGAAGAAGGTCAGTTCCGACTTGCCGGCGCGCGTAGGCGTCAGGCGAATCTTGTCGACGGCTGCCTGCGGATTGTCGGTGCGGGTCGGATTGATCGTACCATTGGCGATCGCTTCGTTGAACAGGTCGTAATGTGCGTAGTTCGAATCGCGGTTGGTGGCCTTGCTCACGCCCTTGCCGATGGCGACATCCCAGTCGATGCCGCGCGTCGTGCCTTCCAGACCCGTCGAGAACTGGGTCATCGTGCCCTTGCGGTTGGTCTGGCGCGGACCCATCTGCATGAAGCGGCCGGCGACGGTCTGGTTGCCGACCTTGAAGTTGCCAGGCGCTGGCTGGGACGAAAAGTCGTCCTTGCTTTCGGAATAGGTAAATTCCGCAAACGCGCGGATGCTGTCGCTGATTTTCAGGCTGCCGATCAGCATGCCGCTGGCGCGGTCGGCGCCGTTGGTGGAGGTCAGCAAGGTCTTGTTGACGTCAAAACGGCAGCCTTCGGGGCTTACATCGCCCGCTGGGCAAGGCACCAGGGTGCCGCCGCCGACGATATTGCCGCTAGGATGATAGCCGCTGCGGCCATCCGGGCCGCCAAAGCGGCGGAAGTCTGCCGAACTGGTCAGGTCGCGGTCCTTGCGGTAGATCGGGTCGCGCTTGAAGATGTCGACTGTGGCCAGCACGTTGAAGCCCTGGGTGTCATAGTCGCCATAGCCGTACACGAGGTTGGCCGTCTTTTCCTTGGCGTCCGAGCGCGAGCTTTGGCCGTAGCTGGTTTTCGCTTCCAGGCCCTGGTAGTTCTTTTTGGTGATGAAGTTCATCACGCCGGCGACTGCATCGGCGCCATAAATGGCGGAGCCTCCGTCTTTCAGGATTTCAATGCGTTCCAGCGCGCTCAGCGGGATGGCGTTGACGTCGACCGCTGCGCCCGCCCCCGAACCGTCAGCCAGCGCATTGGTCGGCAGGCGGCGGCCGTTCAACAGGATCAGCACGTTGCGTTCGCTCAGGCCGCGCATCTTGATGTTGGTGGTGCCGGAACCGGAAGGGGAGCTGGCGCTCAGTTCGCCCTGGTCATTGATGTCGATGGAGGCCAGGTTGCGCACCAGTTCGGCGACGCTGGTGGCGCCAGTGCGCTCGATATCTTTCTTGCTGTAAATCTCCACCGGTGCGGCTGTCTCGGCATCCACGCGTTTGATGGCGGAACCCGTCACGACCACGCGCTGCAATTTCTCGTCAGCCTTGGCTTCCTGCGCTTGAGCCGCCTGGTGCATGAAGCCTGCGCTCATGACCAAAGTGCCGGCAAACATCATGCGCAAGGATTTGCTTAATTTCTTTTCAATCATTGTCCATCCTCCAACTAGGAAACTTAAGTTTCCTTAGGTTTTTATTTAGCTATTTGAAAGTATTTTCAAAATTACCATGTTTATAAATTTAGCAGCTTAAATTTACAATTCATCAGACCATTTTTCGCCTTCGGCTGTCAAGACGCCTCTGCTTTTTGCGTATGGATTCTTTATTCGAAGAATGACGCTGGATGAATTTGATTTGTGTATGGCAGGAAATCATGAAATTTCAATTGTTAAATAAATTTAATTTTCCAATTGGCAAAAAAAGCGTGGATAGTTTTGTTTTTTTGCAATGCCAATCTAGACATCTGTTGTTTTTTTGTGACGTTTTATATCGTCGTTGCGACGATTGCCCGCCGCATTGCGGCAGCGCTACGGGCAAAAAAAAGCCGCCCGTGGAGGGCGGCTGGCATGACGGGGGAGCGCGATTACTGAAACGCCACCTCGGCAAAACTGCGCAATTTGCGGCTGTGCAGGCGGTCCACGCCCTGGCGGCGCAGCAGTTCCACGGCGCGGATGCCGATGCGCAGGTGCTGGTCGACGCGCTCGCGGTAGAAGTGGTTGGCCATGCCGGGCAGCTTGATTTCGCCGTGCAGCGGCTTGTCGCTCACGCACAGCAGGGTGCCGTACGGGACGCGGAAGCGGAAGCCGTTGGCGGCGATCGTCGCGCTTTCCATGTCCAGCGCGATGGCGCGGCTCTGGCTGAAGCGGCGCTCCGGCGTGCGCTGCGGCAGCAGTTCCCAGTTGCGGTTGTCCGTGCTGGCGACTGTGCCCGTGCGCATGATGTGCTTTAAATCATGCCCCGTCAGCTGGGTGATTTCTGCCACCGCCGTTTGCAGCGCCTGCTGGATTTCCGCCAGCGGCGGGATCGGCACCCACAGCGGCAAGTCTTCGTCGAGCACGTGGTCTTCGCGCACATACGCATGCGCCAGCACGTAGTCGCCCAGGCTTTGCGTGGTGCGCAGGCCCGCGCAGTGGCCCAGCATCAGCCAGGCGTGCGGGCGCAGCACGGCGATATGGTCGGTGATGGTCTTCGCGTTGGCCGGCCCCACGCCGATATTGACCATGGTGATGCCGCTGCCGTCCGCGCGCAGCAAATGGTAGGCGGGCATCTGCGGCAAACGCGGCGGGGCCGCGCCCAGCGCGTCGTCGCTTTCGCCGGCATGGCCGACGCGGCGCGTGACGACGTTGCCCGGTTCGACAAAGGCGATGTAGCCATCGTCGTCCGACGGTGCGGCGGCGTCGGGCGCGCGCTGCATCAAGGCTTGTCCCAGGCGGATGAATTCATCGATGTAGAACTGGTAATTGGTAAACAGGACGAAGTTCTGGAAGTGCTGCGGCGAGGTGCCGCTGTAGTGGCGCAGGCGCTGCAGCGAATAGTCCACGCGCGGTCCCGTAAACAGCGACAGCGGCTGCGCTTCGCCGTGCGCCGTCTCGTGCGTGCCGTTGGCGATGCCGTCGTCCATGGCCGACAGGTCCGGCAAGTCGAACAGGTCGCGCATGGCCATGCGGCGGCCCGCATCCATATTGCCTTCGATGTGGTCGTGCTCGGCGAACGAGAAGTGCACGGGGATGGGCTGGGCGCTGACGCCCACTTCCAGCAGCACCTTCTGGCCACCGTTATGGTTTTTCAGCAGCAGGGTGAACTGGTCGAGGTAATAGTCGCCAAACAGGTCGGGGCGGGTCAGCGTGGTTTCAAACACGCCGGGGCCGGCGACAAAGCCGTAGGCCAGCGGCGAGTCGGCGCGCGCCACGGTCTCGGTCTGGATGCGTACGAAGGGGTAGCAGGCGCGCACCCGTTCGTGCATGTCTTCGCCAGCGACAAAGCGCTGCAGCGCATCGCGCAAGTGTTCGATGCTGCTGCGGTAAATGGCTTGCACCTGCGCCAGCGCCTGGCGTGGATCGTCGAAGCGGGCGGAGGCGATGAAGGGGGGCGTAAGCAAGCGGATTCTCCTTGTGGCGGTTCGTGCATATCATTGTAAGGCAGCAAGGCAAGTCGTGTTGGCCGCGTTGCCTGGCCGTCTGGGGCGCTTGACGGATTCAAATAGAATCGGTATTCTATTTGAATGGTCAGACTAGCCAAATTCAACGAAAACAACTTCATCGACAGCGCGATCGCCGTCGCCGCCCAGTGCGGCGTGGGCGCCGTCTCGATGGCCGCCATCGCCGTCAAGGCCGGTGCGCCCATCGGCTCCGTGTATCACCGCTTCGATTCGCGCAACGCCATCCTGGCGCGCGCCTGGCTGCGCGTGAAAAGCGACTTCCGCGAGGAAGTGGCCAGCCGCTGGCTCGGCGGCGACACCTGGGCCGGCGTGCACGGCTTGCTGGACTGGTGCCGGCGCAAGCCCGTGTACGCGCGCTTCCTGCTGCAATGCGAGGACAATCCCGATTTCAGCGGTGGTCTCAGCGAGGAATTGCTGGCCGCCGTCGAAGAGGAGCAGGCGGCGCTCGACGCCTGCTTTGAGCGCTGCGCCGAAGCCATGCCCGCCAGCAAGGAGCTTGATCTGGATCACATGCTGCTCAAATTCGTGCTGATCGACGCCCCCGTGGCCGTCGTCAAGCCTTACCTGGCGCAGGAGCGGCCGATACCGGCCAGCGTCGATGCCATGCTGCGCGCCGCGCACGACGCCGTGCGCGGCTGGGCGACCCAAACCATCACACACTGACAAAGAAAAGAATCTCCATGCGCTATTCCTCCCAGCTTGAACACGGCAAGAAAATCCCCCTGCACGACGAAGAAGGTTTCATCGGCATGCGCGCGGCCGGCCGCATCGCCGCCGATACGCTCGACTACATCACGCCCTTCGTGAAGCCGGGCGTATCGACGGCCAAGCTTGACGCCCTGTGCGAGGAATTCATGCGCGCCGCCGGCGCCATCCCCGGCACCATCGACTACCACGGCTACAAGCACGCCAGCTGCATCTCCGTCAATCACGTGGTCACGCACGGCATCCCGTCCGAGACGAAGATACTGAAAGTGGGCGATATCCTGAACATCGACGTGACGCCGAAGTTCCAGGGTTGGTTCGGCGACACCAGCCGCACCTTCAAGGTGGGCGCCGTGTCCATCCTGGCCAACCGCCTCGTCAACACGGCGTATGAAGCCATGATGGCCGGCATCCACACCGTGCGCCCGGGCGCGACCCTGGGCGACGTGGGCGCCGCCATCGAGGCGGTGGCCAAGGCGCAGGGCTTTTCCTCCGTGCGCGATTTCTGCGGCCATGGCGTGGGCCAGGTCTTCCACGACACGCCGCAAGTGCTGCACTATGGCCGCGCCGGCACGGGCATCGTGCTGGAACCGGGCATGATTTTTACCATCGAGCCGATGCTCAACGTGGGCAGCTACCAGGTCAAGGTCTTGCCCGACAAATGGACGACGGTGACGAAAGACCGTTCGCTGTCGGCGCAGTTCGAGCATTCGCTGGCCGTGACGGAAACGGGTTTTGAAATCTTCACCCTGACCGGCTTGTCCGATCCGCTGGCGTAAGCATGGATGACGCGCGCCGGCAGCAGCTTACCGAGATCGTCGCCGCGAAAGCCGGCGTGGATGCGGCCTGCGCGGCGCGCCACCTGGCGCAGCATGATGACGACGTGGCCGCCGCCCTGCGCGGCATTGACGCCGAGCGCTACACGCTGACGCAGCGCCTGCTGAACAAGTACCGGCGCGACCCGCAAGACGCGCTGCAGCAGGTAGCGCTGGCCGTGCTGCAGCAGGAAGGCATCCGCGACGACCGCGTGCTGCGTTCTGAACGCATCGCGGCCCTGGCGCCGCCCGTCGCCGGCGTGGTGCTGCTGGCCGAGTGGCTGGCCTATGTGGAATGGGAAGGCTTCGACAGCGCGCTGTACGCGAATATCGACGCGGTGGCCGCGTTCATCGACGGCGAATTGGACCTGCCCGGGGTGGCGGCCAACCTGCTGCAGGCGCGCGACGAATGCGCGTTCGAGGCGCAGCGCCCCGCACTGGCGCAGGCCGCGCTGGCGTACATCGAACGCCACATGACGCAGTTTCCCTGACGGCGGGCGCTTTGCCGCCGGCGTGGCAGGTCTTACAATGGAGGCAAGCACTGTTGCCCCATTTTGAAGACTCCACATGAGCGATTTTCCCGAAGATATCTACACCGAGCCGTCCGTCGACGTGCACACGCTGAACAACCTGGGCCCATTGACCGGCATGGCCGGCATCTGGACGGGCACGCGCGGCCTGGACGTCAAGCCGAAAGCCGACGGCCCGCGCAAGCAGGCCTTCGTCGAGCGCATCGAGCTGCAGCCTATCGACCCCGTCACCAACGGCCCGCAACTGTTCTACGGCTTGCGCTACTACATCCACATCACCAAGCCGGACCAGGTCAAAACCTACCATGAGCAAGTCGGTTACTGGCTGTGGGAGCCGGCCACGGGCGCCGTGATCCAGACCCTGGCCATCCCGCGCGGCCAGATCGCCATGGCGTCGGGCACGACGACGGCGGACGCCACCAGTTTCGAACTGGTGGCCAAACGTGATTCGACGGCCTACGGCATCTGCTCGAATCCCTTCCTTGAACACGCGTTTACCACCGTCGAATACCGCATCAAGGTCGACATCCACGCCGACGGCAGCTGGGGCTATGACGAAGACACGGTCATGCTCATTCGCGGCAAGGATGAACCGTTCCACCACACGGACCGCAACCTGCTGACGAAAATCGGCGAGCCGACGCCGAATCCGATGGCCTTGCAGGCGCTGGCGGCGGTGTAAAAATCAAAAAGCGGCGACTTTTGCCGCCGCTCTGCTGGAGCGCCTGAAAAATGCTCCGGGCTAGGCGCGTTGCCGCAGGCAGTACGAACGTACGGCCAGGCAAGGCAACAACGCCATGGGCTTTTTCTCAGGTCTTTTGTCGCCGCTCTGCTGGAGCGCCTGAAAAATGCTCAGGGCTAGGCGCGTTGCCGCAGGCAGTACGAACGTACGGCCAGGCAAGGCAACAACGCCATGGGCTTTTTCTCAGGTGCTCCTTAAGGTTTGCCTTGCGCGACGGCCTTAATCGCGCGCTCCTCTCCCATGGCGGCAGCGATCTTCCAGCGCTGCATGGCGCTGTCGCGGTCCGGGCGCTTCAAGCCGGCGCCTTCCCAGTCCATCAGGCCCAGGTTGTAGATGTCGCCCGCGCTGCCCTTGTCAGCGGCCAGGGTGAACCATTTGCGCGCTTCCTTGTGGTTGACGGGAATCTGGTAGCCGCGCACGTGGTACAGGCCCAGCAAATGCATGGCTTGCGCATTGCCCTTGTTGGCCGCCTGCTTCAGCAGGTCCAGGCCGCGCGCCATATTGCGCGGCTCCTGCCAGCCTTCGGCCAGCATCACGCCCTTTGCCGTCAGCGCGTAGCTGTCGTTCTTCACCAGGCCCTTGCCGACCAGGGGCTTGGCGGCCACCTGGCGCGCCTCGCGCTGGCGCGCCGTCGGCGCCGTGACGGGGCCGTTCTGGCCTTCGCCCATCAGCAGCATCCAGCCATACAGGCCATACGCGCCCGCGTCGCCCTTGCCGACCAGGCTTTCCAGCATGGCCAGCGCCTGCGTCTTGTCGCCATTTTCATACAGTTTGACGGCCCTGGCGCTGCTTGCGTCCGGCGGCACGGTGGCCGGTGCATGGGGCGCGACGGGCGCCGAGGCCATGGCCGTTTGCGGTGGCGCAGAAGCGGGACGCACGCGCGCGGGCAAGCCATAGCTGGCGGCCAGCACGGCGACGCTGGCGGGCGCCAGGATCAGCACGTGGGCCAGCTGGTTGCGGCGGCCCTTGCCGGCGATGCCCATGGCCCGTGCGGCCTGCTGCTGGCCGCCCAGCGCCTCGCTCAGCACGTTCTTGACCTTGCGGTTGAACAGCCAGTAGCCGGCGCCCGCGACGAACAGGCCGGCGGCGGCGGCCGCACCGCGCCCTGCGAAGAACCAGGCGGCGATGGCGGCGGCCAGGGCGGCCAGCGCGCTTTTCCACCAGAACTGCTTGGCCAGCCGCGTGTAGACCTGGCGCAAGGCACCGAGCACGCAGGTGCGCACATTGTTGGCATACTCGGCGGAGACGACATCGACGTGGGCGTGGTCCGCGTCGCCGCTGAGGACAGACTCGATCACGTCCGCATTCAATTCCGATGCGGCCACGTCGCGCAGCGGCGTCAATAAGCCCTGGACGTGGGCCGAGAACAGGCCGTCGTCGGCGCTGCCGGCCAGCGCGTCGCTGAGCGCCTTGAGGTCGCCGCGCAGCAGCTTTTCCACGATGTCGTCCAGGGTCAGCCAGCGCAAGTCCGTGCCGTACGCCACCAGGTGGTGCTTTTCCCCGTTGCAGGCGGCGTCCAGGCGCACGATGCGCAGCTTGCCCCCGTACAGGGCGTCGACTTCCTGCGGCTGGTCTTCATTGTAGATGCTCACTTTCGCCAGGGCCAGGCTGCTGGCGATGGCTGCCAGTGAGTGCACGCTCTCCTTGTCGCGGATGCGGCGCGCGTCGTCTGGCGCCTGCTTGGGCAGGCTGACGCTGTAGCCGGGCGCCACGTGCACGTCGATCCAGGCCGCCTTGCCCACCTTGCCGGAACCGTCGCACGGGTTGCAGCGCAGGTCGCCCGCGCCGCTGCAGGTGCGGCAGGTGACCTTGCCGCTGGCGCGGCAGGTGGCGCAATTGATGTTGCCGGAACCGTGGCAGGTGTTGCACGTGACCTTGCCGAAGCTGCAATGGTAGCAATTGCGGTGCTCGGTGCGGTACTGCGTGCGCGTTTCGCTGTGGTAGCTGGTGTGCGAGCTGCCGTTGCTGTAGGTGGTAGTGGGTACTTGCACCGTCACGTAGTCGGTGACTTGTTCGGCCACCGTGCCGTTGCCGTTGCAATACGAGCACGAGACCTTGCCGCTGCCGTAGCAGCCGTAGGCGTCGCAGCTGACGGTGCGCCCGCCGTGGCAGGTCCAGCACGTTTCCGTGGTCAAGCCGTGGCAGGTATGGCAGCCGATGCGGCCTTTGCCGGAACAGGCGCTGCAGGTATCGAGGTGCCAGTACTTGACGGCGTGCGGCAGGTAGATGCCCGCCTCGATGCCGTTGTAGGCCTGGGCCGGCTGGCGCAGGGCGGCGTCAAGCTTGCCTGCCGCGCGGCGCAGCCTTTCCTTCTCCTGCGCGTGAGCGAGCGCTCCCACCTCGTGGGAGCCACAGCGGCAGTCATTTCCCGCCGGCGCAAAATAGCCATTGATGACGCGCTGCTCGAAGCGCGCCTCGAGCGCGTAATTCGCCTGCAGCGAAAAATCCTGCAGCACGTCTTCCTCGCCCAGCGGCGTGATGTCCTGCGGCTCGAAACGCGTCTTGTCCTGCACCAGGGTGCGCAGCTTGCCCAATACGGTGGGGATGTCCTCTTTGCCGAGCTTGAGGGGCGCTGGCGCCGTCGCGGCCGTCTCTGTCACCTGCGGCGCAACCTCGCTGCCTGGGGTTTCATGGGCCGTCTCGGTGCTGGAGTTCATGCGCGTCCTTTTGCTCTCTGGAAAGATGTTTGAATTTTAGCATCCATGCCTGGAAAGCATGCAGTTTAGTCCACGTTTTTCAGCGCAGGCCGCGGCGGAACTGGTCGGGCGTGCCGCCGCTCTGGCGGCGAAACATGGCGATGAAGGCCGAGGCCGTGCTGTAGCCCAGTTCCAGCGCGATCGCCTGCACGGTATCTCCCTGTTCCAGCATCGGCAGGGCCGCCAGGAAGCGCTGGCGCTGGCGCCATTCGCCGAAGGGCATGCCCAGCTCGCGCTGACAGCGGCGCGCCAGCGTGCGCTCGGTGACGTGCAATTGCGCGGCCCACTCGGCCAGCGAGTGCTTACTTCCCGGCTCCGCCTGCAGGGCGGCCAGCAGCGCCGCGATGACGGGTTCGTCGCTGCCGGGCAGATAGTTGCGGCTGCACGGCGCCAGCTGCAGCTGGTCGACCAGCACCTGCGCCAGGCGCTGGTCGGCTTCGGTGGCGGGCGTGGTGACGCCCCTTTCGGCGAAGTCGCCGAGTATGGCTTTGAGCAAGGGACTGAGCACCAGCGCGCACGGCTGCGCCGGCAGCTGCGCGCACAGGCCGGTATCGATGTAGGCCGAGTGAAATACGACGTCCTGGCGGATATAGCCGTCGTGCAAGGTCTCGGGCGGTATCCACACGGCGTACTGGGGCGGCGACAGATAGCGCTGGCCCGCCACCATGATTTCCATCACGCCCGTGGAGCAATACGTGAGCTGGCCCCACGGATGGCTCTGGTAATCGAATTGCTGGTGCGCGTGATAGTCGTCGAGGCGAAAGTACACGGGGTAGGGCAGGGCGTCGGAAACGGCGGGGAAATGCTGGTTGCTGGCCATGGTATCTCCTGTTTTGTCCTGTTCTTCGCATCGTTTGTCCGGTTTTCATTATATCCATGGAATCGGACCATGCGAAAATGGCGGTATTAACATCTGGAGTCCGCCGCATGCAAGCCAAGCATTATCTGTTTCCCGTGATCGCCGTGCTGATCTGGGCCATCAATACCATCGTCAGCAAGCTGGCCGTGGGCGTGATCGACCCGGCCGCCATCTCGTTCTACCGCTGGCTGCTGGCCGGCGTGCTGCTGGCGCTCGTGTTTGCCCGTCCCGTGTGGAAGCAGCGCTCCGTGGTGAAACCGTATCTGGGCAAACTGTTTGTGCTGGGCATGTTGGGCATGGTCATGTACCAGTGCCTCGCGTATATCGCCGCGCAGACGACGACGGCCACCAACATGGGCATACTGGCGTCGATGATGCCGCTGCTGGCCGTGGGCCTGTCCGTGCTGGTGTTGAAAGAGGCGCCCACCGTGGGCGGCGTGTTCGGCGGCATCGTGTCCTTGCTGGGACTCGGCTACCTGCTCAGCCATGGCGACCCGGCCGCGCTGGTCGCTCATGGCGCGGCCGTGGGCGACGCCCTGATGCTGCTGGCCTGCCTGTCGTATGCGGGCTACGGCGTGCTGCTCAAGCGGTGGAAGATTCCCCTGAATAACTGGCACTCCTTGCTGATCCAGGTCTGGTGCGCCGTGCCCGTGCTGTTCGTGTATTACCTGAGCCAGTCCGCGCCGCCCGTCACCGGCGCCGGCTTGCCGCTGGTACTGTTTGCCGGCATTCCCGCTTCCATCATCGCGCCGTTCTTGTGGATGCACGGCCTGGCCAGGCTGGGGCCCAGCCGCGCCACGACATTGATGAATCTGCTTCCCGTGTTCACGGTGATCATCGCCATGCTGTTCCTGGGTGAAACCTTGCATGGCTACGACCTGATCGGCGGCGGCGTGACCCTGCTGGGCGTGCTGATGGTGCAGACCCTGAAACGTCCATTGAGGCGCGCACAGGCGTAGTATTTTTGCTATGCTGATGTTTTTCGCAAGGAGCCATCATGCCGGACATTGATACCCTGTTGAGCGAACTCGAAGCCTTCGGCAGCAGCAACGATGCGGCGCACGCGGAGCGCGCCAGCCGCATGCTCAACATCACGCGCGACACGGGCGAATTGCTGGCCGTGCTCGTGCACGCGCGCGGCGCGCGCCGGGTGCTGGAAATCGGCACCTCGAACGGTTACTCGACGCTGTGGCTGGCGCGCGCCGTGCAGGCGCTGGGCGGCAGCGTGGTGACGGTGGAAAAGGCGCAGGACAAGTTCGACATGGCGCACGCCAACTTTGTGCGCGCGCAATTGCAAGGCGTGATCGGTCAGCTGCTGGCCGACGCCGGCGACGTGCTGCGCGATGCGGCGGACGGCGCCTACGATTTCATCTTCCTCGATTCCGCGCGCCAGCAATACGAACAATGGTGGCCGCAGCTGGACCGCGTGCTGGCGGCCGGCGGCGTGCTGGTGGTCGACAACGCCAGCTCGCACTACGCGGACATGGCGCAGTTTCTTGACGCCATCCGCGCCGACAGCCGCTACACGACGTGCCTGGCCACGGTCGGCAAGGGCGAATTCATCGCCGTCAAGGCGGGCAACTAACGCTTACTCGGCGACGATGGCCGCTTCCAGCACGCGCACCAGCGATTCGACGCCTCGGGCGTCGACCTCGTCGAAGCGGCCGGTCAATGGGCTGTCGAGGTCGAACACGCCGATGATGTGACCTTGCGCAAACACGGGCACCACCAGTTCCGAACGCGAATTGACGTCGCAGGCGATGTGGCCGGGAAACGCATGCACGTCCTGCACGACGATGGACTTGCCTTCGACCACCGTGGTGCCGCACACGCCGCGTCCTTTCTTGATGCGGATGCAGGCCGGCTTGCCCTGGAACGGCCCCAGCACCAGTTCCTCGCCTTTCAGAAAGTAGAAACCGGCCCAGTTCAGGCCCGGCATGGCGTGGAAGACCAGCGAACTGAAGTTGGCCGTATTGGCGATGAAGTCGGTTTCGCCCGACAGCAAGCCTTGCAGCTGCGAACGCAGATCCGCATACATGGCTTGCTTGGCTTCGGGGGTATCGGTGGCGTAGGCGGTGTCGCTGAGGGTAAACGTCATGGTCGTGGCGGGGCGCAAAATGGGGAAGGCGCCATGGTAGCGCGTCTGGCGCGTCCGCGCGCGGCCCTCACTTTTGCAGATGTTCTTGCGCCAGCCGGCGCAGCAGGGGCAGGGCAGCATGCCCGTGTTCTTCCCGCCAGGCCAGGCCGATGCCGGCCGCCAGTTCCTCGCCCTCTGCCAATGGCCGGTAGGCCACGCCAGCGAGGCGCAGCGCGCGGAACGAGTCGGCCAGCAGCGCCATGCCCTTGCCGGCCGCGACGTCGCCGAGCAGCACGTGGTGGTCGGGCGCTTCGCGCAGGAAGGCGGGGGCGAAGCCGTGGCGGCGGAAAATGGCCTGGCAATGGTCGAAAAAGGCGGGCTGGCGCGCCCGTTCGAACCAGTAGATCGATTCCTGCGCGATATCAGACAGGCCCAGCTTGCGCTTCTTCGCCAGGCGGTGCCCGGCGGGCAGGGCCAGCATCATGGGCTGGCGCGCCAGCGGCTGCACGGCCAGCTCGAACGTGGCGCTGGGCAGGGCGAGCAGGGCGGCGTCGAGCTGGCCCTTGCGCACGGAGGCCACCAGGCGCGGCGACGGCGCCGCCGTCAGCTCCAGCCGGACATTGCCCAGTTGCGCCTCCAGCTGCCCTTCCAGCACCGCCAGCAGCGGACGGAACAGGCCCGCTTCCACGGAACTGGTCAGGCCCAGGCGCAGGCGCGCCGGGGCCGCATCGCGCTGCAGCGAGGTTTGCGCCGCATCCAGCAAGTCGAGGATGTGCAGCGCCTGCGGCAGCAGGGTGCGGCCCGCCTGCGTCAGGGCCACGCCCTGCGTGTCGCGCTCGAACAATCGGGCGCCCAGCTTGTCTTCCAGCGTCTTGATGGCGCGCGACAGGGGCGGCTGGGTCATATGCAATTGCTCGGCCGCCTGGCGGAAGTTCAGGCAGCGGGCGACGGCGCAAAACAGGGTCAGGGCATGGGTGTCAAGGGCTCTCATACCAGAAAGGTATCACGAAATCGCGCATTCCCCCGCCAGCCGGCGCGGTCTAGACTGGCCGCATTGACACTTGAGGGAGATCAACATGCAACTGCAACAACGACGCATCGGCCATAGCGGCTTGACCAGTTCGGCACTGGGCCTGGGCTGCATGGGCATGTCGGAATTCTATGGCGCCACGGACGAGGCGCAATCCTTGGCCACGCTGGAAGCGGCCCTGGCGGCGGGCGTGACCCTGTTCGACACGGCCGACGCCTACGGTTTCGGCCACAACGAGCAATTGCTGGGCCGTTTTCTGAGCAAGCATCGCGGGCAGGCGCTGGTCGCCACCAAGTGCGGCCTGGCGCGCGAGGCGGGCAGCTATGCGCGCCGCGTCGACAATGCTCCCGCCACCATCCGCCATGCCTGCGAGGCGTCGCTGGCGCGCCTGGGCGTGGAGACCATCGACCTGTTCTACCTGCACCGCCTGAACCTGGACACGCCGCTGGAAGAATCGATGGGGGCGCTGGCGCAGCTGATGCAAGAAGGAAAAATTCGCGCCGTGGGCCTGTGCGAAGTGAGCGCCGCCACTTTGCGGCGCGCGGCGGCGCTCTGCCCCGTGGCGGCCGTGCAGAGCGAATACTCGCTGTGGACGCGCGAGCCGGAGCAGGGCGTGCTGGCCGCCTGCCGCGACGTGGGCGCCAGTTTCTTTGCCTACAGCCCGCTGGGACGCGGTTTCCTGACGGGAACGATCGTCGGCGCGGACAGTCTCGACGCGGGCGACTTCCGCCATTTCAATCCCCGTTTCGCGGCCGGAAACCTGGCGCGCAACCAGGCCATCGTGGCGCTGGTCCAGGACCTCGCGCGCGCCAAAGGCTGCACGCCGGCCCAGCTGGCGCTGGCCTGGCTGCTGGCGCAGGGCGACGACATCATTCCCATCCCCGGCACCAAGCGCATCGCCTACCTGCACGACAATCTCGGCGCGCTGGACGTGCGGCTCGATGCCGCGGAACTGGCGGCGATCAGCGCCGCCTTTCCTTTGGGCATGGCGGCGGGCGCGCGCTACACGGACGAAGGCATGAAGGGCGTGGATGCGTGAAAAAAGGCGCGCGAGTGTACGCCAGCGTACCTAACTGAAGCTTTTCCTGCGGGACAATCCCCGACGATCTGCTAGCATTTGGCAGTGACTGCTCGGTGCGCGTTGCACCGTGTTCAACAGTCAGGTATCCGATGAGGTGGATGTTGTTAGATGACGATATTTTCGATATAGAACTGAAATTATTGCTTGAGGGAATCTTGTTGAGATATCAGCACGATTTCCGCGATTATTCCGTGGCGTCGCTGCGCCGCCGCATGCGCCAGGCCATGGAGCGCTTCGGCTGCGCCAGCCTGTCGCAGTTGCAGGACCGCATACTGCACGAACCTGCCGTGTTCGCGCAGATGCTGCAGTTTTTCACCGTGCAGGTGAGCGAGATGTTCCGCGATCCCGCGTATTTCCGCGCCCTGCGCGAAAAAGTCGTGCCCATCCTGCACACTTATCCATCGATCAAGATCTGGGTGGCCGGCTGCAGCAGCGGCGAAGAGGTGTGGTCGCTGGCCATCCTGCTGGACGAGGAAGGCTTGCTCGAACGCAGCATGATTTATGCGACGGACATCAATGTCGAGGCGCTGGCGGCCGCCGAAGCGGGCATATACGCCGTCGAGCGCATTGCCCAGTTCAGCGAGAATTATCAGCTGGCGGGCGGCAAGCGCTCGCTGTCCGACTATTACACGGCGGCCTACAAGGGCGCCATCTTCGACCGGCGTCTGCGGCGCCAGTTCGTCTTCGCCGACCACAGCCTGGCGACGGACAGCGTGTTTTCGGAGGTGCACATGGTTTCCTGCCGTAACGTGATGATTTATTTCAATAAAGATTTGCAGGACCGCAGCCTGGGCCTGTTCCACGAAGCGCTGGTGAACCGGGGCTTCCTGGGCCTGGGCATGAAGGAAAGCCTGCATTTCAGCCGCCATGCGGACAGCTTCAACGAGCTGAGCCCGGCCGAGCGCATCTTCCAGCGGGCCTGACATGCTGCCCACCTGCGACGTGGCGCCGCCGCCACCGGGCCTGCGCCTGATCGCCATCGGCGCTTCGGCCGGCGGCGTGGAAGCGCTGGGCATCGTGCTGCGCGCCTTGCCGGCCCGCTGCCGCGCGGCCGTCGTGGTGGTGCTGCACCTGGCGCCGGGCCGCTCCAGCCAGTTGCCGCAGCTGTATGCGCAGCGCTGCCAGCTGCCCCTGCGCGAAGCGCAGGACAAGGAGCCGCTGCAGGCCGGCGTCGTGTATTTCGCGCCGCCCGACTATCACCTGCAAATCGAACCCGAAGGCTGTTTTTCGCTGTCGCAGGAAGAACCCGTGAATTTTTCGCGCCCGTCCATCGATGTCCTGCTGGAAACGGCGGCGTATGCCTACCGGCGCGCCATGCTGGCCATCATCCTGACGGGCGCCTCGGCCGACGGCGCGGCGGGGCTGGCGCGCGTGCGGCAGCTGGGCGGCGGCGCCTGGGTGCAGGACCCGGCACGGGCCAGTTGCGCCGTCATGCCGGCCGCTGCGCTCAAGCGTGCCGGCGCCGACCGCGTGCTCGATTTGCCGCAAATGGCCGCCAGCCTGGCGTTGCTCGGTGCATGAACGGACAAATGGATCGCTGCGGGGAGTGCGTGTAATATATGACCACTGATGTGAATACAGAAATAATACTAATTTTAAATATCGCAACATGCCGGCATGCCGCCATGGCGACGCCTGAAGACTGATCCGTGACTGCACCTATTCATATCCTCGTCGTTGACGACATCGCGCAAAACCTGATCGCCGCCGAAGCTGTGCTGGCGCGGCCCGGTATTGTTGTCCTGAAAGCATCATCGGGCGCGGAAGCGCTGGAATTGCTGTTGACGCACGAGGTCGCGCTGGCCCTGATCGACGTGCAGATGCCGCAGATGGACGGCTTCGAGCTGGCCGAGCTGATACGCGGCAGCGAACGCACGCGCAGCATTCCCTTGATTTTCCTCACGGCCGCCTCGCGCGAACCGAGCTACAGTTTCCGTGGCTACGAGGCGGGCGCCGTCGATTTCCTGTACAAGCCCATCGACGTGAAAGCCTTGCAGAGCAAGGTGGCGGTGCTGGTGCAGTTGTACCAGCAGAAACGCGAACTGTCTGCCCAGCTCGACGAGCTCAAGCACGCCCTGCACCTCAACGAATTATTTACGGCCGTGCTGGGCCACGACTTGCGCACGCCGCTGTCGGTGGTGATGAACGGCGCCATGCTGCTGCCGATGATGAGCGACCACCCGAAAGTGGTCGTCACGGCGCAGCGCATCGAAAGCAGCGCCAAGCGCATGGCGCGCATGGTCGACCAGTTGCTGGACCTGGCGCGCATCCGCTCGGGCACGATGGAGTTGCGCAGCAGCATGCACGACTACCTGGCGCTGGCGCGCGCCATCGTCGAGGAATTCGAAACGGCGGGACAGGCCGCATCCATCGAACTGAGCAGCGTCGGCGAGCTGCATGGGCAGTGCGATGCGGGCTTGCTGTCGCAAGTCATTTCTAATCTCTTAAGCAACGCCATCACGCATGGCGAGGCGGGCGCACCCGTGCAGCTGGCGCTCGACGGGCGGGCTGCCGACTGCATCGAGTTGCGCGTGATCAATCGCGGCGTGATCCCTGCCGCCCTGCTGCCGACCCTGTTTGAGCCGTTCCAGCAGGCGCGCGAGAAACGCAGGACGGGGCAGGGACTGGGCCTGGGCCTGTACACCGTGAACATGTTCGTCAAGGCCCATGGCGGCACGGTCGAGCTCAGCTCGTCGGCGACGCAGGGCACGGTGGCGACGGTGCGCATTCCGCGCCATTGCCATGTGTGCGTGCAGCCCGACGTGGCGGCGCCATGAGCAAGCCTACCTGGCCGCGCGGCGGCGGCAGCATGGGCGAGCTGGTGCGCCAGTTCGACTGGTCGGCGAGCAGCCTCGGCGCGCTCGACGCCTGGCCCGCCCATTTGCGCACCAGCGTCGACATCGTGCTCCATTCGCCGATGGCGATGGTGCTGATGTGGGGGCCGCAGCACGTGATGGTCTATAACGACGAGTACATCAATATCGCCGGCCCGCGTCATCCGGCCGCGCTGGGCGGCACGGTGCCGGCCGTCTGGCCCGAGATCTGGGACTGGAACGCGCGCATCCTGGAGGCGGGCTTGCGCGGCGAGACGCAGGTGCACCGCGAGCGCTGCCTGCCGCTGTTGCGCGACGGGCAGCCGACGGACGTCTGCTTCGACCTGTTCTACACCCCCGTGCATGGCGCCGATGGCCAGGTCGACGGCGTGCTGTGCACGGCCGTGGAATTGACGGCGCGCATGGAAGAAGGGCGCCAGCTGAAGCTGGCCACGGCCGAGCTGGGCAAGCTGAACGCCACCTTGCAGGCCGAGAGCGAGGCGGTACGGGCCGCGAACCGCCGCCTGGACGAGGACCGCGCCCTGCTGCGCGCCCTGTTCCAGCAGGCGCCCAGCTTCATGGCCCTGCTGCGCGGGCCGCAGCATGTGTTCGAGCTGGCCAATGAACACTATCTGCGCCTCGTGGGACGCGACGACCTGCTGGGCCAGCCCGTGGAAGTGGCCTTGCCGGAAGTCAAGGCGCAGGGCTTCATCGACCTGCTCGACCAGGTCTACCGTTCCGGCGTTGCCTACGAGGGACGCCAGGTCAGGGTGGACTTGCAGACGGCGGACGGGCAGACGGGCGAGCGCCATGTCGATTTCGTGTACCAGCCCATCAAGGATGCGGACGGCGCGGTGACGGGCATCCTCGTCGAAGGCATCGACGTCACCGAGCGCATGGAAGGCGAGGAGCGCCTGCGCCTGGCGCAGCAGGCGGGCGGCATCGGCACCTTCGAATGGTTCCCCGAGACGGGCGCGATGCTCGTGTCGCCCACGTTCCGCCGCCAGTGGGGCATCGCCGATGATGAGGAAGTCACGCAGCAACTGCTGGTGAGCCTGGTCGATGCGCGCGACCAGCAAAAGGTCGGGCCCAGCAAGCTTGAGCTGGCGCCCAATCCGCTCGAATACGTGGAATACCGCATCCGCCGCCCCGCCGATGGCGCGGTGCGCTGGATCGCGCGCCAGGGCGAGGTCATTGCCGGCCGCTTGCCGGGCCAGCGCCGCTATGTGGGCGTGTCCTTCGACGTCACGGAACGGCGCCAGATCGAGGAGGAACTGATGGCCAGCCAGGAGCGCATGGCGGCCATTTTCGGCCAGGCATCCGTCGGCTTGTCCGAACTGGGCCTCGATGGCCGTTTCCAGCGAGTCAACGGCGCGCTGTGCTGCATGCTGGGGCGGTCGGCCGAAGAGCTGCTGAGCCTGAACATGAACGATATCCTGCATCCCGACGACGTGCCGGGCAACAATGTGCTGTTCCGCCGCCTGGTGGAGACGGGCGAGTCGTTTTCGCTGGAAAAGCGCTACCTGAAACCCGATGGTTCGCAAGTGTGGGTGTCGAGCAATGTCAGCCGCCTCGTCGATGAACAGGGACACACGCGTTCCTTGATCGCCGTCAAGACGGATATCACGGACCGGCGCCGCGTGGAAAAAGCGCTGCATGAATTGAACGAAACGCTCGAGCACCGGGTCGAACAGGAAGTGAGCGAGCGCACCAAGGCCGAAGACGCCTTGCGCCAGGCGCAAAAAATGGAAGCCGTGGGCCAGCTGACAGGCGGCATCGCGCATGACTTCAACAATGTGCTGCAGATTATTTCCGGCAATTTGCATCTGCTGCAGCACCTGGCGGGCACGGATGGCCTCATGCGCCAGCGGCTCGACACGGCCATTGCCGCCGTCGAGCGGGGCGCCAAGCTGTCCTCGCACCTGCTGGCGTTTGCGCGGCGTCAACCGCTCAAACCCGTGGTGGCGGACCTGGCCCGCGTGGTGCGCAATATGGATGCGCTGCTGCGGCGCGCCTTGGGCGAGGCCATCGACATCGTGCTGGTGGGCGGCGGCGGCCTGTGGAACACCCTGGTCGACCGCAGCCAGATCGAAAACGTCATCCTCAACCTGGCCATCAATGCGCGCGACGCCATGGATGGCGCGGGCAAGCTGACCATCGAGCTGGGCAATGTCGTGCTCGACGAGCATTATGTGCACAACCTGGTCGACGTGCCGGCCGGACAGTACGTGATGCTGTCGGTGACGGACACGGGGCGCGGCATGAGCGGGCCCGTGCTGCAGCGCGCGTTCGAGCCGTTCTTCACCACCAAGCCGGAAGGGGCGGGCACGGGCCTGGGCCTGTCGATGGCCTACGGCTTCGTCACGCAGAGCCGCGGCCATATCCGCATCTACAGTGAACCTGGCGTGGGAACGGGAGTCAAAATCTATCTGCCCCGCTCCCTGATGGCCGAGGCGGACGAGGAAGTGGAATTGAGCGGCGTCGTCACGGGCGGCACGGAAACCGTGCTGGTGGTGGAAGACGACGTGGGCGTGCGCACCACGGTGGTCGACATGCTGGGCGCGCTCGGCTATACGGTGCTCAAGGCCGAGGATGGCGAAAGCGCGCTGGCCGTGCTGCACAGCGGCGCGCAGATCGATCTGTTGTTTACGGACGTGATCATGCCCGGTCCCGTCAGCAGCACGGACATGGCGCGCCAGGCGCGCGAGCTGCAGCCCGATATCGCCGTGCTGTTTACGTCCGGCTATGCGCAAGACGTCATCGTGCACGAAGGGCGGCTCGACGCAGGAGTAGAATTGCTCAGCAAGCCGTACCGGCGCGAAGAGCTGGCGCGCAAGCTGCGCCATGTGCTGGCCAACCGCCAGCAGCAAATGCGCGCGCGCCAGTTTGAACGGTCCGGCGCACCGGTGTCCGGCGGCCTGGCGGCCAGCGCACTGGGCGCCGGCACGCCGGGGCTGGATTTGACGGGCCATGCGCCGGCGCCGCAGGGAGACATGCCGACATCGATGAAAATACTCGTGGTGGAAGACAACCTCGATTCGCAGCTGATGGTGTGCGAGCTGGTGGGCATGCTCGGGCATACGGTGAGCGGCGTGTCCGATGGCGAGTCCGCGTGGCAATTGCTAAGCGAACAAGACTTCGATATCCTGTTTACCGATGTCAGCCTGCCCGGCATGTCCGGCATCGCGCTGGCGCGCATGGTGCTGCGCGAAAAACCTGACATGCGCATCATCTTTTCCACCGGATACGGCAAGGAATCGATGGATGAGCTGGGCTTTTCCGCCAGCGTCCTGCGCAAACCGTATGATTTGATGGAGCTGCAAGCGGCACTCGACCAATCCTGACGGGCGCGCGCCATCGGCCCGCCCGTCTTACCCTGCAGAGGCAAGCATGACCCCTGAACTGACGATGCTCGCGTGTACCCTCGTGCTGGCCCTGCTGCAAATCCTCCTGCCTGCGCTGTTGCGCACGCTGGAAACGGGTCCTCAATACAATATGGGGGCGCGCGACAGCGCGGGGCCGCCCGTGGGCAAGGTCACGGGCCGCTTGCAGCGGGCCCAGGCCAACCTGTTCGAAACCCTGCCCCTGTTCGCCACCGCCGTGCTGATCGTCCACGTGACGGCGCAGGAAAGCGCGCTGACCCTGTACGGCGCGGCCCTGTACCTGGCCGCGCGCGTGCTCTACCTGCCCCTGTACGCGTTCGGCATCCCCGTCGTGCGCACGCTGGTGTGGTGCGTGTCGGTTGCCGGCCTGCTGATGCTTTACTGGGCCATCCTGTTCGCTTCCTGAATTCCTACGCGGGCTGTAGCGGCCGTCCTATGGCCTGTCGACAGGCCCGGCCGTAAAGTAGCGGCGAGCTGGCGACTGGCGCCGGCATGCGAGGAACCAGACCGCGATGGCGACTACTATTTCTGCAGTGCAAGACCTGGGCCGCGTGCCCCAGCGCAAGATCCAGCGCCTGCTGCGCTCGGTATTCGGCATCGCGCGCCTGCGCGCGGGCCAGCAGGAAGTCATCGACAGCGTGCTGGCCGGGCGCGATACCCTGGCCATCATGCCCACGGGCAGCGGCAAGTCGCTGTGCTACCAGCTGCCGGCCGCGCTGTTGCCGGGCGCCACGCTCGTCGTGTCACCGCTGATCTCGCTGATGCACGACCAGCTGGAAAAATTGCATGCACTGGGCATCACGGCCGTGCAGCTCAACAGCAGCCTGTCGCGCGCCGAGGAAGACGATGCCATCGCCCGCATCGCCCAGGGTGGCAAGCGCATCATTTTTTGCACGCCGGAACGCCTGGCGACGGCCGGATTCCTGGCCCTGCTGGCCGCCGCACCGCCGGCGCTGGTGGTCATCGACGAAGCCCATTGCATCTCCCAGTGGGGTCACGATTTCCGTCCCGCCTACCTGGACATCGCCGCCGCCCTGCGCGCCCTGGGCCGCCCGCCCGTGCTGGCCTTGACGGCCACGGCCACGGAAGACGTGGTGGCCGACATCCGCGCCCAGCTTGCCGCGCCGCAGTTGCGCGTCGTCAATACGGGCATTTACCGCGCCAACCTGCGCTATGGCGTGGTCCAGGTCACCAATGCCGGCGAAAAACACGATGCAGTCCTGCGCCTGCTGCGCGAGACGCGAGGCGCGGGCATCGTCTACGCGGCCACGGTGAAAACCGTCGAAGAGCTGGCGACGCGGCTGGCGGAGCTGGGCGCAAGCGTCACCTGCTACCACGGCAAGCTGGCGGCGCGCGAGCGCAAGCACAACCAGGACCTGTTCATGGGCGGCGAACGCCGCATCATGGTGGCCACCAACGCCTTCGGCATGGGCATCGACAAGCCCGACACGCGCTTCGTCATCCACCTGCAGGTGCCGGCCAACCTGGAAGCGTACTACCAGGAATCGGGCCGGGCCGGGCGCGACGGCATGCCCGCCGACTGCACCTTGCTGTATTTCCAGGAAGACAAGCGGGTACAGCAGTTTTTCCTGGCGAAACACTACCCAACGGCTGACGAGCTGGCCGCCATCGTGGCGGCAGCGCAAGAACTGCCGGCCACGTTCGCGTTCGCTGCGCTGGCGTCCAGCCTGCCCGATTTTTCCGACGGTCACCTGAAGGTGTGCCTGAAACTGTTGAAAGACGGCAAGCTGCTGCGCCAGGACCGCCAGCTGGGCTACACCCTGAAAGCGCCCTCGGCCAGCTCGCCCACGTACGCGCAGCTGGCGCAGGTCTATGTCGACAAGCAGGAGCGCGACAAGCAGGCGCTCGAGCAGATGGTGGCGTATGCGCAGAGCGGTTTTTGCCGCTGGAAGCTGCTGCTCGAGTATTTCGGCGATGCGGGGGATTTCGAGCGCTGCTGCACCTGCGACAATTGCCAGTCGCCGCCGGCGCTGACGACGCCCATGCTGCTCGACGACGCCCCCGTGCCGCCGCTGCCCGCCGCGCCATCGGCACCGTCGATCGCCGTGGGCAGCCGGGTGCGCGTGCCCCGCTTCGACATCGGCACCGTGCTGTCGGTGGCCGGCGACCAGGTCACCATCGCGTTTCCGGAAAACACCACGCGCACCTTCATGGCGGAATTCGTCGCCCCCGCGTGAAGCCAGTGTGCGCTGCCCGACAGATGATCTGGCGCAAGAGCGCTAGAATCAGCCCATTCCAACGCGTGTTAACGTAGGAGCTGGGCATGGCGGACATGGTAGTGGTGCGCAAGGAAGGCCTGTATTGCGTGCCGGGACAGTTTTATATCGACCCGTGGCGTCCCGTCGAGCGCGCCATCATCACGCATGCGCATGCCGACCATGCGCGGGCCGGCCACCGGCATTACCTGTGCGCGGCCGACGGTGCGCAGGTGCTGCGCGCGCAGCTGGGCACCGTTTCCATCCAGGGCCTCGCGTATGGCGAGACCATCGAACACCACGGCGTGCAGGTGTCGCTGCACCCGGCCGGCCACGTGCTCGGTTCGGCCCAGGTGCGCATGGCGCACGGCGGCAAGGTATGGGTGGCGTCGGGCGACTACAAGCTGCAGCCGGACCCCACCTGCGCGCCGTTCGAGCCCGTGCGCTGCGATACCTTCATCACGGAATCGACCTTCGGCCTACCCATCTACCGCTGGCAGGCGCCGCAGGAAATATACGACGACATCAACCAGTGGTGGCGCGGCAATGCAGCCGAGGGGCGCACCAGCGTGCTGTTCTGCTATGCCTTCGGCAAGGCGCAGCGCATCCTGGCGGGCCTGGACGCTACCATCGGCCCCATTATCTGCCATGGCGCGGCGCAGGCATTGACGCAGGTCTACCGCGAGTCGGGCGTGGCCTTGCCGGCCACTGTCATGGTGGGCGAGGTGACGGACAAGGCGGCCCTGAAGACGGCCATGGTGATCGCGCCCCCATCGGCAGCCGGTTCGCCGTGGATGAAGCGTTTCGGCGACTACAGCGATGCGTTCGCCAGCGGCTGGATGCTGCTGCGCGGCGCGCGCCGGCGGCGCGGCGTGGACCGGGGTTTCGTGTTGTCCGACCACGCCGACTGGCCCGGCCTGATGCAGGCCATCACGGCCACGCAGGCCGGACGCATCATCGTCACGCACGGCGCCATCCCCGTGATGGTGCGCTGGCTGCGGCAGAACGGCTGGCAGGCGGGCGGCTTCGAGACGGAATATGGCGATGACGAGGCCGATGACGGTGCGCCTGGTGCTCCCACGGCGGCGGAGGACGTTGCGCATGCGTGAATTTGCCCGGCTGTACGCGGAACTCGACGAGACCACCGCCACCAGCCGCAAGCTGGCGGCCCTGCAAGCGTATTTCCAGCGCGCCAAGCCGCACGATGCGGCCTGGGCCGTGTATTTCCTGGCCGGCGGCAAGCCGCGCCAGGCCGTGCCCACCAGGCCGCTGCGCGACTATGCGACCGAACGGGCCGGCCTCGACGCCTGGCTGTTCGACGAGGCCTATCACGCCGTCGGCGACCTGGCTGAAACCATCGCCCTGATCCTGCCCGCGCCCACCCGCCACAGCGACATCGGCCTGGCCGAGTGGGTCGAGCAGCGCATCGCACCGTTGCGCGGCGCGCCGCCGGACGCCATCCGCGCCGCCCTGCTGGGGTACTGGGACGAGCTGGAAACGCGCGAACGCTTCCTGTTGATCAAGCTGATCGGCGGCGGCTTTCGCGTGGGCGTCTCAAAACTGCTGGTGACGCGGGCGCTGGCATCGATCGCCGCCGTCGACAGCAAGCTGATCGCGCAGCGGCTGATGGGTTGGACCGATGGCAAGGTCAGCCCCACGGGCGCGGGATTTTTGAAACTGATCGCCGCGCAGTCCGATGGCGAGCAGGCGTTGCGCGGCGGCCAGCCTTACCCCTTCTTCCTGGCGCACCCCTTGCAGGCAGCGCCGGAATCCTTGGGCGAGCCCGCCGGCTGGCTGGCCGAGTGGAAATACGACGGCATGCGCGCCCAGCTGCTGCGCCGCGAGGGCGTGAACTGGCTGTGGTCGCGCGGCGAGGAATTGATCACGGACAGGTTTCCCGAACTGGCGCAGCTGGCCTTGCCGGAAGGTACCGTGCTCGATGGCGAAATCCTCGTCTGGCAGCCGGGCGCCGTGCCGGCGCCGTTTGCAGATTTGCAACAACGGATGGGCCGCAAGACGGTCTCGCCGAAGCTGCTGGCAGCGTTGCCCGCCGTGCTGGTGGCTTATGACGTGCTGGAACTGGACGGCGTGGATATCCGCCACCTGCCGCAGCACGAGCGCCGCGCGCTGCTGGAAACCGTCGTCGCCGCAGTGGATGCGCCCGCGCTGCGCCTGTCGCCGTGCATCGCCGCCGAGAGCTGGGAAGCGCTGGCCGCCATCCGCGCGGAATCGCGCGCGCGCGGCGTGGAAGGCTTGATGCTGAAAGCCGCGTCGGCCGCGTATGGCGTGGGGCGCACGAAAGACGTGGGCACCTGGTGGAAATGGAAGATCGACCCCTACGCCGTCGACGCCGTGCTGATCTACGCCCAGGCGGGCCACGGCCGGCGCGCCTCGCTGTACACGGACTACACGTTCGCCGTGTGGGATGAAGCGGACGATGGCGAACGCAGGCTGGTGCCGTTCGCCAAGGCGTATTCAGGCTTGACGGATGCGGAAATCGCCCAGGTCGATGCCGCCATCCGCCAGACCACCATAGAAAAATTCGGCCCCGTGCGCAGCGTCAGGCCCACCATGGTGTTCGAGATCGGCTTCGAGGGCATCGCCGCCTCCGGCCGCCACAAGGCGGGCATCGCCGTGCGCTTTCCCCGCATCCTGCGCCGCCGCGAAGACAAGGCCGTCGCCGACGCCGACACTCTGGCCACCCTGCAAGCCATGCTGGCCGGTGCCGGATGAAGGACGGTCCATGAGCAAGAGCTTGCCGGCGCAGCGCGTCGCTGCCTGGTTCACGGGGCGCGGCTGGGCCGTGTTCCCTTTCCAGCGCGCCATCTGGCGGGCCAGCGCGCAGGGACGATCCGGCCTGCTGCATGCCAGCACGGGCTCCGGCAAGACCTACGCCGTCTGGTTCGGCGCCCTGCTGCGCGCCGAGCGCCTGGCGGGCAAGCGCCGCAAGCAGGGCTTGCGCGTGCTGTGGATCACGCCCATGCGGGCGCTGGCGGCCGACACGGTGCGCGCGCTGCAGGCGTCCGGCGAAACGCTGGCGCCCGGCTGGCGCATCGAGGCGCGCACGGGAGATACCAGCGCCGCGCAGCGGGCGCGGCAGGCCAAGGCCTGGCCCGAGGTGCTCGTCACGACGCCGGAAAGCCTGTCCCTGATGCTGAGCCAGGCGGATGCGCACGCACGCTTCGCCTTGCTGGAAACGGTGATCGTCGACGAGTGGCATGAATTGATGGGCAGTAAGCGCGGCGTGCAGGTGCAGCTGGCGCTGGCCCGGCTGCGCCGCTGGCAGGAAAACCTGATGACGTGGGGCCTGTCGGCCACCTTGGGCAATCTGCGCCAGGCGCAGGACGTCTTCGCGCGCCTGAAACAGGGCGACCATTTTCTGTTTGGCGGGCGCATCCTGGAATTCGTGCGCGTGCACGAGATGACGGCCTATGTGCGGCGCGCCACGGGCAGCCGCGGCGCCGTGCCGCGCTGGCAGGGCGGCAAGATGCCGCTGTCGTCGGAACTGGCGCACGCCGTGCTCGACCAGCTGCAGCTGGCGCGGGAGGGCCGTGCCAAGGGGCCGGAAATGCGCGCGCTGGCGCCCCTGCTGGCCATCCAGGCGCGCTGGTCGGCCCTGCCCACGCGCACCAACCTGCTGGTGGAAACCCTGTGCAGCCGCGAAGGCCGGCACTTGTTCGTGTATCCGTTCGCGGGCCGCGCCGTGCACCTGGGCCTGGCCTCGCTGCTGGCCTACCGCATTGCCCGCGCGCAACCGACCACCTTGTCGATTGCCGTCAACGACTACGGTTTTGAATTGCTGGGGGGAAGCGAGCTCGATTATGTCCCCCTGTTCGACGGGGCCACGGGCGCGGGGTTGGACTTATTCAGCACGCAACACTTGCTGGAAGACGTGCTGGCCAGCCTGAATGCAACGGAACTGTCGCAGCGGCGCTTCCGCGAAATCGCCCGCATCGCCGGCCTTGTGTTCCAGGGCTATCCGGGCCAGCCGAAAAGCGCGCGCCAGCTGCAGGCCTCGTCCTCGCTGTTTTTCGAGGTGTTCCGCAAGCATGACGCGGCCAATTTGCTGCTCACGCAGGCGCAGCGCGAAGTGCTGGAGCAGGAACTGGAACTGACGCGGCTGCGCGCCACCTTGCGCGAGCTGCATGAACGCAATATTTCCCTGCAGCCGCTGGAGCGCGCCTCGCCGTTTGCCTTCGGCCTGATGGTCGAGCGCTTCCGCGAACAGCTGACGACGGAAAGGCTGTCGGACCGGGTAGCGCGGCTGGTCAGCGCGCTGGAAAAGGCGGCCGCATGAAGGGCCAGGAGCAAGCGCATTGCGCGGTGGAGCTGGCCGGCGAAAGCGTCTGGCTGCTGGCGCACAGAGCGCTCTATTGGCCGGCGCGCCGGATGCTGGTCGTGGCCGACATCCATTTCGGCAAGGCGGCCGCCTTCCGCGCGCTGGGCGTGCCCGTGCCGCGCGGCACGACGACGCAAAACCTGCTGGCGCTCGACGCCTTGCTGGCCCGTTACGCCTGCGAGGAAATCGTCTTCCTGGGCGACTTCCTGCATGCGCGGGCCGCGCACGCGGCCGCCACCGTGGCGGCCATGCTGGCCTGGCGCGCGCGCCATCCCCGCTTGCGCCTGACCCTGGTGCGCGGCAACCACGATGCGCACGCGGGCGACCCGGCCGGCGCGCTGCGCATCGCCATGGCGGACGAGCCGCATACGGTGGGAAATTTGTCGTTCTGCCATCATCCGGAGACGCCGGCGCCCGGCTATGTGCTGGCCGGCCACGTCCATCCCGTGTATCGCTTGCGCGCGGGCGGCGGGGGCGGCCTGCGCCTGCCCTGTTTCCTGCTGGGGCCGTCGCGTGCCATCCTGCCCTCGTTCGGCGCCTTCACGGGCGGCCACGCCGTGCGGCCGGGCATTGGCGAGCGCGTCTACGTGACGGCCGACGCGGCGATCTTCCGCCTGCCACCGTGACCGTCCGGGTTATATACTTTTGGTATATTTTTTATTGTAACCGCGCCACCAGTGGCGGGACTCATCCTACATCAGCGCTTGCCATCCTCCTATTTCTTGCCGCCCATGCCCGCACTAAGATGAGGATTCCCTTGCCATGCGAGGGGAAGAATTGCATGGTTTGCACTGTTTTCTGATTCTATCGATCAAGGAGATCATCATGGCCACATCGAGCGACAATAAACAGCAGGGTAGTAAAACCAGTAGCAGCAGTAGCGGCAGCAGCGGCGGAAGCAAGCAGAGCGATACGAGCAAACGCGGTTTCGCTTCCATGGATCCGGCCCAGCAGCGCGAAATCGCCAGCGAAGGGGGGCGCGCCGCGCATGAAAAAGGCACGGCGCATGAATTCACGTCCGAGGAAGCGCGCCGCGCAGGCAGCCAAAGCCATAAAAACGATGCGAACCGGCAAAGCGCCGCCAGCTCCGGCGGTTCGCGCGACAATGCCAGCAGCGACAACCGGCAAAGCGGCGGTTCCGGTTCAAGTGCGGGTTCCGGCTCCGGCTCGCGCAACAAGTAGCAGCGCGCCGTAGGGTGAAGCCCATCAGTGGGCAGGGCCGGCGGGAAGCGGGGCTTTCCGCCGGCCCTGTGCAGGGTTTTTCCTGCGGCGCCAAAAAGTGATGCAATGCAGCAGACATGGACTATGATGAAATGGCTGTGATGGCAGGCTAGCGCGTAGTCAAGCCCGCAGCCAACTTTCCGGGAGAAGATGATGGGCAACTCCAACACGCCGAATCCAGGCAATAGCCAAGGCGGCACGCCGTCCACGGCGGGCAGCAAGCAAAGCGCGGCAGAGGCGGCCGAAAGCTTTGTGCTGGTCGATAGCGAGCAGGGCCTCGATATCGGCGACGATCTGTTTTCCATCGGCGAAGTGCGGCGCGCCGACCGTTTGCCGCATCACCAGTCCGGCGTGGCCGGCCAGAGCCGGCAGAGCGCCGACGATGCGCCCGACACCACGGGCAGCACCGGCGTCTGAGCTTCCCCGTCCGTTTCCTTAACTGTCTGACAAGCCCCGCCGGGCCAGCCGCAAGACGTGTTCGCGCACGTCGGCTGGCCAGTCGCGCACGTTTTCAAGGAAGGCTTCCTGCCGGCCCGCGAACAGGGCGCGGCTCGCTTCCTCGAAGCCGGCAGCGTCACCGGCCAGGGCGTTCATGACCTTATAGGCCGCTTCGCGCGCCTGGCGCTGTTCATCGTGCGCCTTGTTGCCGCGCTGCGCCTGTTCCACCAGCTTGCGCAAGGCCACGGACGCCCCGCCCGGTTGCGTCGCCAGCCATTCCCAGTGCCGGGGCAGCAAGGTGATTTCGCGCGCCACCACGCCCAGCCTGGGCCGGCCCGCCGTGCGCGCGGGAGCGGGAGTATCGTCCTGCGGCGCCGGCGCGGCTTCGCGCGGCAGGCGCTGCAGCACCTCGTCCAGGCTGCCATGCAGGTTCAGGTCCACCTGGCTGCCGTTCGTGTCATCGAAGATCAGGATCTGCGCATCGGGATCGCGCGTCACCAGTTCCTTCAGTGTTTGCGCCACGGCATGTAATGTGCCGGCGGCCACTTTGCGTGGGCCGGCAAAGGCGGTCAGTTGGGTGGGGGCGTGCATGGCTTGCTCCTATGAGTGCATATGCAGGCAATTTTACCCGGGTTAAATTGAAAGTCAATAACACCCGGGTAAAATAGGGCGGCCGTGTTACAGGTCGATGCGGCCGTGTTCGCCCAGGTCTTTCGGCGGCTCGCCCGTGATGGCGGCCTTGGCCATTGCATAAAATTGCATCATCTTGCTGGCGCTGCTGTCCCAGTATTCGGCCGACTGTATCGTCACCTTGATCAGCGACAGCTTGGGATCGTCGAGTCCGCCGGGGAACCAGGCTTGCACCAGCGGGCTCCACAGTTCCTCCGCCTTGGCGCGGTCCTTCAGCAATGCCGCATGGCCGCAGACGGACACATACAGGCTGTCGCCCGTGTCGACGAAGCTGACGTTGACCTGCGGGTTGTTCAGCAGGTCGCGCGTATAGCCGGCCTCGTCGGAAACAAAGAACCAGATATGCCCGTCGCCGTCGACCTGCTGCTGCGTGAGGGGACGGCTGGTCAGCGTGCGCGTGTCGTCGCTGGTGGTGAGCATGCCGAACTTGACGCCCTTGATCCTGTCCGCGATGCTGGCCAGTTGTTCGCTGGAATAGTGTTGCATGGTGTGCTCCCGTGATGGTTGTCCTGAACAACAGCATAGGCGGGCGCAGCGCGCGGCTCTGTACGCCAGCTTACGTAGCGGAGGCGCTTTGTTTCAACGCTGTTACAAAACGCCGGCCCGGCGGGGTGCTCCATGTATTGACTTAATAAATGATAATCATTATCATTTGTTTGAATGTATCAGCTTGAACTTTGATTGAAGGATGGGAATGAAGCACACTGACTTGTCGCGCCAGCTGGCCCGCCCCTTGCCGGGAGCGGCCCATGCATAGTGCGGGCGCCGCCGACAAGGCCAGGAACAATGCCAGCCGCGCCGTCTGGCTGAAGAATCTGCACCAATGGCACTGGATCAGCTCGGCGCTCTGCCTGCTGGGCATGTTTTTGTTCGCCATCACGGGCATTACCCTGAACCACGCCAGCCAGATCGAGTCGAAACCGTCGATCACGCGCCAGCAGGCGCAGCTGCCGGCCCCTCTGCTCACCGAACTGGCCGCCTATGCCGCCCGGCATGACGGCGCCAACGCGCCCATGCCGGCCGCCGCCGAAACGTGGTTGAAAAAGCAATGGTCGCTCAACGCGGGCGGCCGTCCCGCCGAGTGGAGCGCCGACGAGGTGTATTTGCCCCTGCCCAAGGCGGGCGGCGACGCCTGGGTGCGCATCGGCCTGGATGACGGGGCCGCCGAATACGAATTGACGGACCGTGGCTGGGTATCCTGGCTCAACGACGTCCACAAGGGCCGCAACACGGGCGTGGCCTGGAACTGGTTCATCGATATCTTTGCCGGCGCCTGCATCGTGTTTTGCCTGACGGGTCTGTTGATTTTGAAGTTCCACGCGGCCAACCGGCCATTTACCTGGCCGATGGTTGGCCTCGGTATCCTGATACCCTGCGCGATCGCCTTGCTGTTTATCCATTGATCGTTTTTCTTTTTCCTTTTTACAGGCACACCATGAAATTACGCTACTCCCTGGCGCTTGGCCTTCCCCTGATCGGTACGTCGGCGATGGCGGCCGACCTGGCTCTCAAGATTGAAATTCCGCAACTGAACGTGGCGGAATACCACCGCCCCTACGTGGCGGCATGGCTGGAAACGGCGGACCAGAAGGTCGTCGGCAACCTGGCTGTGCTGTACGACGTGAAAAAGAAGGACAAGGCGGGCGAAAAATGGCTGAAGGACATGCGCCAGTGGTGGCGCAAGAGCGGCCGCGACCTGGCCATGCCTGTCGACGGCGTCAGCGGCGCCACGCGCGCGCCGGGCGAGCACAATCTGACCTTCCCCGGCTCGAAAGCCGTGCTCGACAAGCTGCCGGCCGGCGAATACCAGCTGGTGGTGGAAGCGGCGCGCGAAGCGGGCGGACGCGAGCTGGTGCGCGTGCCCTTCCAGTGGCCGCCGAAGTCGGGCCAGTCCGTGCCTGCCAAGGGCAAGGAAGAACTCGGCAATGTCGTCGTCCAACTCAAACCTTAAGGCGCCCCTACCATGTTGAAGCAACTGAATAAACCGCTGCTCGCCCTGGCCCTGGCCGGCCTGGCCATGAACGCCCACGCCCACCGCGGCTGGATGGTGCCGTCGAGCACGATGGTGGAAAGCAAGGACGCCTGGGTGACGGTGGACGCGGCCGTGTCCGACGGCCTGTTCGAGATCGACCACCAGCCGCTGCGCCTGGACGCGCTGCAAGTGACCGGCCCGGACGGCGCCAAGGTCGCGCCGGCGAATGCCGTCACGGGCCGTCTGCGTAGCGTCTTCGACGTAAAAATGGAAAAGCCGGGCACCTACAAGGCGGCCATCGTGTCGCAGAACGTGATGGCCAGCTACACGGTGAACGGCGAGCAGAAGCGCTTCCGCGGCAACGAAGAGACGTTCAAGAAGGACATGCCGGCCGACGCGAAAGACGTGAAAGTCACGCGCACGGCGGCCCGCCTGGAAACCTTCTTCAGCAATGGCGAGACCAGCACGGAAGTGTTCAAGCCGACGGGCGTGGGCCTGGAATTCGTGCCCGTCACGCACCCGAACGACTTGCGCGCGGGCGAGAAAGCCACATGGCGCTTCCTGGTCGACGGCAAGCCGGCCGCGAACCAGGCCTTCAGCCTGGTGCCGGGCGGGGTGCGCTACCGTGGCGTGCTCGGTGAAATCCGCCAGAGCACGGACGCCAAGGGCGAGATCACGTTCACCGTGCCGGCCGCCGGCATGTATTACCTGAGCAGCACCTGGCCCGCGGCCGCCCCGGCCGTTGCAGGCCAGCCGCCGGCGATGCCGGAGCGCCGCATGACCTACGCGGCCACCGTGGAAGTGCTGCCGCAGTAAGCGGCGGCATCGTCACGAGAGCGCCGATGCGCCGGGTCCTGCTGCCGCAGCATATTTCCGATCAGGTCGCGCCGCCCGGCGCCGCGATCCGGGACTTGCGCGGCCTGTCCATGGGCACCAGCTGGACCGTGCGCCTGCTCGAGTCCGCCATGCCGGGACGCGCCGGCAGCGCCGACTTGCAGCAGGGCCTGCAGCAGCAGCTGGATCTGGTCGTGGCGCAAATGAGCCACTGGAGCGAGGAGTCCGACCTGGGCCGTTTCAACCGGGCCGAGCCCGGCAGCTGGCACAGCCTGCCCGCCGCGTTTTGCGAGGTGCTGGGCTTTGCCATGCACGTCTCGCAGGCGTCGGGCGGCGCGTACGACCCGTGCGCGGGCGCCCTCGTCAACCTGTGGGGCTTCGGCCCCCGCCACCGTTACGACGAGCCAGGTTTCCTGCCGCCGAAGGATGACACGGTAGCCCTGCTGCTGTCGCAGCGCCAGCGCCGCCGCCTGGAGCTGGACTTGCCGGCCCGCCGCATCCGCCAACCGGGCGGCTTGCAGCTGGACCTGTCCGCCGTGGCCAAGGGCTATGGCGTGGACCGCCTGGCCCGCTACCTGGACAGCCAGGGCATACACCATTACCTGGTCGAAGTGGGCGGCGAACTGCGCGGCGCCGGCAGCAAGCCCGACGGCCAGCCATGGTGGGTCATGCTGGAACAGGTCGACGGCGCCGCCGATAGTGCCGATAATGCCGATAATGCGCAGCATCCGCCGGAAATGCTGCTGGCGCTGCACGGCTTGTCCGTGGCGACGTCGGGCGACTACCGGCGTTTCTTCGAAGACGGCACGGCGCGTTTTTCGCACACCATCGATCCGCGCAGCGGCATGCCGATCGCCAATCAACTCGCTTCCGTCACCGTCGTGCATGCGCAATGCATGGCGGCCGACGCCTGGTCGACGGCCCTGACCGTGCTGGGCGTCGAGGCCGGCTTGGCGCTGGCCGAGGAGCAGGGCCTGGCCGCGCGCTTCCTGCAGCGCGACGGGCACGGTTACCGCGAAACCTTGAGCAGCCGCATGCTGGCCATGCTCGACGAATGAACCCTTACCTTTCATGATTTTTACGCACGATACGACGCGGCTGGCTTTGCTGGCCGCCCTGTCCCTCAGTTACGCGGGCGTGTGCCTGGCGCCCTGGCTGCGCGCGCGCGCCCGGCGCCGCGCCGCCGCTGCCGCCACGGCGGCGCTGGCCAACAACCCCGCCTGGCTGGTGGCGTATGCGAGCCAGACGGGCAATGCCGAAGAGCTGGCCACCCAAACGGCGCGCAGCCTGCAGCTGGCCGGCATTCCCGTGCGCCTGTGCGCGCTGGCAGAACTGACGGCCATTGATCTGCAACAAGCCGAACGTGCCTTGTTCCTGGTCAGCACCTATGGCGAGGGCGACGCGCCCGACAATGCGGCCGCTTTCATGGGCCACCTGATGACGGGCGAGCTGGCGCTGCCGCAATTGCATTATTGCGTGCTGGCCCTGGGCGACCGCAGCTATGGCCAGTTCTGCGGCTTCGGCCGCGCGCTCGACGCCTGGCTGGCGACGCAGGGCGCGTCGCGCCTGTTCGAGCGCATCGAGGTCGACCGCAGCGCCGGCGCCGCCATCGAGCAATGGTTCCAGCACCTGAGCCACCTGGCCGGCACCAGCGACGCGCCCGACTGGAGCGCGCCCGCCTTTGGCGACTGGCGCCTGACCCGCAGGCAGCTGCTCAACCCGGGCAGCGAGGGCGGCCCCATCTATCACGTGGAACTGGCGCCCGTGGAAGGCAGTCTGCCCGACTGGCAGTCGGGCGACCTGGTGCAGGTGGCGCCGCCGCTTGACCCGGCGCAAGCGCGCGAGTATTCGATCGCCTCGATCCCGCGCGATGGCGGCGTGCACCTGCTGGTGCGCCAACATGCGCATCCCGACGGCAGCCTGGGCCTGGCGTCGGGCTGGCTGACGGCGCAGGCGGCTGTCGGCGAGGTGGTACAGCTGCGCTTGCGCCAGCACAAGCGCTTTCGTCTGGAAGACAATGCCCAGCGTCCTTTAATTTTGATCGGCAACGGCAGCGGCATCGCCGGCTTGCGCGGCCACCTGAAAAGCCGCGTGCTGGCCGGGCAGCGCCGCAACTGGCTGATCTTTGGCGAACGCAATGCGGCCCACGATTTTCATTACCGCGAAGAAATTGAACACTGGCACGCGAGCGGCGATTTGCCGCGCCTGGACCTGGCGTTTTCGCGCGACCAGGCGCAGCGCACCTACGTGCAGGACCGTCTGCGCGGCAATGCCGACGAAGTCAGGCTGTGGCTGGAGCAGGGCGCGGCCATCTACGTCTGCGGCAGCCTGGCCGGCATGGCGGGCGGCGTCGACCAGGCCCTGCAGGAGATGCTGGGCCGCCCCGCGCTCGATGCGCTGGCGGCCCAGGGGCGCTACCGGCGCGACGTGTATTGATCGACTGCGCATAAAAAAAGGACTGGCCGGGCCAGTCCTTTTTTATTCGGCAAGCCCGCTTACGGCTGCAGCGCGGCCAGCGGCGCCGCCTCCATCTCGCCGCTCACTTCCTGCAGGCCGCGCGCCAGGCTGGAGATGCTGGGGTTGTCGATGAAGACGCAGCGCTTGCCCGTGCGCTTGCAATAATCCTTCACGCGCCAGTAGGCGCTGTGGCTGATGCAGCCCGTCTGGCAAATCACCAGGTCGGCCGCCGCCAGGCTGGAATCGAGCAGGTTGGCATTGTCTTCCAGGCCGCCGTCGTGGTGGGCGAACTGCGCGCCCACGCGTTCGATCAGGGCGCGGTAAGTGGCGACATTGCCGCTGCGCCCGCCCACGCACAAGACGCTTTGGTCGACGAGGCGGATCGGCATTTTCAGCTTGCCGCCCGTGGGCACTTCCAGCTTGGTTGCCGGTGGCGGCACGGCGGCGCCCGGACGCGGCTGGGCCTGTTTCAATTCCGCGATTTGCTGGCGCAATTCCTTCTCGCGCTCATCCATCTGCGCCAGGCGCTCGACGAGGCGCGTGCGCGATTCCAGCGCGGGGACGGCGGCCTGCAATTGCGCCAGATCAAGGCGCAAGCCGTCGATGAGGCTATCTTTGCCGATCGATTCGGCACGCGCGCGCAGCAGCAAGGCTTCCTGGCGCTCCAGCTCGCCCGTCTTTTCCGTCAGCATGGCCTGGCTGCGCTGTTGCAGCCTGGCCAGTTCCTGCGCCAGGCGCGCGTTTTCTTCCTGCAAGGCCGTAAACTTGCCCATGTCGGCGCGCACGCAGGCGCCGGCCTGGTGCTGGATCATGTGCAGGTCGCGGCACATCTGCTCTTCCAGCTCGGCGTCGCAGCGCGGGTGCGTGAGGCCGGCCCAGAAGGCGCCGGCCACGTCGCCGTTGGCGACGGCCGTGCGCCACTGCTGCGCCACCTGCTGCGTCGTCTTGGCGCCGCGAAAGCGCAGGATCACGGGCGCGTAGCGGCGTTCCAGTTCCTTTTGCAGTGCTTCGGACAGGCGGTTGCGCGCGCCGCATTCCGTCACGGCGCCCACATGCACTTCGTAGTCGTCGGCCAGCACGCGCCCGCCCGTCATCTTGCCCACCAGCTTGCGCAGGTAGCCCAGCGGCAAGCCTACGCCGACCAGCGGGCAATGACAGGTATGCGACAGTTCCCACAGCCGGCGGCGGCGAGAGGCGAGCGCGGCCGTGTCGGCCTCGCCGCTGGAACAATTGCTGATGACGGGCAGGGACTGGTCTTTGTCACACATGGCGATATCCTGTTGGGCGGTGGGCAGTGTTGGAGAAATTATTGCGGCAGGGGCGAGACGGGACGCTTGGGACTCAGCAGGCGTGCCAGGCGGGCGAGCAGGGTGGCCCTGGGCGGCGCCGGGCGGTGCTGGGCCACGAGGGCGGCCCACTGCTGCGACAGCTGCTGGCAGGTTGCCTGCAGCACGGGACCCAGGTCGGGCACGCCGGACAGCACTTGCAGATGGCGTTCGATGACGGCGGCCAGCTTCGCGCAGGGGCTGCCCGCATGGTAGTGCGACATCAGGTGCAGCACGGCCGACAGCATCAATGCCGGCTGTTGCCCCTTCGCTGAAGAAAACATCGAGTCAGTATGATCGATCGCCATCAAACGCTCCTGTGCGGTGGTTTGGCTGGCTGGCGCGCGGGGCGCGACTGGCTGGCGGGTGGGGTGGCTGCGGGACAGTATCAGGCAGTCAGGATCAGCTTGTTCAATTGGGTGACGCGCAGGCGGTAAATCTTGCCGCTGTGTTCAATCTCCACTTCGCGCCCCTGCTGCAGCAGCGCTTCGCTGGTGATGCGGCGCGCCGGTTGCGCCACGCTGACGGGAGGGCGGACGTGTGCGCTGGCGGCATCCTGGATCAAGGCGGGTTTTGAGCTTTGCATGTTGGCTTTCTTTGTCTCAGTTGAGAATGATTCGTATTTGCATTATTGTTGAATGTGGCCCGAAAAGCAAGGCTTATTTGTGCCGGATGCAGGCTTTTTTTTGACTGACGGGGAGGGGGCTGGCGGGGGCGTGGCGCAAGGTGGCACCAGCGGGCTGAAGAAGGGTGCGGACAGCAAAAAAGACCCGGCGAGGCCTAGCATGCCTCGGCCGGGTCAAGCCTGTGCCAAGCTTGAGGAAAGGGGGCGCTAAATGGTGGCCAGCAATTGCGCCGAGGCGTCGGCGGCCGCTGCCGTATCGGCTTTCAGCTTGGCGGCGGCCAGCTGCTTGGCGCGCGAGCGCGACGGCGGCAGGCGGCGCAGGGTCTTCAGGGCGTCCGGGTCCTTGATGCCGATGGTGCGCTGGTCGACCGTGATGAGGCCGATTTCATTGAAGGCGGACAGGGTGCGGCTCACCGTTTCCAGGGTCAGGCCCAGGTAGCTGCCGATTTCGTGGCGCGTCATGCGCAGGTTGAACAGTTTGCTGGAGTAGCCCATCTGGCCGAAGCGGTCGGCCAGCGAGACGAGGAAGCGGGCCACGCGCGCTTCGGCGCTGAGGGCGCCCAGCATGCCGATCATCGCCTGTTCGCGCACGAGTTCGCGGCTCATCACGCCATACATGACGTTTTCCAGTTCCAGGTGGACACGGCCCAGCGCCGTGAGCTTCTTGAACGGCAGCAGGATCAGGTCGCAGTCGGACAGGGCCACGGCTTCGGACGAGTAGTGGCGCGAGTGGATGCCGTCCACGCCCAGCATGTCGCCCTTCATGGGAAAGCTGAGTACCTGTTCATTGCCGAATTCATCGATGAGCACGGTTTTCAGGAAGCCTGAATTGACGATGTACAGGGTGTCGAAGGGCTGGCCTATCGTGTGCACGCGCTGGCCCGTCTTGAATTGCACGTGCTGGAACAGCAGCTCGTCGGCGGCGATGGTGCAGGCGCTGGAAATATGCAGCAGGTCGCACACTTCCTTCAGGTTCGACCATAGCCGCCCCTGGCGCTGGCGTCCCGCTTCCATCGGCGTGGAAGGGGGCAGTGCTGGTGAGGCGGGGCGGTTTTCAGACGTTTGCGTGGACAGCATGTTCATCTCCTGGTAACAGGTAATTCAGAGTTGACTGACGGAGTGCGCAAGGCGGCGGGCACGGCAGAGGGCCGGCGGCGCGCGTCCTGGCAGGTAATGCTCAATTCGCTGAAGACTTGCTGTGTGATGAAATAACTTCCCAGCAACTTGATTACTGGTTTCAGTATGCCAACAACCGTATGGAATTAATATCAGCAGTGGCTGAATATGGCAGTAGGAGCTGTGGTAGCGGGCGTAGGATTGTTCCTACGCGCGGCCTACGCCGTCTGGCTCAGGTCTTGAAGGGGGACAGCAGGCGGTGGGCCACGGCATACTGGACCATTTCCGACAGCGAACTCATGCCCATCTTTTGCATGATGCGCGTCTTGTGCGTGCTCACCGTCTTGACGCTCAGATGCAGGTTGTTGGCGATTTCCGTGATCGACTTGCCCGCCACCAGCAGGGAAAAGACTTCGAATTCGCGGTCCGACAGCTGTTTGTGCAACAGGCTTTCATTCGGCATCATGATGTTGAGCACCAGCTGCTCGGCCACCTCGGCGCTGATGTAGGGCCGTCCCGAGGCCACCTTGTGGATGGCGCCCACCAGCTGCGTGCCCGCGCTTTCCTTGGTCAGATAGCCTTGCGCGCCGGCGCGGATGGCGCGCACGGCATATTGCTCTTCCTCGTGCATGGTGAGGATCAGGATGGCCAGCTTGGGCGCTTCGCTGCGGATTTGCCGGATCAGGTCGACGCCGCTGCGGCCCGGCATGGACAGGTCGAGCAGCAGCAGGTCGAAGCCGCCCTGGCGCACGTGGTTGAGGACTTCGAAGCCGTCGATGGCTTCGCCCACGATATCGATGTCCGGCGCGCCGTCGAGGATGCGCTTCAATCCCTCGCGCATGATGGTGTGGTCGTCGGCAATCACAATGCGTATCATAGGCGTGCAATCAGCTCTGGCCGTACATGGACGGCCAAATGTTAAGAAACGAGAAAGGTTGTCATATTAACTGAAAACGGCCGCATGTCCGCCTGTTTCTAATTGTGCTCGCGCGGCCGGCTCCTGTTGCCATGTGACCCCTCATTGTGGCGAGGGTTCCTTGATCAGCCGGTGCACCAGCACGGGCAGCTTGGAATGCGACAGCACCTTGTTGGTGACGCTGCCCAGCAACAACTGGCCCCAGCCGCTGCGGCCGTGCGAACCCATGAAGATCAGGTCGCAATGCTGGAGTTGCGCCACCTCCACGATCTTCAGGGCCGGGCTGTCGGAAAACGCCGTCAGCCCCGTCGCTTCCAGCCCCCGTTTGGCAGCCGCGTCGAGGATGGGCTGCCAGTGATCGGCGCCCGCCTTGCGCATGGCGATGCGGTATTCCTCTTCGCTGGGATAACTGGGCGGAATGATTTCGATGTACACGGGATACTGGTATTCGGGCGCCACGTACAGGGCCAGGATGTCTGCGTGCATCTGTTCGGCAAAGGCCACGCCGGCGCAGGCGGTCAGATTGGAGACGGTGGAGCCGTCCGTGGCGATCAGAATTTTCTTATACATGGCAGCTCCTTAGCAGTGGACCGGCGCGCGCAACATCCCCTATTGTAGACGTGGCGGCAGCATTGTATTCATGTAAAGACTTGATAATTATCAATACTATTGCACCTTCAGTATAGACAACATTGGCAGAAAGCTCGTGTTTTTGCCCACAATGACGCCTGCGCGCCGGCGTTGCGCGAGTGGCACGGCGCAAGGATTTCTTCAGTGATGCGTGGTCTTGCCTGCACGTCAATGGTAGTATTTCAAAATACAATGGCAGGAACAATTATTTCCTGGTGGAAAAGCTCTTGCAAGCCCGCTTTGCACCAGGAAGCGCGTTTTGAGATTTACCAACAGGGCAGCGCCCTGCTACACTCGCACCATCGCAGCGGTATTGCCTCAAATCATCTTAATCGAGAAATTGTGGGTATCAGTCTGTAAAACGCACAGTTCAGGCGGAATTTTGACAAATTATGGAGAAGCAGGGATATGACCAACGCCGCTGATGATTTCGATGCATTATTCGATGAAGTATCTGCGCAACGCGCGGCCGAGCCGGCGCCCGCGCCTGCCGCCGCGCCTGCTCCCGCCGTGATTGCGGAGGACGATTTCGACGCGCTGTTCGATTCCGTCTCGGCAGCCGCGCCGGCAGCCCCGCCTGCGGCAGCCGAACCGGCCGCCACAGAAGCGGCGCCCGCGCCAGCCGGCGAAGCGGGCGAAGCGGCCGACCCCGTCGACCAGTCCGACAAGCCGATGTTCGAGCGCCTGGGCGGCATCGTGCGCCTGCTGCACGATTCCCTGCGCGAGCTGGGCTACGACAAGGCGCTGACGGAAGCGTCGTCGCAGATCGTCGACGCGCAGGACCGCCTGGAATACGTGGCCACGCTCACCGAGCAGGCCGCCAACAAGGTGCTGAACACGCTCGACGAAGGCATGCCGGCGCAGGACGTGCTGTCGAAGAAGGCCAAGGACATGGACGGCCGCTGGACGGCCCTGTTCGACGGCAAGCTGAGCCTGGAGGAATTCAAGGCCCTGGCCGGCGACTCGCGCCAGTTCGCGCAAGCCGTTGCCGAGGCGACGGAAGCGGAAAAAGCGCGCTTGCTGGAAATCATGATGGCGCAGGACTTCCAGGACATCACGGGCCAGCTGATCAAAAAAGTGGTCAACATCACCAAGACGGTGGAAAACGAGCTGGCCCAGTTGCTGCGGGACAACGCGCCGGCCGAAGTGCGCGAAAAACTGGCGCAAAAGCCGGTGCCGCTGATGCAGGGCCCGTCCGTGCCGTCGGTGGCGCTGGACCAGGATAATGTAGACGACCTTCTTGCGGATTTGGGATTCTAATGGACGATATGCTCAAGGATTTCGTCGTTGAGGCGATGGATCTTGCGGTTAATGTTGAAGAGCACTTATTGCGTCTCGAACGCGATCCGGACAACAAGGAAACACTGAATGCCGTGTTTCGTTCTTTTCACACCATCAAGGGCGGTGCCGGCTTCATGGGCTTGCCCGCGCTGGTGGCGGCCTGCCATCTGACGGAAAACCTGTTCGACGCCCTGCGCACGGGCGCCGCGCCGGTGACCCCGATCGCCATTGAGGCGGCGCTGCAAGCGTCCGGTTTCGTGGCTGACCAGCTGACGGAGCTGGCCAACGGTTCCGCGCCGGAAAGCCTCCCGGCCATGCCGGAAGAGCTGGAACACATCCTCACCAACGCCATCGAAGGCAAGGGCATGGATGCGCCGGCGCCTGCCGCCGCCGTGGCTGCCGAAGTGGCCGTGGCCGAGGTCGTTGTAGCCGCGCCCGCCGCTGCCGCCGCGACCGTCGGCGCCGATGGCCTGGACTGGGAAGCCATGTACAACGCCGTCGTGCCGGCGGGCAGCCAGGTTGCCGCCGCGCCAGCTGCCGCCGCCGTCGCCGCACCTGCTGCTGCTGCTGCTGCTGCTGCTGCTGCCGCGCCTGCCGCCGCTGCGCCAGCTGCGGCCGCCAAGCCCGCCGCCAAGGCCTGGGATGGCGCGGAACGCCGCGAAGAACGCCCGGACGTGCGCCATGCCGCGCCCGTCAAGGAAGACAGCATCCGCGTCGACGCCGTCAAGCTCGACGCCCTGCTGGAAGTGGCCGGCGAATCCGTGCAGGCCGCCAACCAGGCCGCCGTGCTGCTCGAACGCTTGCTGCAGTTCAAATTCGAAGGCCAGGCCGCCACCCTGATGGCGACCCTGGCGGAAACCCTGGAACGCGCCTCGCGCTACTCGACGGAACTGCAGCGGGCCACCCTGGCCACGCGCATGCAGCCGGTCGGCCGCCTGTTCCAGAAATTCCCGCGCCTGGTGCGCGAACTGGCGAAAGACCTGGGCAAGGATGTCGAACTGACCATCGAGGGCGCGGAGACGGAAGTCGACCGCGTCGTGGTGGACAGCCTGTACGATCCGCTCGTGCACATGCTGCGCAACTCGCTCGACCATGGCGTCGAATCGCCGGAAGCGCGCCTGGCCGCCGGCAAGCCCGCCAAATCGTATATTTCGCTCAAAGCCTGGCAGGAAGCGAACAGCGTCATGATCGTGCTGCAGGATGACGGCAAGGGCATGGACCCGGTCTTCCTGCGCAGCAAGGCCCAGCAAAAAGGCTTGATCAGCGAAAACGCCCAATTGAGCAACGACGAATGCTTCCAGCTGGTATTCCTGCCGGGCTTCTCGACCAAGGAAGTGGCGTCCAGCGTGTCCGGGCGCGGCGTGGGCATGGACGTGGTGAAAACGGCCGTGGAGAAAAACCGCGGCGCCATCCACATCGAATCCATGCTGGGCAAGGGCACCAAGTTCGCCATCCGCCTGCCGATCGAACTGTCGATCGTGCCGACCATGCTCGTGTCGACCTCGGGCGCCGCGCTGGCGCTGCCGATGGCGGTGGTGCAGCGCGTCGTCGAGTTGCCGGAAACGTTCATGGAGGTGGGCGGCGCGCCCGTGCTGAAAGACCAGGGCCGTCCATTGCCCGTGCGCTCGCTGGCCGGCGCCCTGGGGTACGAATCGTGCAGCGAACGCGTGGGCATTGTTGTCGCTGCGCCACAGCCGTACATTCTCGCCGTGGAAGCCGTCGACGGCACGGCCGACCTGGTGATCAAGCCGATGACGGCCATCACCGTGGAAGGCATTACCGGCACGGCCCGCTCGGCCGAGGGCGAGCTGGTGCTGGTCGTGGGCCTATCTTTCCTGATGGATGGTTGCAGGGGAAGCGTGCGCATGGCTGCATGAGGACGCCCGACCAAACCTACTGCGCGTCGGTATAGGCGGCCTGCGATGCTCACCGTACTGGAGTACGGTTGCGCTTCTTAGCCACCTCTCCCTTCCGCTCGCTACGGTTTTGCCGGTCGTTGTAACTATCGCTGTATTCTTTGGAAAGCCCGCTAGGCATAGCGGGCTTTTTTCATGGTGTCATCAAACGCCGTCGGGGCGTAACGTCCCGCCTTCCAGCCAGCGCTGCACGCGCAGTACTTCCTGAGCGCGCTCTGCCTCGTCCTTCGGCGGCGGCAGGTAGATGTCTGGCATGATGCCTCCGAGATCCACCTGCAGCTGCGGCAAACGGGCCGAGCGCGAGGTGGCGTAAGCCAACTGGCGCAGTCCTGAAGGCAGGGCTTGCAGGCGCAGATTCGAGTAATCGAGCGCGCCACCGCTGCTGCGTCCGATCAGTTTGACACGAAAGCTTTGTCGCGCTTCCAGCAGGAATTCTTCGCAGGAACTGCCGCAATCGCGGTCGACCAGTACTGCCACCCGTGCCGGCTGTACAGCCTGGCCGGGAAAACTTGCATAGCTGACAGGCCCGCCAGCGCTCTGCGCCACGAACTGGCCCGGCTGTACGCTGCGCATGCGGATGACGGCCTGGGCCATGTAGATCGTGCAGGTGGCATCGCCTGGGGCGTACAGCGCGCAGATGTTTTCCTGATTGCCAATATTGGCCGGCGTGGACAGCCATTCTCCGCCCACGTTGACGCTCTCGCCTGAAGCTATCCATGGCGACAAAGGCGCATAGCTGCTGTCGCTGCCGCCGTTGTTGCGCCGGACATCGATGATCCAGTTGGCTCGGCTGGCCAACTCGTCGCGCTTGCTTGCCAGTAAATCGGCGATGACTTTGGCGTACTCCGGGAAAAAACTGGGCAGTGTCAGCAGCGCCGTTTGCGATGACAGCAGTTGTAGTGATGGCATCCTGTCATCAATGGCGGCCGTCTGCGCGGCGGCCGAGGAAGGTGCTGGGGCAGGCTGCTCATGTTTCCATGCATTGCCTGGCACAATTTGCAAATGACCTTTGCGCCACTTGCTCAGGTAATCGCCCAGTGCCAGGTTGCAAGTAGCCTCATCGTTCGCTTTGGCCGCTGCCTCGCTGGCGCTGGCCAGTGCATTGTCGAAATAGGCTTGCCCCTTTTGCGCCAGGTGCTGGCGCGCGCCGGTATCGTTTTCCAGCAAGAAGCCGGGAAGGGCGCGCAAGTCTCGCAGGCAGGTCTCGCTGGATGTGGCGGCTTGTGTATGGCTAGTGGCCAAGGTGGTCAAGAGGGTGGTCGCAAAAAAACGCAGATTCATCAGTGCTATCTTCCTTGAAATTGTTGTCAAATACAATACACGAAAGATTAAAGAAAAAGTATCGATTTCTTGCCGCGCCGTGGCTCGTTCGGCGGCCTGCCTGCAGATGGGGTCGCCATGTCGCCGATATGCCGATATCGGCAATTTCCAGCTCATATCCAACAAAGTCGCCGAACTTTGTATCGCCAATCCCACGCTTTTGCCTGTTTCGGTTCTGTATCGCCCAATATATGGCATAATCCTTGTGGATCACCGTATGACCTGGTTCACTTGATCACTTACTACAGGCTGTGGCAACGCTGCATAAATCATGATGAAGACGCTTTACGACAAACTCTGGGAATCCCACGTTGTTCGGACCGAAGATGATGGCACGACAATTTTGTACATCGACCGGCACTTGCTGCACGAAGTCACCAGTCCGCAAGCCTTCGACGGCCTCGGCGTGGCGGGACGCCAGCCGTGGCGCGTGTCCGCCAACCTGGCCGTGGCCGACCATAATGTGCCCACCACCAGCCGGGTCGACGGCATTGCCGATCCCGTCTCGCGCCTGCAGGTGGAAACCCTGGACAAGAATGCCAGGCACTACGGTTTGACCTACTTCAATATGAACGACAAGCGCCAGGGTATCGTGCATGTCATCGGCCCTGAGCAGGGCGCGACCCTGCCCGGCATGACGGTCGTCTGCGGCGATTCGCACACGTCCACGCATGGCGCCTTCGGCGCGCTGGCGCACGGCATCGGCACGTCCGAAGTCGAGCACGTGCTGGCCACGCAAACCTTGCTGCAAAAGAAATCGAAGTCCATGCTGGTGCAGGTCGACGGCGCTCTGCCGGCCGGCGTGACGGCCAAGGATATCGTGCTGGCCATCATTGGCAAGATCGGCACGGCCGGCGGCACCGGTTACTGTATCGAGTTCGGCGGCTCGGCCATCCGCGCCCTGTCGATGGAAGGACGCATGACGGTGTGCAACATGGCCATCGAGGCGGGCGCGCGCGCCGGCATCATCGGCGTCGATGACACCACCATCAACTACGTCAAGGGCCGCCCGTTTTCGCCGGCCGGCCCGCACTGGGACCGCGCCGTCGCCTACTGGCGCACCCTGCATTCGGACCCGGGCGCCCGTTTCGACCTCGTCGTTACCCTCAACGCCGCTGAAATCGTGCCGCAGGTGACCTGGGGCACTTCCCCCGAAATGGTGATCGGCGTCAATGGCCGCGTGCCCGATCCCGACCAGGAAAAAGACAGCGTCAAGCGCGATGCGATGGAAAAGGCGCTCGTCTACATGGCCTTGAAACCGAATACCGCCATCGAAGACATCCGCATCGACAAGGTCTTCATCGGTTCCTGCACCAATTCGCGCATCGAGGATCTGCGGGCCGCCGCCGCCGTGGTGCGCGGCAAGTACCGCGCCTCGAACGTCACCCTGGCGCTGGTGGTGCCCGGTTCCGGCCTGGTGAAGGACCAGGCCGAGCGCGAGGGACTCGACCGCATCTTCAAGGATGCCGGCTTCGAGTGGCGCGAGCCGGGCTGCTCCATGTGCCTGGCCATGAATGCGGACCGCCTGGAAGCGGGCGAACGCTGCGCGTCCACGTCGAACCGCAACTTCGAAGGCCGGCAAGGGCAGGGCGGACGCACGCACCTGGTGTCGCCGGCGATGGCGGCGGCGGCGGGCATCGCCGGCCACTTTGTCGACGTGCGGGCTTTGCGATGACGGCAGGGACTGGCGCCGCTGGTTTACACTAGCGTTCCCCGTCCCTTATTTACTATCAAGAAATCATCATGAAAAAACTCTTCGCCCTCCTCATCGCCACCGTTATCTTGTCCGGCTGCAACACCGTCTCCGGCATCGGCCGCGATGTGCAGAAAGTCGGCCAGGTTGTCACCGGCGCCGGCGGAAAATAAACCGTGACGTGCCGGCGCCCCGCGCCGCCCGTCTTACCGAGTAGAAACAGCATGGATAAATTTACGATTTACGAAGGCCTGGTGGCCCCGCTGGACCGCGCCAACGTCGACACCGACGCGATTATCCCGAAGCAATTCCTGAAATCGATCCACCGCAGCGGCTTCGGCCCCAACCTGTTCGACGAATGGCGCTACCTCGACCATGGCGAACCGGGCCAGGACAACAGCCGCCGCCCGCTGAACCCCGAGTTCGTGCTCAACGAGCCGCGCTACCAGGGCGCCTCGATCTTGCTCACGCGCAAGAATTTCGGCTGCGGCTCCTCGCGCGAACACGCGCCGTGGGCGCTGGACCAGTACGGTTTCCGCGCCATCATCGCGCCCTCGTTTGCCGACATCTTCTTCAATAACTGCTACAAGAACGGCTTGCTGCCCATCGTGCTGTCGGAAAGCCAGGTCGAGCACCTGTTCAATGAAGTCAAGGCCTTCCCCGGCTACAAGCTGGTGGTGGACCTGGAACAGCAGTGCGTGCGCACCAGCAATGGTTCCGTCTCCTACTCGTTCGAGATCGATGCTTTCCGCAAATATTGCCTGATGAATGGCCTCGACGATATCGGCCTGACCCTGCGCCATGCCGACGATATCCGCGCCTTCGAAGAGCGCCACCTTGCCACTCAACCGTGGCTCGCCAACGTCATTTAATCGATAAAAATATGAAAATTGCAATTTTACCCGGCGACGGCATCGGTCCTGAAATCGTCGCGCAAGCCGTCAAGGTCTTGAATGTGCTGGGCGAATCGTTCGAGCTGGAAAGTGCGCCCGTGGGCGGCGCCGGCTATGCGGCCCATGGCCATCCTTTGCCGGAAGGCACGCTGGCCCTTGCCAAGGCGGCCGATGCCGTGCTGTTCGGCGCCGTGGGCGACTATCAATACGACAGCCTGGAGCGCCAGTTCCGTCCCGAGCAGGCGATCCTGGGCCTGCGCAAGAACCTGGGCCTGTTCGCCAACCTGCGTCCGGCCATCTTGTACCCGGAACTGGCGGGCGCCTCGACCCTGAAGCCGGAAGTGGTGTCCGGCCTGGACATTTTGATCATCCGCGAGTTGACGGGTGACATTTATTTCGGCCAGCCCCGCGGCGTGCGCGAGTGCCCGGACGGGCCGTTCAAGGGCCAGCGCGAAGGTTTTGACACCATGCGCTATGCGGAAGGCGAAATCCGCCGCATCGCCCATGTGGCGTTTCAGGCCGCGCAAAAGCGCGACAAGCGCCTCACCAGCGTGGACAAGGCGAACGTGCTGGAAACTTTCCAGTTCTGGAAAGACATCGTCATCGACGTGCACAAGGAATACCCGGATGTTGCGCTCGATCATATGTACGTCGATAACGCGGCCATGCAGCTGGTGCGGGCGCCGAAGAAATTCGACGTCATGGTGACCGGCAACATGTTCGGCGATATTTTGTCGGACGCGGCCGCCATGCTGACGGGCTCGATCGGCATGCTGCCGTCCGCCTCGCTGGACGCCAACAACAAGGGCCTGTACGAGCCCTCGCACGGTTCGGCGCCCGATATCGCCGGCAAGGGCATCGCCAATCCGCTGGCGACGATCCTGTCGGCCGCCATGATGCTGCGCTATTCGCTGAACCGCGAAGAGCAGGCAAACCGCATCGAAGGCGCCGTCAAGAAGGTGCTGGCGCAGGGCCTGCGCACGGCCGACATCCACGAAGCGGGCACCACTTTGGTCGGTACCGAGGCCATGGGCGATGCGGTGGTCAAGGCATTAGGATAAAATATTTCAATGACGGCAGTCGCCGTCTCATCTTGAGGAATGGTAATGAAATTAGTTGGCTTGGTAGGTTGGCGCGGTATGGTCGGTTCGGTCCTGATGCAGCGCATGCAGGAAGAGGGCGATTTCGCCCACATCGAACCGGTGTTTTTCACGACGTCGAACACGGGCGGCGCCGCGCCGGCCATGGCGAAGAATGAAACCATCCTCAAGGATGCCAACAACATCGCCGAACTGTCCAAGTGCGACATCATCATTTCCTGCCAGGGCGGCGACTACACGAGCGCGGTCTTCCCGCAGCTGCGCGCAGCGGGCTGGAACGGCTACTGGATCGATGCGGCCTCGAGCTTGCGCATGGAAAAAGACGCCGTCATCGTGCTCGATCCCGTCAACCTGCACGTCATCAAGGATGCGCTGGGCAAGGGCGTCAAGAACTATATCGGCGGCAATTGCACGGTATCGTGCATGATGATGGGCCTGGGCGGCCTGTTCCAGCACGACCTGATCGACTGGATGACGTCGATGACCTACCAGGCGGCCTCGGGCGGCGGCGCGCAGCACATGCGCGAACTGCTGACGCAATTTGGCACCATCAACAGCTCCGTCAAGGCCTTGCTGGAAAACCCCGCTTCGGCCATCCTGGAAATCGACCGCCAGGTGCTGGCCACCCAGCACGGCTATTCCCCGGATGAAATCAAGCAATTCGGCGCGCCGCTGGCCGGCAACCTGATCCCGTGGATCGACAAGGACCTGGGCAACGGCCAGTCGAAGGAAGAGTGGAAGGCGGGCGCGGAAACGAACAAGATCCTGGGCCGCGGCACCGACTTTGGCAGCAAGGAAATTCCTGTCGACGGCCTGTGCGTGCGCATCGGCGCCATGCGCTGCCATTCGCAGGCGCTGACCATCAAGCTGAAGCAAGACGTGCCGCTCGATGAAATCAACGACATCATCGCCAGCAACAATCAATGGGTGAAATTCGTGCCGAACACGCGCGAAGCGTCCGTGCGCGACCTGTCGCCGGCAGCCGTCACGGGCAGCCTGACGATTCCCGTCGGCCGCGTGCGCAAGATGAGCATGGGCGGCGAATACCTGTCCGCGTTCACCGTGGGCGACCAGCTGCTGTGGGGCGCGGCCGAGCCGCTGCGCCGCATGCTGCGCATTTTGTTGGATGCGTAATGGCAAGATATTGCTGATCAAGATCAAGCCGGGGCTGTTTTCCCGGCTTTTTTTTCGTCCTGAGCCCGTCAAGGCTCAACCATGCGGAGCTTGCATAGCTCTGGGCATGATGATATGTTGATACCTCTGGAAAAGTAACTGTTTTCCCTCGTCAACTAAGATGCCGCCAACTATGCCTGTAAACACTCGTCCCCGGGTCGCCTCCCTTGCCATCAAAACACTCACCAGCGCTGTCGCCTGTGCGGTGTTATTGTCACCGGCGGCATCCGCAGCCGAGCTGGGCAAGATCACGGTGCTGTCCGCCGCCGGCCAGCCGCTACGCGCCGAGGTCGAACTGTCGGCCATCAAACCCGGCGAGGCAGCCAGCCTGCTTGCCAAGCTGGCGCCGCCGGAAGCCTACCGCCAGGCCAACGTGGAATTCAATCCCGCGCTGAACGCGCTGACGTTCGCCGTGGAAAACCGCAACGGCAAGCCATTCATCCGCATCAGCTCGGCGCAAGCCGTGGCCGAACCCATGGTCGACCTGCTGCTGGAACTGAGCAGCAAGAGCGGCCGCCAGGTGCGAGAGTATGCGTTCGTGCTCGATACGCCCGAGGCGCGCCAGACGCGCGGCGCGCAGGTGGCTGCACCGGCCGAGCCTGGCAAAGGCAAGGCGGGCGCCGCTGCCGCGCCGGCGGCGCAGAAAAAAGCCGCTGGCGAATACAAGGTCAGGCCGGGCGATACCCTGAGCCGCATCGCCAGCGAATTGAAGCCGTCGGGCGTGTCGCTCGACATGATGCTCGTCGCCCTGTACCGCGCCAATCCCGATGCCTTCAAGGGCGAGAACATGAACCGCATGCAGGCCGGGCGCATCCTGGCCGTGCCGGGCGCGGACGCCATCCGTGCGACGGACGCGGCCGAAGCGAAGGGCGTGGTGACGGCGCACGCCATCGATTTTGAAGCCTACCGCAACAAACTGGCGGGCCAGGTCGCGCAAAGCAAGCCGGCCAAGGCGGCGCAGGCGGCGCAAAGCACGGCCGGCAAGATCGGCGCGACCAAGGTACAGGAAAAGCCGACGGCCGTGAGCGAGTCGCAAGACAAGCTGAAACTGTCGAAAGCGGAACCGGCGGCCAAGTCGGCCGGCAAGAGCGCCGTCGCCAGCGAGGAAGACAAGATCGCTAAGGCGAAACAGGTCGATGAAGCGGCCGCGCGCGTAAAAGAATTGGAAAAGAACGTCAGCGACCTGGAAAAGTTGATGGCGGTCAAGAGCAAGGCCATGGCCGACAAGAGCGCCCCGGCGCCCGCCAAGCCGGCCGAGGCCGCTGCCAGCGCATCGGCAGGTGCAGCGGCCGGCGCCGTCGCCAGCGCGCCGGCCGAGGCGCAGCCGCCCGTTCTCAAGGCCAAGCCCGTGCCGCTGGTCAAAAAGCCGTCGCCGCTGGAACCGACGATTGCCGACAAGATCAACGACCACCTGGGCGCCATCGGCATCGGCCTGGCCGCGCTGCTGGCCGCCGTGGCCGCACTGGTGGTTGCGCGCCGCCGCAAGGATGCGCCGCCCGCGCCGCAGAGCGAGGCTCCCGTATCTGAACCGGAAGCGCCGGTGACGCCGCTGTCCGGCCTGGCGCCGGAAGACCAGCAGTCCGAAGCGAGCAATCACCTGTTCGGCGCAGGCGCCGCCGCCGCGGGCATCGGCGCCGCGGCAGGCGCCAGCGTGCTCGAAGGCAATGAAACGGATCCCGTCGCGGAAGCCGACGTGTATATCGCCTACGGCCGCGACGGCCAGGCGGAAGATATCCTCAAGGAAGCCCTGCGCATCCATCCGGAGCGCCACGCGGCGCGCCTGAAGCTGCTGGAAATCTATTCGGCCCGCAACGATGCGCGCGCGTTTGAAGACCAGGCAAGCGAGCTGTACAGCATGACGCGGGGCCAGGGCGAGGAATGGCCGCAGGCCGCCGCGCTGGGACTGGCGCTGGACCCCGCCAATCCCCTGTATGGCGACACGGAAGACGACGCCGTCGTCAGCCTGAGCAAGGGCGTGGACGATGGCTTGCGCGGCCAGAGCATGGATTTGCCGGACGAAGCACCTGCGCCCGCACCGCTGGCGGACCTGGCGCCGGCCGAGCCGGTGGCCAGCATTGCCGCCCGCGATACGCGCGAGCCGCTCGATTTTGACCTCGACAGCCTCGATTTCGAACCTGTCTCCACCAGCGACCCTATCGTCATGCCGGGGCCGGAAACGCCCCCGTCCGCGCCTGCGCACGAGGCCCAGTACGACGCCAGCATGGACTTCGGCCTGGACCTGGAGCCGCCAGCGGGCCCCGTGAATGGCGTGGGCGCCGGCCTGGCGCCCCTGCCCGACCCATTGAAGGACGTGGATCTCGCGCATTTCGACCTGGACGAGCCGGTGTCGCCTGCCGCGACGCCAGCGGCGCCGCTCGCCGCGGCCGAGCCATCCGTCGACAGCCTGTTTGACGATGCGCAAGCGCCCGCCGCGCTGCCGGACGCCATTCCGCCCGCGCGCGAACTCGATCTGTCCGGCATCGATCTGGACCTGCACGACAACAAGCCGGCCAGCGTGGGCGTGGACGACCCGCTGTCGGCCATCCACATGGAAATGGATACCAAGCTGGACCTGGCGATCGCTTACCAGGAAATCGGCGACAAGGAAGGCGCGCGCGAGTTGATCGACGAGGTCATCAAGGGCGGCAGCGAAGAGCAGGTCGCCAAGGCGAATACCATGCGCGCGCTGCTCAGCTAAGCCAAGCGTCGATACGACGTCCATGGCTGCGTTGCGCGGTCTCGCCGTACTGTTCGTACTGTCTTCGACCGCGCGCCTTGCCCTGAACGCCGTCTCGCTCGCTTGCAAGCACCAGATACGACGTCCATGGCTGCGTTGCGCGGTCTCGCCGTACTGTTCGTACTGTCTTCGACCACGCGCCTTGCCCTGAACGCCGTCTCGCTCGCTTGCAAGCACCAGATACGATGTCCATGGCTGCGTTGCGCGGTCTTGCCGTACTGTTCGTACTGTCTTCGACCGCGCGCCTTGCCCTGAACGCCGTCTCAGGCGCTTGTGTGGCCGGAAGGCGGGGCCGCCTTTGCGCCGGTATAATGCTTCGATGCAAAATATTACGACAGCAACGCCATTGAAGCGTATCGTCCTCGGTCTGCAGTACGACGGCACGGCCTGGCATGGATACCAGAAACAGGAAGACGGGCAGACGGTGCAGGACCAGCTGGAAAATGCGCTGGAGCAGTTCGCCCGCGTGCGCCTGGCCACCACCTGCGCCGGCCGCACGGACACGGGCGTGCATGCGCTTGAGCAAGTCGTGCATTTCGATACAGAATTGAGCCGCGACGTGCATTCCTGGGTGCGCGGTGTCAACGCCTTCCTGCCAAAGTCCATCGCCGTGCGCTGGGCCAAGGAACTTGAAGGCGATCCGACGGTCAATGACTTCTTCCACGCCCGTTTCAGCGCCCGCGCGCGCACTTATCATTATGTGTTGTATAACAACGCTACCCGTTCGCCGCTGGTGGAAGGGCGCGCCGGCTTCTTTTTCCGCCCGCTGGACGTGGAACTGATGCGGCAAGCCGTGCAGCCGCTCTTGGGCTGGCACGATTTCACGGCCTTCCGCGCCGCGCAATGCCAGGCCAAGTCGCCCGTCAAGCTGATGCACGACATCCGCATCGAGCGGCGCGGCGATTGCGTCATTTTTACGATTACGGCCAATGCCTTCCTGCACCACATGGTGCGCAACCTGGTCGGCTCGCTCGTGTACATCGGCACGGGGCGCGAAAAGCCGGACTGGCTCGGGCATTTGCTGGAAAGCAAGGATCGCCACGCGGCGGCGCCCACCTTCATGCCCGACGGCCTGTACCTGGCGCAGATCGACTACGATCCGAAATGGGAATTGCCGCAAGACAGCAGCAGCGCCTTGCCCTGGTTTTGAGCTGCATCAATAAAGGAATCGCATGCCACGCACACGCATCAAGATCTGCGGCCTGACCCGCGTTGAAGACATCCAGGCTGTCGTGGCGGCGGGCGCCGACGCCATCGGCTTCGTGTTTTATCCGAAAAGCCCCCGTTACGTGACGCCCGAGCAGGCGGCCAGCCTGATCGCCGCCATTCCCCCGTATGTAACGGCAGTGGGCCTGTTCGTCAATGCCACCGTGGAAGAAGTGCGGGCGACCCGGGCCGTGGCGCCCTTGTCCCTGTTGCAATTTCACGGCGACGAGACGCCGGAACACAGCGCCGCGCTGGCCGGCGCAGTCAATACACCGTTTACGCAAGTGTTCAGGGTGAAAACCGACACCCGCTTTGAAGATTTGCTAGAATACGAACAGCGCTATCGCGCCGCCAGTCCCTTGTTCTCGAGCCTCTTGCTCGATACCTATGTGGATGCGTATGGCGGTGCAGGAAAGGTATTCGATTGGTCCCTCATTCCAGAAGAACTCGCGCCTCGGGTCGTTTTAAGTGGTGGCTTGAGCGTACAAAACGCGACTGACGCAGTGGTGCGCGTGCGCCCTTACGCCGTCGACATCAGCAGTGGTGTCGAAGCGTCCAAGGGCATCAAGGACGCATCCAAAGTCCGCGCGTTCGTCGCCGCGGTGCAGGATGCCGATGCCATCATTGCCAGAGGAAACCACCATGAATGACCATACTACAGCGCCCGGCGCAGCCGCCGCATTGTTCCACGCCGCCGATTACCCGTTTCCCGACCCGCGCGGCCACTTTGGCCCCTACGGCGGCTCGTTTGTGGCCGAAACGCTCACGCACGCGCTGGCCGAGCTGAAGGACGCCTACGCGCGCTACAGCGTCGATCCGGAATTCCTGGAAGAATTCCGCTACGAGCTGAAACACTTCGTCGGCCGCCCGTCGCCCATCTACCACGCCAAGCGCTGGTCCGAGATGGCCGGCGGCGCGCAAATCTACTTCAAGCGCGAAGACCTGAACCACACGGGCGCGCACAAGATCAATAACGTGATCGGCCAGGCCCTGCTGGCCAAGCGCATGGGCAAGCCGCGCATCATCGCCGAGACGGGCGCGGGCCAGCACGGCGTGGCCACGGCCACCATCTGCGCCCGCTTCGGCCTCGAATGCGTGGTCTACATGGGCAGCGAAGACGTCAAGCGCCAGGCGCAGAACGTGTATCGCATGAAATTGCTGGGCGCGACCGTCATACCCGTTGAATCGGGTTCGAAGACCCTCAAGGACGCGCTGAACGAAGCCATGCGCGACTGGGTCACCAACATCGAAAACACCTTTTACATCATCGGCACCGTGGCCGGCCCCCATCCGTATCCGATGATGGTGCGCGACTTCCAGTCCGTTATCGGCGAGGAATGCCTGGTGCAGATGCCGGAAATGACGGGCCGCCAGCCCGACTACGTGCTGGCCTGCATCGGCGGCGGCTCGAACGCCATGGGCATCTTTTACCCGTATATCGACCAGAAAGACGTCAAGCTGATCGGCGTGGAAGCGGCCGGCGAAGGACTGGACACGGGCAAGCACTCGGCCTCGCTGACGGCCGGTTTCCCCGGTGTGCTGCATGGCAACCGCACCTATCTGCTGCAGGACGAAAACGGCCAGATCATCGAGACGCATTCCGTCTCGGCCGGCCTCGACTATCCGGGCGTGGGTCCGGAACATGCCTGGTTGAAAGATTCCGGCCGCGCGCAATACGTGTCCATCACGGACGACGAGGCGCTGCAGGCCTTCCACGACTGCTGCCATATCGAAGGCATCATCCCGGCCCTGGAATCGTCGCACGCGCTGGCCTACGCGGCCAAGCTGGCGGCTACCTTGCCGAAAGACCAGATTGTGCTGGCCAACCTGTCGGGCCGTGGCGACAAGGACATGCATACGGTGGCGGAGCGCATGGGATTGAATTTCTCTTAACCCGAAAGCAAGAACCGGGGGCGGACCCTCAGGGTCCGACCCCAGCATTTGCTGTTGGGTTTGAAAAATATTCCATTTATTTACCGTCAAGAAAGATAACCATGTCCCGTATCGCCACCACCTTCGCCCAATTAAAATCCAGCAACAAGACCGCCCTGATCACCTTCATCACCGCCGGCGACCCCGGCCCCGACGCCACCGTGCCCCTGATGCACGCGCTTGTCGAGGGCGGCGCCGACGTGCTGGAGCTGGGCGTGCCGTTTTCCGATCCCATGGCCGAAGGCCCCGTCATCCAGCGCGCCTGCGAGCGGGCGCTGGCATTCAATGTCGGCATCCACGACGTCTTCGGCTACGTGCGCCAGTTCCGCGAAACGAACCAGACGACGCCCGTGGTGCTGATGGGCTACGCAAACCCGATCGAGCGCATCGGCAGCGCCGCGTTTATTGATGCAGCGCAAGCTGCAGGCGCCGATGGCGCCATCGTCGTCGATTATCCGCCGGAAGAGTGCGAGCAGTTCGCGGCCGCCATGCGGGCGGCGGGACTCGACCTGATTTTTTTGCTGGCGCCTACCTCGACGGAAGAACGCATCGCGCAAGTGGCCAAGGTTGGTGGCGGCTTCAGCTATTACGTGTCGCTGAAAGGTGTCACGGGAGCGGGAAACATTGATACGGAACAGGTGGCGGAGCGCCTCGCGGCCATCCGCCAGCATGTAAAATTGCCTATCGGCGTGGGCTTCGGCATCCGCGATGGCGCCACAGCCAGGGCCGTTGCCAAGGTGGCCGATGCCGTCGTCATCGGCAGCCGCATCATCCAGGAAATTGAAAATGCCCCTGAAGGGGGCGCCGTCGACGCCGTGCGCAGCTTTACAGCTGGCATCCGCGCCGCACTGGATGCCTGAGTAATCTTGCCTTTTACGTAAGATGTGTTGGCGGCAAAGTTCGACAGCCCGGCGATAAACGGCTACACTTCGGCCACTGAATGCCTGTTATTGTGCAATAGATAAAATTTTTGGTGGCGCCCCGCGGGGCGTCGCCGTTGACCGTCTGCCGGGGGGCGTCCACCGACGCTACCCCTGCAAGGGCCCAAGGAGAAAATATGAGTTGGTTGGAAAAACTGCTGCCACCGCGCATCCAGCGTTCTGATGCTGCCGCGCGCAAGACCATGCCGGAAGGCCTGTGGGTCAAGTGCCCGTCGTGCGAAGCCGTGCTGTACCGTACGGACCTGGAATCGAATTTGCACGTGTGCCCGAAATGCGATCACCACATGCGCATCCGCGCGCGTGAACGCCTCGACAGCCTGCTCGACGCGGGCGGCCGCTATGAAATCGGCCAGGAAATCCTGCCTGTCGATACCTTGAAGTTCAAGGACAGCAAGAAATACCCGGACCGCCTGAAATCTGCCATGGAAGCGACGGGCGAGACCGATGCGATGGTTGTCATGGGCGGCGCCATCATGAGCCTGCCAGTGGTCGTGGCGTGCTTCGAATTCGAGTTCATGGGCGGCTCCATGGGTTCTGTCGTGGGCGAGCGCTTCGTGCGTGGCGCGCAGATCGCACTGGAGCAGAAAGTGCCGTTCATTTGCATCACCGCCACCGGTGGCGCGCGCATGCAGGAAGGCTTGCTTTCCTTGATGCAGATGGCGAAAACCACGGCCATGCTGACCAAGTTGTCGGAAAAGAAATTGCCATTCATCAGCGTGCTGACCGACCCGACCATGGGCGGCGTGTCCGCTTCGTTCGCCTTCATGGGCGACGTCGTCATCGCCGAGCCGAAAGCGCTGATCGGCTTCGCCGGCCCGCGCGTGATTGAAAACACCGTGCGCGAAAAACTGCCGGAAGGCTTCCAGCGCGCCGAGTTCCTCGTCACCAAGGGCGCCGTCGACATGATCGTCGACCGCCGCAAGATGCGCGAAGAAATCGCCCGTCTGCTGGCCTTGTTGCAGAACCAGGCCGTTGAAGTGCTTGCTTAATCGTAAATAGTTACAGGCCGGGCGGTGTCCTGCGGACCCGCCTGGTTGCCACGCCACACCGTCTGCGCGCCGCGCGCACTGTCTCCTCATCAAGAAGTCTCCCATGCAAAACCTCCCCACCACCTTGCCGGACTGGCTCGCCCTGCTGGAAACCCGCCATTCGGAAACCCAGATCAACATGGGCCTGGACCGCGTGCAAGCCGTCAAGGCGCGCATGCAGCTCGCTTTTACTTGCCCCGTGATCATGGTGGCGGGCACGAATGGCAAGGGTTCCACCTGCGCCATGCTGGAATCGGTGCTGTTGCGCGCCGGATACAAAGTGGGCTTGTACATCAAGCCGCATTTTCTCGATTTCAATGAGCGCGCCCGCGTGCTGGGCGAGATGGCCAGCGACGAACAGCTTGTCGCCAGCTTCAACTTTGTTGAGTCCGTGCGCGGCGACACGCCGCTCACGTATTTCGAATTCACCACCCTGGCCATCCTGCACCTGCTGTCGCAGGCCAAGCTCGACGTGGCCATCCTGGAAGTGGGCCTGGGCGGGCGCCTGGACGCCGTCAATGTGATCGACGCGGACGTGGCCATCGTCACCAGCGTCGATATCGACCACACGGATTACCTGGGCGACACGCGCGAAGCGATCGGCTTTGAAAAAGCCGGCATCTTCCGCCCGGGCAAGGCGGCCATCTGCAGCGACCCCGTGCCGCCGCAATCCTTGATCGACCATGCCGAGGCCATCGGCGCCGACCTGTGGCTGATGGGCCGCGATTTCAACTATTCGGGCGACAAGCAGCAGTGGAACTATGGCGGGCGCGAACAGCGCCGCAATTCGCTGGCCTACCCGAGCTTGCGCGGCGCCAACCAGATCCTCAATGCGACGGCCGTGCTGGCCGCGCTGGAAGTGCTGAAATTGAAACTGCCCGTGGGCGCGCAGGAAGTGCGCACGGGCCTCGTGACGGTGGAACTGCCGGGCCGCTTCCAGGTCTTGCCTGGCCGTCCCAGCGTGATCCTTGATGTAGCGCATAATCCCCACGCGGCCTCGGCCCTCAACCAGAACCTGGGCAATATGGGATTCCACCCGTACACCTATGCCGTGTTCGGCTCCATGCACGACAAGGATATCGATGGCGTGCTCGCCGCCATGAGCGAGCACGTCGATCACTGGTGCCTGGCGGGCCTGCCGTCGCCGCGCGCGGCCACGGCCTCCGAGCTGGCCGCCAAGGTGCAGATCATGTTGGAAGATAAACCCGACAGCAGCGAGCATACTGTGTCTATTTTCGATGATCCGGCACAAGCTTTTGCAAATGCAATGAGCCGGGCCGGTGAGAATGATAGAATTGTGGTCTTTGGTTCTTTCCTCACCGTTGCCGGCGTGATGAAGGCCCGAAAATCCTCACTTCACTGAAACGCACTCGACTGAAAATCACGCATGGGCTTGTTCTCGAAACTGTTTAAAAACAAGCAAGAATCCTCTGGCGAAGACAGCGGCTTTTATGTCCCTGGCGAAGCACAGTCGCCGACCCGCAAACGCGCTGCCAACACCTCCGGTGGCGGCGGATCGCGCCGTGGCGGCAAGGAAACGCCGGACCCGGTCTTGCCTGAAAAAAAGCGCGCACGCCGCCGCCTGGTCGGGGCCATCGCCCTGGCCCTGGGCGTCGCCGTCGGCTTGCCGATGCTGCTCGATTCCGAACCGAAAGCGCCCGTCAACGACATCGCCATCGACATCCCCTCGAAAGAAAAGGCGGCTGCTGCGCCTGCGCCGGCCCCGGTGCCGGCCATGCCAGCCCAGGCGGCTGCAAACACTGGCCTGGACCAGTCCGAGGAAATTGTCGATGCGCCGCTGCCGCCAGTCGCCAGGCCCAAGCCGGCGCCGGCACCCGTGTTGGCAGCTGCCGAGCCTGCGCCGGTGAAGCCGGCCTATGTCGAGCCGAAACCTGAACCCAAGCCTGTCAAGGTGGAGCCGAAGCCGGAGCCGAAACACGAGCCCAAGCCGGAAGCCAGGCACGAGCCCAAGCCTGAACCGAAGCCGGAACCCAAACATGAAGTAAAACCGGAAGCCAAGCCGGAGCCGAAACCGGCCAAGCCGGCGCAGTCGGCCGACGATGCGGCGCGCGCCATGGCAATTCTGGAGGGCAAGCCGCTCGATAAGCCACAGGAAAAAGCGCACGATGCCGGCAATGGCAAGTTCGTGGTGCAGGTGGCGGCCCTGGCGACGCAGGACAAGGTCGACGAATTGCAGGAGAAGCTGCGGGAAGCAGGCATCAAGTCGTACACGCAGAAAGTCTCCAGCCCGGCGGGCGAGCGCATCCGTGTAAGAGTGGGGCCGTTCGGCAGCCGTGACGATGCGGAAAAGACACGCGCCAAGCTGCAAAAACTGGGCCTGGGCGGCAGCCTGGTGCCGGTGTGACGATGCAAGGCTGAACGCGCGTGACGATCTTCGATTACCTGGTGCTGTTCGTGCTGGCCACGTCCGTGCTGATCAGCATGATGCGCGGCCTGGTCAAGGAAATACTGTCGCTGGTCAGCTGGATCGTGGCGTTCGTCATTGCCAACGCCTATGGCGCCACCCTGGCGAAATTCCTGCCGGAAGCCGTGCCGGGCGAAGCCATCCGTCTGTTGCTGGCTTTCGTCGTGCTGTTCATCGGCGTGCGCATTTTGATGGGATTGCTGTCCATGACGGTCGACGCGCTGGTCAAGGTGACAGGCCTGAGCCTGGCTGACCGTACCCTGGGCAGCCTGTTCGGCCTGGCGCGGGGCCTTGTGATCGTGCTGACCGCCGTCATCTTGTGCGGCATGACTTCCGTACCGCAGCAGCCCTTCTGGAAAAACGCGCTGCTCAGCCCGCTCGCGGAGCAGGGCGCGCGCGCCATCAAGCCTTATCTGCCTGCCGCCTACGCGCAGCATGTGAAATTTTGAATTTTTTTTAAAATCAGTAGCACAGTTTAGGAGCACACCATGTGTGGCATCGTCGGCGTCGTTTCCCATCAACCTGTCAATCAATTGCTCTATGATGCATTGTTGCTCTTGCAACATCGCGGTCAGGATGCGGCAGGGATTGCGACAAATCACAGCAGTATGTTTTCCATGCACAAGGCCAACGGCCTCGTGCGTGACGTCTTCCGTACGCGCAATATGCGTTCGCTGCAAGGCACTACGGGCATCGGCCACTGCCGTTACCCGACGGCCGGTTCGTCGAGCGAAGAGGAAGCACAGCCGTTTTATGTGAATGCGCCGTTCGGCATCACGCTGGCGCACAATGGCAACCTGACCAACTGGGAGCAGTTGAAGCAGGAAATGTTCAAGAACGACCGCCGTCACATCAATACCGATTCCGACTCGGAAGTGCTGCTCAACGTGCTGGCGCATGAAATCCAGGAAGCGACGACGGGCCTGAACCTGGACCCCGACGCCATCTTCAAGGCGGTCACCGTGCTGAACCGCCGCGTCAAGGGCGGCTATGCCGCCGTGGCGCAAATCGCCGGCGTGGGCTTGCTGGCCTTCCGCGACCCGCACGGCATCCGCCCGCTGTGCCTGGGTATCAATGAAACGGAGCAGGGGCCTGAATACCTGATCGCCTCCGAATCCGTGGCCCTGGAAGGCATGGGTTTCCGCTTCGTGCGTGACATCGGCCCCGGCGAAGCCGTCTTCATCGATGCCGACAAGCAATTGCATAGCGCTCAGTGCGCCGATAACGCCAGCCTGAATCCGTGCGTGTTCGAATTCGTCTACCTGGCCCGTCCCGATTCCGTCATCGACGGCGCCTCCGTGTACGCCACGCGCCTGAAAATGGGCGAATACCTGGCGGAAAAAATCCGCACCGAGTTGCCTGGCGTGCATATCGACGTGGTCATGCCGATTCCCGACTCCTCGCGTCCGGCCGCCATCCAGCTGGCCATGGCGCTCAACATCGAGTACCGCGAAGGCTTCATCAAGAACCGCTACATCGGCCGCACTTTTATTATGCCGGGCCAGGCGGCGCGCAAGAAATCCGTGCGCCAGAAGCTCAACGCGATTCCATCGGAATTCAAGGACAAAGTGGTCTTGCTGGTCGATGACTCCATCGTGCGCGGCACCACCAGCCGTGAAATCGTGCAGATGGCGCGCGAAGCGGGCGCGACGAAGGTCATCTTCGCCTCGGCCGCGCCGCCGGTGATCTACCCGAACGTATACGGCATCGACATGCCGACGCGTGACGAGCTGATCGCCTACGGCCGCACGACGGAAGAAGTGTGCCGCGAAATCACGGCCGATTACCTGGTGTACCAGGACATCGGCGCCCTCAAGCAGGCGATTGCCGACGTCAACCCGGCCCTGACGAACTTCGAGGCGTCATGCTTCGACGGCGTCTACGTGACGGGCGACGTGTCGCAGGAATACCTGGACCGCCTCGAATATGCGCGCCACCATCCGAAGGCGGCAGCGCCCGAAGATACGCCCCGTTCCCAGCTGAACCTGAACCTGGCAACGACAGAAGCGTAATTATCTTGCCCGGCTAGCGCCGGGCTTTTTTTGCTCCGCGATCATGAACGATAAAAAAAACTACGGCTTTACCACCACCATCCTGCATAACGACCGCCGCAAGGGCATCGAGCACGGCTCGCTGCACAAGCCCGTGCACACCTCCGTTGCCTTCGGCTACGGCGACGCGCGCCAGCTCGCCTCCGTCTTCCAGGGCAAGGAGCCGGGCTTTCGCTATGGCCGCCAGGGTAACCCGACCGTGTCCGCGCTGGAAGACAAGGTCAACAAGATGGAAGACGGCGTGGCGACCCTGTGCTTCGCCACCGGCATGGGCGCCATCGGCGCCGTGGTGCAGTCCTTGCTGCGCGCGGGCGACCACGTGGTGTCGTCGGCCTTTCTGTTCGGCAATACCAACAGCCTGTGGCAAACGGTAACGGGACAGGGCATGGCCGTGTCCTTCGTCGACGCCACCGATGTGGCGAATGTGGCGGCCGCCATCACGCCGGCCACGCGGATTGTTTTCGTGGAAACTATTGCCAATCCGCGCACACAAATCGCTGACCTGAAAAAAATCGGTGACCTGTGCCGCGAGAAGGGCATTTTGTACATCGTCGACAACACCATGACGACGCCCTACCTGTTCCGCCCGAAAGCCGTGGGCGCGGGCCTGGTGGTCAACGCCTTGACGAAATCCATCGGCGGCCACGGCAATGCGCTCGGCGGCAGCTTGACGGACACGGGTGTGTTCGACTGGACACAGTATCCGAACATTTTCGAGAATTACAAGAAGGCGGCGCCGGCCCAGTGGGGCATCGCGCAGATCCGCGCCAAGGCCTTGCGCGATTTCGGCGCCTCGCTGGGCCCGGAAGCGGCGCACCATCTCGCCGTCGGCGCGGAAACCATGGCCTTGCGCCTGGATCGCACCTGCTCGAACGCCCTGGCGCTGGCGACGATGCTGCAGGCGGACCCGCGCGTCGCTGCCGTGCACTATCCGGGCTTGCCGTCGCACCCGCAGCACGCGCTGGCGACGGACCTGTTCCGCAGCTATGGTTCGTTGTTCAGTTTTGAGTTGAAGGATGGCATCGATTGCTTCGATTTCCTGAATCGCCTGAATCTGGCCATTCCAGCCAGTAACCTCGGTGACACGCGCACCCTCGTCATTCCCGTCGCCCACACGATTTTCTACGAGATGGGGGCCGAGCGGCGCGCCAGCATGGGCATCGCCGAGTCGCTGATCCGCGTTTCCGTCGGTATCGAGGACGAGGTGGATCTGCTCGAGGATTTCAGCAGCGCGCTTGAGGAATGATGTCCAGCCAAACCTGCTGCGCGTCGGTATAGGCGGCTTGCGATGCTCACCGGCTCGGCGCCCCCGTACTGAGTATGGTTCCGCTTCTCGGCCACCTTTCCCTTCCGCTCGCGACGGTTTTGTCGGGCATTGAAACTTGCGTGTCAGGCATGAGACGGGGGCAACTAAAAACTGGGGTCAGACCCGGCGGGTCTGACCCCGGCGTGCAACTTAATGCCAGCTGCGCATCAAACCTACGGCTAAACCTTCCAGGGCGAATTCGTCTTCCGGCGATACGGTGATGACCTTGAAGTCGGGATTTTCCGGGAACAGTTCGATGACGGAGCCCGTCTTCTTGTAGCGCTTGACGGTGACTTCGTCGCCGATGCGGGCAACGACGATCTGCCCGTTCTTGGCGCTGTCGACCTTTTTGACGGCCAATAAGTCGCCATCCATGATGCCGGCGTCGCGCATGGACCAGCCACGCACTTTCAGCAGGAAGTCCGGCTTGGCCGAAAACAGGGCCGGGTCGACGTTGTAGCTCGCTTCCAGGTTTTCCTGCGCCAGGATGGGGGAGCCGGCCGCCACGCGGCCGATCAGGGGCAGCGACATCAGCAGGGCCGGCGCTACCTTCGGCAGCGCCTCGGCCGCCGCACCGATCAGGCGGATGCCGCGCGAAGTGCCCGGCGAGATCTCGATGGCGCCCTTGCGGGCCAGGGCCTGCAGATGCTCTTCGGCCGCGTTGGCCGATTTGAAACCCAGTTCATTGGCGATTTCGGCACGGGTGGGCGGAAAGCCCGTGTTTTCAATCGCATCCTTGATCAGGTTCAGGATTTGTTCTTGTCGTGCTGTCAGCTTGATCATGAGCGGTGGGTGCATACTAAAATGCTGTCTATATGAACAGTCTGTATTTTTGTACAGTATCGCCCACTATGCAAGCGGAATTCGGCCTTTTTCAGCGATTTTGAAAGAAAACCTGCTGTTCGGGCAAGAACGGCGGTCGCTGGCGGGCGCGGCGCAAGCAATCATTGAATAGTTCGCAAAAGGCGGTTATAATCTTCGGCTGACCTTCCCACACCCGTCTTGACGCCGGGGTGGGCGATTATTAATCCGACCTGAAGGAGTTTGCATGCGTCATTATGAAATAGTCTTTATCGTCCATCCGGACCAAAGCGAGCAAGTGCCCGCGATGATCGAACGCTACAAAGCCAGCGTAACCACCCGCGGCGGTTCGGTTCACCGCGTGGAAGATTGGGGCCGCCGTCAAATGGCTTACTCGATCCAAAAGCTGCCTAAAGCACACTACATCTGCCTGAACATCGAATGCGACAACGAGACCCTGGTCGAGTTGGAAACAGCATTCAAATTCAATGATGCCGTGTTGCGTCACCTGACCGTTAAAATGAAGAAAGCTGAAACAGCTCCTTCGCCGATGATGAAATCGGTACAACGCGAAGACGCGGCCAAAAGCCACCGCACCGAAGCACCAGCAGCCGCTCCAGCCGCAGCCGCTTAATTTCTGACCAGGATCGTGCGCTGAACCAGCTACAAGTTACCGCCATCATTGCCGAGCGCGAAATATTGCGCTATACCCCGGCAGGGCTGCCGATTGTGAATGCAGTATTGCAACACAGTTCGCAGCAGATGGAAGCAGGAATTGCCCGTTTGACCGAGTTTGATGTTGCCGCGCTTGCCGCTGGCGAAATTTCAGGCCGGTTCAGCCAGGCAAGCTTGGGCGGGGTCTATCAGTTCACGGGTTTCCTGGCCAGAAAGAGCCGCAACAGCAAGAGTTTGGTGTTTCACATCATTGATTTTAGTGCAGTCATTCCCGACTAGCGCATTTTAGATACAGGAGCCTGACATGGCATTCGGTAAAAAGTTCGACAAAAATAAGCTCAAGCTTAAAGAAAAACGCAAACAGCAAAACCCATTGTTCAAACGTAAGAAGTTCTGCCGCTTCACGGCAGCTCACGTTGAGCAAGTCGACTACAAAGACGTCGACACGCTGAAAGACTTCGTCCAGGAAAACGGCAAGATCATGCCAGCACGCCTGACCGGTACCAAAGCGCACTACCAGCGCCAAGTCGACACCGCAATCAAGCGCGCTCGCTTCCTCGCGCTGCTGCCATACACCGATCTGCACCACGCTTAATCGGTCAGATATTCCTGGAGAAGAACTATGCAAATCATTCTGTTAGAAAAAGTTGTAAACGTCGGTAACCTCGGCGAAGTCGTCAAAGTCAAGGACGGTTACGCACGTAACTTCCTGATCCCGCAACGCCTGGCACGTCGTGCCACGGCAACCGCTGTGGCTGAATTCGAAGTCAAGCGCGCCGAACTGGAAAAAGCTGCTGCCGCCAAACTGGCCGCATCGCAAGCCCAGGGCGAAAAACTGAGCGGCCTGACCGTTCAAGTTGCTCAAAAAGCTGGCGTCGATGGCCGTCTGTTCGGTTCCGTCACCAACTTCGACATCGCTGAAGCGCTGACCAAGCAAGGTTTTGCTGTTGAAAAAGCACAAATCCGCATGCCTACCGGCCCGCTGAAGATCGTTGGCGAGCACAACGTTTCGGTTGCTCTGCACACCGACGTGGTCGTGGAAGTGGTGATCGCTGTCGTTCCAGACGCGAACGCGTAATCGTCTGCGGGCCTGGCCCGCAAGCGCTGCCGCACTATGAAAAGCCGGGTTCGCCCGGCTTTTTTGTGGCCTTTTTTTCGCTCATTTTCAGCCCTTTATTTTTGCCGGCACGCCGAAGCGGGTATAATTCGCGCCATGAACGCCCCCTCTGATCCGCAACTGGATTCCCTCCGTATTCCGCCGCATTCGATCGAAGCAGAACAATCCGTCATCGGTGGTCTGCTGCGCGACAATGCCGCCTATGACCGCATTGCCGACTTCATGCATGCGGAGGATTTCTATCGCTATGACCATCGCATCATCTTCGAGCAAATCGTCAAGATGGTTAACGCTTCCAAGCCAGCCGATGTCATTACTGTTTTTGAAACCCTGACCCAGCTCGGCAAGGCCGAGGATGTGGGCGGACTCGCTTACCTGAACGCCATGGCGCAAAATACGCCATCGGCTGCGAACATCCGGCGCTATGCCGAAATCGTGCGCGACCGCGGCGTGCTGCGCAAGCTCATCACCGTCGCCGACGATATCTCCGGCACGGCCTTCAGCCCGCAAGGCAAGGAAGTCAAGCAGATGCTTGACGAGGCCGAATCGAAGATTTTCGCCATCGCCGAAGAAGGCGCGCGCGGCGCCCAGGGCTGGACCGCCATCCAGCCCCTGCTGACGCAAGTGGTCGAGCGCATCGACGAACTGTACAGCCGCGACAACCAGAGTGAAATCACGGGCGTGCCCACCGGTTTCATCGACCTCGACCGCATGACCTCGGGTCTGCAGCCGGGCGACCTGGTGATCGTGGCGGGACGTCCGTCGATGGGCAAGACGGCGTTTTCCGTCAACATCGGCGAAAACGTGGCCATCGACAGCGGCTTGCCCGTGGCCGTGTTCTCGATGGAGATGGGCGGCGCCCAGCTGGCCATGCGTATGCTCGGCTCCGTCGGCCAGCTGGACCAGCACCGCCTGCGCACGGGCCGCCTGAACGACGAAGACTGGCCGCGCCTGACGAATGCAATCCAGAAGATGAACGACGCGCAGTTGTACATCGATGAAACGCCGGCGCTCAATTCCATCGAATTGCGCGCCCGCTCGCGCCGTCTGTCGCGTCAATGCGGCAAGCTTGGCCTGATCATCGTCGACTATTTGCAGCTGATGTCGGCCAATACCCCGGGCGACAACCGCGCCACGGAAATTTCCGAGATTTCGCGGGGCTTGAAGGGCCTGGCGAAGGAACTCGGCTGTCCCGTGATCGCGCTGTCCCAGCTGAACCGCTCGCTGGAGCAACGCCCGAACAAACGTCCCGTGATGTCCGACTTGCGCGAATCGGGCGCTATCGAGCAGGATGCCGACGTGATCCTGTTCATTTACCGCGACGAGGTGTATAACCCCGACTCGCCGGACAAGGGAACGGCCGAAATCATCATCGGTAAACAGCGTAACGGTCCAATCGGCAGCATCCGCCTCACCTTCATGGGGCAGTACACCAAATTTGGCAATTACAGTGGTGGCCTGGCGCTTTACCAAGGCGACTAAGACTCAGCAGCACTGGCAATTCCATCGGCCGCCCCCTCATACGGGGCGGCTTTCTGTAGTAAATAACACGACTCAATGCTTAACGGAGAATGACATGTTTGGACGCTTGATGCCCACTGAGGGCAAGTTTTTTGAATTGTTTAACCAGCACGCGGAACTGTGCGTCAAAGGCGCAAAAGAGATGCTCGGCCTGATGACCAATTTCGACGACCTGGAAAACCGCGTGCATGCGATCGAAAGCATCGAGAAACAGGCGGACAAAGTCACCTACGCCACCGTGGAAATGCTGCACAAGACCTTCATCACGCCGATCGACCGCGATGACATCCATCAGCTGATCACGCGCCAGGACGACATCCTCGACCTGCTGGAAGACGCCGCGCAAACCGTCTCGCTGTACGACCTGAAAGCCGTCACGCCGGAAGCCAAGCGCCTGGCTGAACTGGTGCTGGCCTGCACCGAGAAAGTGCGCGACGCCGTCGCCATGCTGCACAACATGGATAATTCGCGCAAGATCGTCGCCATCTGCGAAGAGATCGACCGCCTGGAATCGGACGCCGACCATGTGATGCGCGCCGCGATGTCCAAGCTGTTCCGCGACGAACCGGACGTGCGCAACCTGATCAAGCTCAAAGCGATCTACGAAATTCTGGAAACCGTGACCGACCGTTGCGAAGACGTGTCCAATATTATCGAAGGCATCATCGTCGAAAACGCGTAAGCGTTGGGCCTGTCCTGAACCAGAATCAGAAAAGAAACTACAATGACCATACAAATCAGCATCTACGTGCTAGGCCTGTTGATCGTCCTCGCGCTGCTGTTTGACTTCATGAACGGCTTCCACGATGCCGCCAACGCGATCGCCACGGTGGTCTCGACGGGCGTATTGAAACCGCAGACCGCGGTTGCCATGGCCGCCACGTTCAACTTCGTCGCCATCTTCGTGTTCCACCAGCTGACCGTGGCCGCCACGGTGGGCAAGGGCACCATCGACCCGGCCGTGATCGACCAGTACGTGATCTTCGGCGCGCTGATGGGCGCCATCTTCTGGAATTTGTTTACCTGGTACTACGGCATTCCATCGTCGTCCTCGCACGCGCTGATCGGCGGCCTGGTGGGCGCCGCCGTCGCCAAGTCGGGCACGGGCGCGCTGGTCGCGGCCGGCCTGTGGAAAACCGTGGCCTTCATCGTCATCGCGCCCGTGCTGGGTTTTGTGTTCGGCTCCATCATGATGCTGCTCGTGTCGTGGATATTCGTCCGCTCGACGCCGCGCAAGGTCGACAAGTGGTTCCGCCGCCTGCAACTGGCATCGGCCGCCGCCTACAGCCTGGGCCACGGCGGCAACGATGCGCAAAAAACCATCGGCATTATCTGGATGCTGCTGATCGCCGCAGGTTATTCCAGCGCGAACGACCAGATGCCGCCGATGTGGGTCATCATCTCGTGCTACACGGCGATCAGCTTCGGCACCCTGTTCGGCGGCTGGCGCATCGTCAAGACCATGGGCCAGAAGATCACCAAGTTGAAACCGGTCGGCGGCTTCTGCGCCGAAACGGGCGGCGCGATCACCCTGTTCGTCTCGACGGCGCTGGGCATTCCCGTGTCGACCACGCATACGATCACGGGTGCCATCGTCGGCGTCGGCTCGTCGCAAAAAATGTCGGCCGTGCGCTGGGGCGTGGCTGGCAATATCGTCTGGGCCTGGATCTTCACGATTCCCGCTTCCGCGTTTGTCGCGGCAGTCGCCTGGTGGATTGGCCACCACATCATGTAAGGCACCTCTGCAAACCTACTGCGCAGCCCACTATCGAATATCCGTTGCTCACTGTACTAAAGTACAGCTCCGCTACTCAGTCCGATATCGGGCTTGCTCGCTACGGTTTTCAGATGGCCTTGGGTCAACTGGGCGCATGTATAAAAAAGGGAACCAAAAGGTTCCCTTTTTTTATGCGCCGGCCAGTTCCACCGTCAGCCCCTCGCTGGCGAGGAAGACCTGCAGGCTGCCCAGCCGGCTCGCATAGCGGCCCATCACGTCGGCGAACACGGCTTCCAGTTGCGCGTCGCTGCGCGTCGGTTCGTGGTGGGTGCAGTACAGGCGCCGCGCGCCGCAGCGCAGGGCCAGGTCGAAGGCCGCGTCGAAGGTGCCGTGGCCCCAGCCCTGCTTGCCCGGGTATTCCTCGCGCGTGTAGGAGCAGTCCATGATCAGCGCATCGACGCCGGCGACCAGCGCATCGATGCCGGCCTGGCGCTGCGCGTTGCGCGCCGCGCAGGCCGCGTGTTCGGCATGGCCGGGCGGATGCAGGTTGTAGAACGGTTCATGGTCGCCGCTGAAAAACAGCGAGGCGCCGGCGCAGTCGATGCGATAGCCCAGGTTGACGACCGGATGGTTCATTTCCGCGCCGCGCACGCGCGCGCTCCCCACTTCGACGGTGTCGCCGGGCGCCAGGGTGCGGTACTCGATGCGGGCCGCCATGGCCGCTTCGCTGACGGGAAAGTAGCTGTTTTGCAGCTGCACCGCCATTACATGCTCGATGCCGCGCCCGCTGATGGCGTCCATGGCGCCATGCAGGCGCATGCGGTTGCCGGCCACGAACAGGGGCGAGAACATGGGCAAGCCATGGATGTGGTCCCAGTGGCTGTGCGTGATGAAGACGTGCGCATCGACGGGCTGGCCCGCCGGCAGCTGCTGCGCCAGTGAAAAGATGCCGCTGCCCGCATCGAGAATGATCAGGCTGTCGTCGTCGGTGCGCACTTCGATGCACGTGGTGTTGCCGCCATAGCGGGCCGTGCGCGGACCGGGGGAGGGGATAGAGCCGCGTACGCCCCTGAACGTGAATTTCATTCAGTACCTTGTTACAGTGTAATTATTGTTGATTCTATTCTAATTAATGAGATTGGCGGCAACATTTGTGAGTGTTGCAACACGGCAAGTTATTTCATTCTGTTGTGACTAAGTAATGTACAGTGCGCGGGACGGCCGTTACACTGGCGCTTGCCGACTTCCCCTTTTTTTGCTTGCCCATTACCTGATCGCTGCCAACATGCCTCAGCTGCACCCTGAGAAAATCGCCCACAGACTGGAGCAATTGACCGAGCTCAGTGTCGCGCTCGGCCATGGACAGGGAGGCCAGGGGCGCGATCTCGGACCGTTGTTGCAGCGCATCGTTATGCTGGCAAAAAACATGAGCGGCGCCGACGGCGCCACGCTGTACCGGCCCGCCGCGGACGGCCGCCAGCTCGATTTCCACATCAGCGTCAACGACAGCCTGGGCATCATGCAAGGGGCGGACATCGGCTTGCCCGGCGTGCCCCTGTTCGACGCCGCCGGCCAGGCCAACCTGGCATCGGTGGCCGCGTATGCCGCCAACCTGCGCCGCTGCGTGAATGTCGCCGACGTCTACCGCGACGAGGCCTTCAATTTTTCCGGCATGCGCGAATTCGACCGCCATCATGGCTACCATACGCAATCGATCCTGACGGTGCCCATGAGCGACCACGAGGGAGACTTGATCGGCGTGCTGCAACTGATCAATGCCAAGGATGGCGAGACGGGCCAGGTGCGCGCCTTTTCGCCGACCGACCAGCGTTTCATCGAAGCCCTGGCGGCGCAGGCTGGCGTGGCGCTGACGAACCAGCTGCTCATTTCGCAGCTCGAAGAGCTGCTCGAGTCGCTCGTCACCCTGATCAATATCGGCATCGATGAAAAGTCGCCGTACACGGGCCGCCATTGCCAGTTCGTGCCCGAACTGACGATGCTGCTGGCCGACGCCGCCCATGCTGTCGATACGGGGCCATTGGCCCAGTTTCGCCTCAGCGAGAACGAGCGCAAGCAGCTGTGGCTGGCAGGCCTGCTGCACGATTGCGGCAAGATCACCACGCCCGTGCACGTGGTCGACAAGGCCACCAAGCTGGAAACCATTTTTGATCGCATCGCCCTGATCGACACGCGCTACGAAGTGCTGCTGCGCGACGCCGAGATCGCCGCCCTGCGCCAGCAGGCGGCGCAGCCGCAGCAGAAGGACGCCATCATGCAGGCGCTGGCGCAGGAACAGGCCGCGCTGCGCGAAGAGCGCGAGTTCATCCGCCGCGTCAATGTGGGCGGTGAAAGCATGGCGCCGGCCGACCAGGAAAGAGTGCGGCAGATCGCGCGGCGCCGCTGGCGCGCGGCCGACGGCGAACTGAGCGATTTCCTCGACGCCGACGAGACGGAAAACCTGACCATCCGCGCCGGCACCCTGACGGCGGCCGAACGGGCCATCGTCAACAACCATATCAGCGTGTCGATCCGCATGCTCGAGGCGCTGCCATGGCCCAAGCACCTGAGCAAGGTGCCCGAGTATGCGGGCGGTCACCACGAGCGCATGGACGGCAAGGGCTATCCGCGGGGGCTGACCAGGGAGCAGATGTCGGTGCCGGCGCGGCTGATGGCCATCGCCGACATTTTCGAGGCGCTGACGGCGCGCGACCGGCCGTATAAAAAAGGCAAGCCGCTGTCCGAATCCCTGCGCATCCTCGGCAATTTCAGCCTGAACGGGCATATCGACCCGGAGCTGTTCGACGTCTTCATCCGCAGCAAGGTGTATCTGACCTTTGCTGAAAAGCACCTGCATCCGAGCCAGATCGATGCCGTCGACGAGGCGTCCATCCCGGGCTACACCCCTTGAAGCTGTCGCCGGCCTTGCGCAGGCATGGCGCGCGCTGGCTGCTGGGCGTGCTCCTGATCCTGGGCGCCGCCATCGCCTGTCTGGCAGGCAACGAAAACATCGCGCGTCTGGACGCCATGCTGGGCGACTGGCGCATGCGCGCGGAAAAGCCGCAGCTCGACGGCCGCATCGTCATCGTCGATATCGATGAACAAAGCCTGGCGCGGATAGGGCGCTTTCCCTGGGGCCGCGACGTCCAGGCGCGCCTGGTGCGCCAGCTCACCGGCCATTACCGCGTGGCAGCGCTGGGCTTTGATATTTCCTTTCCCGAGCCTGACACCAGCTCCGGCTACGCCGTGCTGGAAAGGCTGGCGCGCGGCGAACTGGCCGGCGTGCCCGGCTTGCCGGCGCAGCTGGAAAAACTGCGTCCGGCCATGGACTACGACGGCCTGCTGGCCGATGCCATGCGCGGCCAGCCCGTGGTGCTCGGCTACAGCGTCTCGGCGCAGCAAAGGAAGGGCGTGCTGCCCAAGCCCGCCTTCACCGTCGCCGATTTGAACGGGCGCACGCTCACGGCCTACGTGGCGCGCGGCTACGAAGCCAATATCGCGCCCCTGCAGGCGGCCGCGCGCGGCGCCGGCATCTTCACGGCGCTGACCGACGCCGATGGCGTGGTGCGTTCCTCGACCCTGTTGCAGCGTATCGGCGATGGCTATTACCCTTCGCTGTCGCTGGCCACGGCCGCCGTCTACCTGCAGGCGCGCGCCATCGCCCCCCGTTTCACGGGCACGGCCGACAGCCTGTCGGCACGCGAACTGGCGAATGGCGGCCTGGAACACGTCGTGCTGTTTGCGCCGCGCGGCGCGATGGCGATTCCCGTCGGCGAAGCCTTGACCACCACGGTGCAGTACCGCGGCACGGGCGGCCCCGCCGGCGGCGCCTTCCGATATGTCTCCGCTGCCGACGTGCTGGCCGGCACGGTGCCTGCCGCGCTGCTCAAGGGCGCCATCGTGCTGGTGGGCACCACCGCGCCTGGCCTGAACGATATTCGCGCCACGCCCGTGAATGCGGAATATCCGGGGGTGGAAGTGCATGCCAACCTGATCAAGTCCATCCTCGACGGGCGCTTCAAGGCACGCCCCGACTACGCGCCGGCGCTCGAACTGGTGCAGATCGTGCTGTTTGGCCTGCTGCTGGCCGGCGCACTGGCCGTGCTGCCGCCGGCCGGCGTCATGCTGGCTGCCGTGGGCGCGCTGGCGGCCGCCATCGGCATCAACCTGTACCTGTACGCCGTGCACGACCTGGTGCTGGGCGGTGCCGTGCTGTTGCTGCTGATCGTCGCGCTGTTCATCGTCAACCTGGCCTGGGGCTATTTTTTCGAGGTGCGCAAGGGACGCGCGCTGGTGGCCCGCTTCGGCGAATACGTGGCGCCCGAACTGGTGGCCGAGATGGCGGACAACCCGCAGCGTTACACGATGGATGGCGAGAACCGCGAATTGACGGTGCTGTTTGCCGACGTGCGCGGCTTTACGGCCATTTCCGAGCAGCTGGCGCCTGCCACGCTGCGCGAATACATCAATCAGTACCTGACCGCCATGTCGCAGGATATCCGCGACAGCCACGGCGGCACTCTGGACAAATACATCGGCGACGCTGTGATGGCGTTCTGGGGCGCGCCCGTGGCCTTTGCCGACCATGCCAGCCGGGCCGTGGCCAGCGCGCTGCTGATGCAGCGCAGCGCGGCGCGGCTGAACCAGCAGTTTTGCGCGCGCGGCTGGCCGCCGCTGCGCATCGGCATCGGCATCAATACGGGCGCCATGCATGTGGGCGACATGGGCTCGCGCATTCGCCGCGCCTATACCGTGATGGGCGACAACGTCAATCTGGCCGCGCGCCTGGAGGGGGCCAGCAAGCAATATGGCGTGGGCATCGTCGTGGGGGCCGCCACGCGCGCGGCGGCTCCCGCCTTCCTGTATCGCGAGCTGGACCTGGTCAGGGTGCTGGGCAAGCAGGAGGCCGTGGCCATTTTCGAGCCACGCGGCATGCGCGACGATGCGGATGCGCAGGAACTGGCCCAGCTGGCGCGCTGGAGCGAGGCCCTGGCGCTGTTGCGCGCGCGGGACTGGGACGCTGCCGCGGCCGCCGTGGCCAGCCTGCAGACGGATTTCCCCGAAGACGGTCTGTACCGCCTGTACGCGGGGCGGCTGGCGCAGTACCGCCTTGCGCCGCCGCCAGTCCACTGGGATGGCGTGACCGTATTGCGTAATAAATAAGGCCGTGATGTGACCGGAAAATGTTGTCGCTTGCATCATTTTTCGCGCTTGTATGCATGATGTATGGTGCTGCTGCCGTGAAAATCGCGGGAAAACGTTAGAAATTTCTGACTGGAAACTAAAAGCCGTCTAAAATTTGTCTTCAATCCATTGCCGGATACAGTGCCCTGGCGCCCGCGGGACCGCGCGCTTGTCCGGTTACACAAGAAATCCTTCACATGACATATCGATTGGTGCACCTGCTTGCGGGTTCCGCGCTGCTGTTCGCCGTCGGCGCCGCCGGCGCTGCCGTTTCCATGGATGACACCACGCCTGCTGCGCAGGAGGACGGCGTGCCGCGCTTCGACATCAGCCGTTTTGAGGTGCAGGGCAACACCTTGCTCAGCGACGTCCACGTGCAGGCCTTGCTGGCGCCGTTTGCGGGGCCGCAGCGCGATTTTTCCTACCTGGCGCGCGCCGTCGAGGCGCTGGAAAACGCCTATCGCGCGCGCGGCTACGGCGCCGTGCAGGTGCAATTGCCTGAACAGGAGCTGGAACGGGGCGTGGTGCGCCTGAGCGTGCTGCAAACACCGCTGGGCAAGGTTGCCGTCAGCGGCAATGCCTATGTGGACGAGGCCAATGTGCGGCGCGCCTTGCCGCATCTCCGCGAAGGCGAGACGCCGAACTTGGCGGCCCTGTCGCAAAGCCTGAAGCTGGCCAATGAAAACCCGGCGCGCAAGATCGAAGTGCGCCTGCAGGCCGACGAACCGGCGGGCGCCATCGACGCCAGCGTCACGGTAGCCGATGAGAAGCCCTGGAAAGCCATGCTCAACGTGGACAATACGGGCAATACGCAAACGGGCAAGACGCACGCGGGCGTGGTGCTGCAGCATGCCAATCTGTTCGGGCGCGATCATGTTGCCAGTTTGCAATACACGAGCAGCCTGGAAAAACCGGACAAGGTCGGCGTGTATGGCGCCGGCTACCACTTGCCGCTGTACGCGCTGGGCGATTCGATGGACTTTTTCGCCAGCTATTCGAACGTCGATTCGGGCAGCGTTTCGGCTGGCATTTTTGATCTGGCCGTCAGCGGCCAGGGCAGCATGGCCGGCATCCGCTACAACCAGAACTTCGCCCGCCGCGACGATTTCGAGCCCAAGCTCGTGTACGGCATCGATTACAAGGCTTACCGCAACAGCGTGCAGCTGTTCGGCATGGAGCTGGGCGCCGATGTTACCGTGCACCCGCTCAGCGTCAGCTATATCGGCGCCTGGTCGCTGCCCGCAGGCGAGACCAGCGTGGCTGTCACCTTCACGCATAACATTCCTGGTGGAAAACACGGTGCGCAAGCCGATTTCGACCGCGTGCGCGCGCATGCCAAGGCCGCCTACAATACCTTGCGGCTGAGCGCCAGCTCGGGCCGCGTGCTGGCCAACGACTGGCAATGGCGCGCCCTGTTCAATGCCCAGGTCACGCCGGACGCGCTGGTGCCTGGCGAGCAGTTCGGCGCCGGCGGTGCCGCGTCCGTGCGCGGCTTCGCCGAGCGCGAGGTAGCGAATGATTCCGGCGCCAGCCTGAATCTGGAGCTGTACACGCCGAACTGGTGCGGCCAGGCCCTCGGCTACCAGTGCCGCGCGCTGGCGTTTTATGACACGGCCTGGCTGCGCCGCAACCATGCGCTGCCCGGCGAAAGCGCCTCGCAAGGCATCGCCAGCGGGGGACTCGGCGTGCGTTTGCTGCTGAGCCGCTACGCCAATCTGCAACTCGATTACGCGCACGTCGTCAACGGCGGCGACACGGGCCAGCGCGGCGCCAACCGCCTGCATTTCCGACTCGCCTTGGCTTACTAGCATCAGGATGAACACCATGCACAATAACGCCACCTTTTCCGCCTTGCCGTTGCCGCCCTGCGGTCCGCCGTTGCGGCGCACGGCGCTGGCGCTGCTGCTCGCCGGCTGTTTCGGCGCAGCGCAAGCCAACCCCGCCTTGCCGCAGGTGGTCAATGGACAAGCCACGTTCAACCAGCAGGGCAATGTGTTCTCGATTACGAACACGCCCAACACCATCATCAACTGGCAGAGTTTTTCCATCCATGCGGGTGAAATCACGCGTTTCATCCAGCAAAACGGCAATAGCGCCGTACTCAACCGCATTACGGGACAAGACCCCAGCAAGATCCTCGGCAGCCTGGAATCGAACGGCAAGGTCTTCCTGATCAACCCGAACGGCATCGTCTTCGGCCATGGGGCGAGAGTGGACGTGAACGGCCTGGTCGCGTCCAGCCTGGGTATGTCGAATGAGGATTTCCTGGCTGGCAAGCGCCAGTTTACGGCGGGCGGCGCGGCCGGCGGTGTCAGCAATGCGGGTGTGATCAATGCCGGCAAGGGCGGGCAGGTACTGCTGATCGCGCCGAACGTGGAAAACACCGGCGTCATCACGGCGCCGAATGGCGAAGTGATCCTGTCGGCCGGGCGCAGCGTGCAGCTGGCCGACCCCGGCAACCCGGAATTGCGCGTGCTGGTGTCGGCGCCGGCGGACCAGGCCCTGAACCTGGGCCAGATCATCGCCCAGGGCGGCAGCATCGGCATGGCCGGCGCGCTGGTCAGCCAGCGCGGCGTGCTCAATGCAAACAGCGCCGTCATGGGCGAGAACGGCAAGATCGTGCTCAAGGCCAGCGGCAAGGCGTTGCTCGAGGCGGGCAGCATCACCAGCGCCACGGGCGCGGCGGGCAAGGGCGGCGAGATCCGCGTGCTGGGCGACCAGGTGGGCTTGCAAGGCAATGCGCGCGTCGATGCCAGCGGCGCCACGGGTGGCGGCACGGTCTTGCTGGGCGGCGATTACCAGGGCAAGAACGCGGCCGTGCAAAATGCGCGGCAAGTGCTCGTCGGCAAGGATGCCAGCGTCAATGCCGATGCGATTGTCAGCGGCAACGGCGGCAAGGTCATCGCCTGGGGCAATGAATCGGCCCAGGTGCACGGCAGCATTTCCGCGCGCGGCGGGGCGCAGGGCGGCGACGGCGGCTTCGTGGAAACGTCCGGCCATTACCTGGCCGTCGACGGCATCCGCGTCAATACCAGCGCGGCGCGCGGCAAGCGCGGCAACTGGCTGCTCGATCCGTATGATATCGACGTGGTGCAGGGCGCAGGCGGCAGCCTTGCCAATGTCGATCAGTTCAGCGACATGCCGTCGAGCGGCAGCACCAGCATCGGCGCCGATACGATCTCCGGCGCCACCAGCGACGTCACCTTGCAAGCCCTGCACCGCATCAATTTCAGCAGTTCGGTGAACATGCTCAATTCCGGCGTCAGCCTGACGGCGCAGGCGGGTGAAACCATCAATGTCTACGCCGCCATCACCACCAACGGCGGCAATGTGACCCTGTCGGCGAATGACCCTGCTAGCACCGGCGGCAACTATGGCCTGGGATCAAACGTCAATCTGAACGCGGCCATCACCAGCAACGGCGGCAACATTTCGCTATCCGGCGCCAGCATCGAAGGAGCCGCCACGGTCCATGTCGGTAACGGCAATCTGAGCTTGCGCGCGAATGACGCGCTGGGCGGCATCAATCTGTCGGGCGGCGCCAGCCAGCTTGCTGGCAGCGGCATCGCCGGCCAGACGGTGACCCTGCAGGCCGACAATATCACCGTTGCCGGCGGCATCGACGTCGGCGGCACGGCGGGCGGCGCAAATGTCATCATCAAGCCCCTGAGCAGTGCGCGCAGCATCGACCTGGGCACCAAATCGGGTACGGCCCTCAGTTTGAACGCGGTTGAGCTGGCCGGCATCTCGGCCGCGTCGCTGACCATCGGCGACGGTACGAATACGGGCGGCTTGCGGATATCGGATGCGCTTGCCAGGACCGGCGATCTGCACCTCAATTCCGGTTCCGCCATCACGGCCACGGGCGCCGTGACGGTGGGCGGCAGCTTTGTGCTCGACGGCGGCGTCTGGGTGCAAAACGCGGCGGCCCTGCCAGAATTTAGCGCCAGAAACTTCACCATCGGCAGCGGCGCCAGTTTCCTGCGCGTGGCCGGCGGCGACGGTGCCGCCACACCTTATCTGCTCGCCGATATCTATGGCTTGCAAGGCATCGCCAGCCTCGGTCTGGGCAACAGCTATCGCCTGGCCGGCAATATCGACGCCAGCGGCACGGCGAACTGGAACGATGGCCAGGGCTTCGTGCCGATCGCCGGCAGCGGCATCGGTTTTTCCGGCATGTTCGATGGCGGCGGATTTACACTCAGCAATTTGAAAATCGACCGCAGCCTGGTGCCAGGACCGGCGGCAGGCCTGTTTGGCACCGTGCAGGGCGGCACCTTGCGCAACCTGACCCTGAGCGGCGGCAGCGTCACCGGCAGGGCGAACGTGGGCGCGCTGGCCGGCGAGGTCGTCAGCGGCACTATATCCGGCGTGAACAGCAGCGTCGCCGTCAGCGGCCAGCGCAATGTCGGCGGCCTGGTGGGCAGCAACGGCGGCGCCATCACGCTGTCGGCCAGCAGCGGCGCCGTCACCGGCGTCAATGCCGACAACGGCGGCGCCATCGGCGGCCTGGCGGGCTCGAATGCGTCCGGCGCCAGCATCGCGACTTCGTACGCCACCGGCGTGGTGACGGGCGCGCGCGAGATGATCGGCGGCCTGGTCGGCAACAACCAGGGCGCGCTGAGCCAGTCTTATGCCACCGGCAATGTCACTGGCGCGCGCAGCATCGGCGGCCTGGTGGGCTTGAACGGCGGCAGCATCGACGATGCATATGCCAGCGGCGCCGTGGGGCGGGCCGTTACCGCCGATCCCATCCTGTCCATGGAAAACATGGGCGGGCTGGTCGGTGAAAGCACGGGCAGCGTCAGCCATGTCTTCAGCAGCGGCGCCGTGAGCGGCGACGGCTACGCGTCCGTGGGCGCGGTGGCCGGCCGCGTGTCCGCCGGTTCCCCGTTCAGCTATGGTTTTTTCAATTATGAAACATCGCTGGTGCAGACCGGTGGCGGCGGATCCAGCGGCCGCAGCACGGCGCAGATGCGGCAGCAGGGCAGCTTCAGCGACTACAATTTCAGCAGCGTGTGGCGCATGTACGAAGGCTACACGACGCCGATGCTGAAGGCTTTCCTCAAGCCGCTGCAAGTGAACCTCGCGGGCAATGCCACGGGCAAGGTCTACGATGGCCAGCTGGCCGCCTTCCTCGGTTCGATCGCCTATGTGGGATTGATCGACGGCGACACGGGCGTGAATGGCAGCCTCGGCTACGGCAGCAACGCGCGCAACGTGGGCAGCTATGCTGCGACGGGCCTGTGGTCGACCAAGTACGACATCACCATGGGCGGCACGACGACTTTCGCCATCACGCCGCGCACCCTCAACGTGCAATTTAACGGCGTCAACAAGGTCTATGACGGCACGACGGGCGCCGCGCTGGGTTTCGGCGATGACAGGGTTGCCGGTGACCGCCTGGACCTGTCGGCCCTGGCCAGCTTCAGCGACAAGAATGCGGGCGCGGGCAAGACGGTATTCGTGACGAACCTGAGCCTGGGCGGCGCCGATGCGGGTAATTACCTGCTGACCTCAACGGGCGGTACGACGCAGGCGACGATTGCGCAAAAACAATTGTCGACCTGGGTAGGCAGCGGCAGCGGCTTGTGGAGCGATGCGGCCAACTGGGACGGCGGCGTGGTACCGGAGGGCGCGAACGTGCTGGCTGTCGACTTTAGCAACAGCAAGGGCATCGTGACCTACAGCGCGGCGGCCGGCAACACCATTCTGAAAAAACTGACGGCGTCCGCGGGCTTACTGCTGACGGGCGGCAGCCTGACCCTCGGTGATAAGGCGCCGGATAGTTCCCTGCTGGCCAGCCTGGAAGTCAACGGCGGCAGCCTGTTGCTGAACGGCAGCCTGTCGACCGACCGCTACGCGCAAGGCGGCGGCTTGCTGAGCGGCAACGGCAACTTGCTCGTCGCCAACAGCTTTAATCAGACTGCCGGCGCCATCCGGCTGGCGGGCCAGCTGGCCATCACGCAAGCGGCTGGCGACCTGCGCTTCGCCAGCCTGGCGGCCAACGATGTGCAGCTGAGCGCCCTGAACGGCGCCATCGGCCAGGACGGTGCGGTGCTCGCCAGCAGCCTGACCGCGCAGGCGCGCGACGGCATCGTGTTGAGTAATGCGGGCAATCAGGTCAGCAGTTTTAGCGCCAGCAATCGTGCCGGGGGCGGCATTGCGCTGAACAATACCTCGGCGCCGGGCATCTTGACCCTGGGAACGCTGACCACTGGCGCGGGCAATATCGCCATCGACAATACGGGCGGCGTCACGGCTGGCAATATCGATGCGAATGGCGGCAACGTCAGCGTGACGGCGCACAGCCCCGTTACCGTCAACGGCAGGATCGCGGGCAATGACATCGCGCTCAATGCCAGCACCGACGTGGTGCTGGGCGATGGCGCGCAGCTGGCGGCGGCGCGCGACATCAGCCTGATGGCAGGCGGCGACGTCCTTGTCGGCGGCAACGCCAAGATCGTCGGCGGCGGTAATTTTTCCGCCAGCGCACAAGGCAATGTGCGCTTTGCGGACACGGCCGGCTTCACTTTGCCGGCGGCGACCAGCATGAGCGTGCTGGCGAAAACGGGCGGCATCACGGGCGGTTCCGGTGTGCGCATCAACCGCCAGCGCGCCAACGTCAGCTTGCAGGCGCCGAACGGCGCGGTGTCCATGGCGGATGCCATCTTCCTGCCCGTCACGACCATCGACCAGCCCGTCATCATCGTCATCACCAATAGCACATTGAACGTCATCAAGCAGGCCGACCATGCCAACGCCCCGCTCGCTTTCATGCTGCCAGTCAAGCCGGATGACAAGGTACCGGACGACAAGGATGGTGCCGCCTCCACAGGTAACTCAACAGGACTTACAAAAAATGATGCTGCTAAAAAAATGTACTGTAATTAATGCCTTTTTGTGGCTGGCTCTGATGTGCGTGGGCGCGCACGCCTGGGCTGGGCAGGTGGCCGGTACCGTCATGCAATTGAGCGGTCCGCTGATGGTGAAAAAGGCTGACGGCAAGGTGAAATTGCTGGCCATCAAGTCCGAAGTCGAGCAGGGCGACACCTTGCTGACGGAAAAAGAGACCTATGCCTTGATCAAGCTGATCGACAATAGCGAAATCACCTTGAAACCGAATACCAGTTTCGTGATCGAGCAATTCAGCTACACGGCCGAGCAGCCCGATGGCGACCACGCCATCTTCAGCCTGCTCAAGGGGGGCTTGCGTTCCGTCACGGGGCTGCTGGGCAAGCGCAACAAGGAGCGCTTCGAGATGAAGACGCCGGCCGCCACCATCGGCATTCGCGGCACGACATTTATTGCCGAGTATATTGGCCCGTCGACGCCTGCACTGTCGACGCCTGTGGTGTCGGCGCCTGCATCGTCGACGCCACGGGCTCCCGGCCTGTATGTGCAAGTGCTCGATGGCCTGATTCATGTGACGAATCCATCGGGTACGAGTAATTTTTCCGCCGACCAGTTCGGCTATACGCCGAATTTCCGGCAGCCGCCGGTGGTGCTGCCGACCAATCCGGGCATGAAGTTTGCGCCGCCGCCCGTGTTCAATTCCAGCATGCCCCCGACCGCCAGCAGTACCACGCCGGGCAAGTCGAACAACGTCGACTGCGAAGTACGCTAAGTTTCGCTTGACCTTCCCATCATGGTAGGGACGATCCTGTAGACATCACCTCTTATCTACAGGATCCGCGCCATGCAGCCAGCTTCCCCTTATTTGCAATCGTTCACGGTCGACGGCATGACCTGCGCCTCGTGCGCCGCCCGCGTTGAAAAGGCGCTGGCGGCCGTGCCGGGCGTGACCAGCGCCAGCATCAACCTGGCCACCGATACGGCCAGGGTGGCGTCCAGCCAGAACGTTCCGCTGGCCACCTTGCAGGCGGCGGTGGACAAGGCCGGCTATGCGGTGGCGCAGCGCGAGATCGACCTGAACATCGCCGGCATGACGTGCGCCTCGTGCGTGGGCCGGGTGGAAAAAGCCCTGCTGAAAGTGCCGGGCGTGCTGGCCGCCAGCGTCAACCTGGCCACGGAAAGCGCGCGCATCAAGGTCACGGGCGGCGCGGATGCCGCCACCCTGATCGCCGCCATCGACAAGGCCGGCTATGCCGCCACGGTGCCCGCCGCCAGCCAGGCCAGCGCGCCCGCAGTGGCCCCCAACCGCGACGGCATGAAAGTGGCGTTCGCGGCCGTGCTGGCCTTCCCCCTGATGCTGCCCATGCTGCTCGAGTGGGCCGGCATCCATTTGATGCTGCCAGGCTGGGCGCAATTCGCCCTGGCCACGCCCGTGCAGTTTTATTTTGGCGCGCGTTTCTACAAGGCGGGCTGGAAGGCGGCCCGTGCCGGCAGCGGCAATATGGATCTGCTGGTGGCGCTGGGCACGAGCGCCGCATATGGCTTGTCTGTCTACCAATGGCTGACGGCGGGCGAGATGCTGCCGCACCTGTACTTTGAAGCGTCGGCCGTCGTCATCACCCTGGTGTTGCTGGGCAAATGGCTGGAAAGCCGCGCCAAGCGCCAGACGGCTTCGGCCATCCGCGCGCTGCAAGTCTTGCGTCCGGAATCGGCCCGCGTGCGCCGCGACGGCGTCGAGCTCGACTTGCCCGTGGAACAGGTGAAAGTGGGCGACCTGGTGGTCATCCGCCCCGGCGAGCGCGTGGCCGTCGATGGCGTGGTGGTGGAAGGTGCCAGCCAGGTCAACGAATCGCTGATCACGGGCGAAAGCTTGCCGGTCGATAAGCATCCGGGCGACAAGGTCACGGGCGGCGCCATCAATGCCGATGGTTTGTTGCTGGTGCGCACGCAAGCCGTGGGCGGCGAGACGACCTTGTCGCGCATCATCCGCCTGGTGGAAGATGCGCAGGCGGCCAAGGCGCCCATCCAGCATCTGGTCGACAAGGTCAGCGCGGTTTTTGTTCCCGTGGTGCTGCTGCTGGCGCTGCTGACCATGCTGGGCTGGTGGTTCGCGACCGGCGAGCTGGAAAACGCCATCATCAATGCCGTGGCTGTGCTGGTCATCGCCTGCCCATGCGCGCTGGGCCTGGCTACGCCGACGGCCATCATGGCCGGCACGGGTGTTGCCGCCCGCTACGGCATCCTGATCAAGGATGCGGAAGCGCTGGAAGTGGCGCACGCCGTCAATACCGTCGTGTTCGACAAGACGGGCACCCTGACGGTGGGCAAGCCGGCCCTGGCGGCCCTGCATGCGCACGGCATCGACGATGCACGGCTGTTGCAGCTGGCGGCCAGCATCCAGCGTGGCAGCGAGCACAGCCTGGCTACGGCCGTGCTGGATGCGGCCGGCGCGCGCCACATCGACCCCTTGCCGGCCACGGCCCTGTCGGCCTTGCCGGGCCGCGGCCTGGCGGCGCATGTCGATGGCCTGGACCTGAAACTGGGCAGCACGCGGCTGATGCAGGAGTTGCACGTCGACATGACGCCGCTGGCGGCACAGGCCTCGTCGCTGGAAAACACGGGCAACACGATTTCCTGGCTGGCCTCGGGAACAGAACTGCTGGGCCTGTTCGCCTTCAGCGACCAGGTCAAGCCGAATGCGCAGGCGGCCATTGCCCATCTGCACAGCCTGGGCATCCGCACGGTGATGTTGACTGGGGACAACCAGGGCAGCGCCGACGCCGTCGGCAAGGCCCTGGGCATCGACACGGTGGCGGCGAAAATGTTGCCGGCCGATAAAACCGCTAAAATTGTCGTGTTGAAAGGCGAGGGCGCGAAAGTGGCCATGGTGGGCGACGGCATCAACGATGCGCCCGCGCTGGCCGCTGCCGACGTGGGCATCGCCATGTCGACGGGTACGGACGTGGCCATGCATGCGGCCGGCATCACGCTGATGCGCGGCGATCCGGCCCTGGTGGCGGACGCCATCGATATCTCGCGCCGCACCTACAGCAAGATACGGCAGAATCTGTTCTGGGCCTTTATTTACAACCTGATCGGCATTCCGCTGGCCGCCTTCGGCTTGCTCAACCCCATGGTAGCGGGCGCGGCGATGGCTTTCAGTTCCGTCAGCGTGATCAGCAATGCCCTGTTGCTGCGCCGCTGGAAAGCGCGCAGTCATGCAGGCAACGCGCATACCAAGGAGTCATGAGCATGAATATCGGCCAGGCCGCCAGTGAAACCGGCGTATCGGCAAAAATGATACGCTATTACGAGAGTATTGCCTTACTAAAACCCAGCGCGCGCAGCGACGCCGGTTACCGCATTTATACGCCGAACGACTTGCATGCCTTGCGTTTTATCAAACGCGCGCGCGGGCTCGGTTTTTCGCTGGAGCAGATACGCGAGTTGCTGTCGCTGTGGCAAAACGATCAGCGCGCCAGCGCGGACGTGAAAGGCATCGCCCTGGCCCATGTCGCGGACTTGAACCAGCGCATCGCCGAACTGACGGAAATGCGCGACACGCTGGCCCACCTGGCGCAATCGTGCCACGGCGACGACAAGCCTGATTGCCCCATCCTGCAAAGCCTGGGGCTGGCCGGCGATATGGAAGCGAAGGCTTGCTGCCATTGAGGTAAATCAACGGAGGTGGGTATGGCTTACGAACTGTACTACTGGCCTACGATACAGGGGCGCGGCGAATTCATCCGCCTGGCCCTGGAAGAGGCGGGCGCCGACTACCGCGATATCGCCCGTTTGCCTGAACGCAAGGGGCAAGGCGTTCCCGCCATGCTGGCCTGTCTCGATGGCGGCAGCGCGCCACAGGCGGCCTATGCGCCGCCCGTGCTGCGCGACGGCGACTTGCTGATCGGCCAGACCAGCAATATCCTGCTCTACCTGGGCCGGCGCCTGGGCCTGGCGCCGCGCGCGGAAAGCGGCCGTTTATGGCTGAACCAGCTGCAACTGACGATGGCCGACTGGCTGACGGAAGTGCACGACACGCATCATCCGCTGTCGATGAATCAATATTATGAGGAACAGAAACAGGCGGCCATGCTGCGCAGCGCGGATTTCCGCGAAACACGGTTGCCGAAATTCCTCGATTATTTCACCCAGGTCCTGCTGAATAATCGCAGCCGCGGCCACTATCTGGTGGGCGCACGGCTCACGTATGGCGACCTGTCGCTGTTCCAGATGCTGGCCGGCCTGCGCTTTGCGTTTCCGCAAGCCATGGCGCGCCTGGCGCCCGCATACCCCGCCTTGCTTGAGTTGCACGACGTCGTGGCGGCGCGGCCGAATATCGCCCGCTACCTGCAGTCGAAGCGCAGAATCGCCTTCAATGAAGAAGGCATCTTCCGCCATTATCCGGAACTGGACGGGTAAGCAAAGACAGCCGGCGCGAAGGCCGGCTGTTGTGCGTGTCGCTTTGCGTGCCGCTTATTGCGCGCGGGTAACGGGGTAGCCCGCCTCCACGATGGCGGCGCTGATGGCGCCCAGTTCACTCGACGATTCCACCGTGACGCGCTTGCTGGCCAGGTCGATCTGCACCTGGGCTTGCGGATCGATGGCTTGCACCGCTTTCGTGACCGAGCCGACGCAATGGCCGCAGCTCATGTTTTCTACTTGTAACTGATACATGGCAAGCACTCCTTGAATGATTAAGTGTCTCCACTGTAAGCCTTCCCCCGATGGTAAGGTCAAGGGGAAAGCTGGCGCGCGGATCAATTCAGCAGGAAGTCGACGGCTTCCATGGGCGGTGGCACATTGTCGTCTTGCAAGGACTGGCGCAGACTGATCTCGATGGCGCGGCACATGGCCGACAGGGGTAAATCGTTCGCATCCTCGCCGAACGGTTCCTCGATCTCGTCGCCCAGCGCGTCCAGGCCAAAGAAGGTGTAGGCGACGATGGCGACGACGAAGGGCGTCATGAAGCCAAGAGAATCGACGAGGCCGAATGGCAGCAGGAAACAGTACAGATAGGCAGTGCGGTGCAGCAGCAGCGAATACGAAAACGGGATCGGCGTGCTGCGGATGCGTTCGCACGAGGCGCCCGCGCCCACCATGGCGGAAATCGAATTGTCGATCTGCGCGGCCAGCATGCTGTCGATGCGGCCTTGCCGGACGCAGTCGGCCAGGTCGTGGCCCATCTGCAGCATCAGGTAGTCGGACGGGTTCGCGGCCAGGCACGCCGCTTCCCACTCGCCGGGCCGCAGCAGCGGCTCCAGGTCGGCCGGTCCGCGCGTGTCGCGCAGCTGGTGGCGCAGCGCATGGCAAAAGGCGATGGTGCGGTAAATCATGCGCACGCGCACGTCATCGAGGCCCAGGCTGGCGTGGGCCGGCGTGTCGCTGCGCAGCATCGTCTGGCACTGGCGCGAGAAGTTGCGGCTGCGCAAGACCAGTTCGCCCCACAGCTTGCGCGCTTCCCAGTAGCGGTCGTAGGCGGCCGTGTTGCGAAAGCCCAGGAAGATGGCCAGCGGCAAGCCGATCAGGGTAAACGGGATGGTGGTGAGGATGACCTTGTGGTCGAACAAGGTGCCATGGCACCAGGTGACGAGGGTGGCGATCAGGGTATTGACGATCAGGGTGGTGCGGATGCGCGGCAGGACGGAGCCGCGTACCACCAGAAACAGCCGTAGCGCCGAAGGGCGCTCGCGCACGATCATGACGGACTCCCTGCAGGGGGCTGGGCAAGCGGGGAAATGCTGGCCCGGTGACTGATCAAAAATGGGGAAATGCGAAGTGGCAGGTGCCGGGAACAAAAAGCCCGCAGTGCGTGCGGGCTGAGCTGGGTGTGCATGGGAAGCAGTGTAGGGGAGACGGCATGAGTATAGGCCGCCGATCCGCTTCCGGCCAATTCACAGTGATAATGGGTATTATTCATTTCATGAATGAATATTTCATTTGTGATATGTCGCGTGAGTCAGTTGCCTGGCCCCTGCCTGATTTTCTTGCGGTGCTCCGCCTGCTGACGCTTCAGTTCGGCGCTGGAGGCATATTCATCACGCAACCATGTCCGATTCTTCTTGCTGCCCGGCCAATCGCAGCGCAACATATTGGCCACGTCGGCGCAATCGCAAGCGCAGTCGAGCAAGGGCGCGTCGCAGTCGCAATACCCGGCCTGGGCCTGGCGGCGCGGGCTGCGCCGCGCTTGCGGATGCAGCGCCAGGTGCTGGCGGTGGCGTTCGCCACAGGCGCGCAGGCGCCGTTGCAACAGCGCCCATCCCGGGCGCAAGCCATGGCGCACGATGACCTTGTAGCCGTAGGCGGAACAGCTGTCGCGTCCCGTCAGCACGCGGTAGGCGCAGGAAAAACCTTTCCATGGCGACAGGTAGCGCCGGTAGGCGCGAATGGCCCACAGGGCCAGGTGCTTGCCGCAGGTATCGAGCGTGAGAATGATGCATCCTTTGCGATGGCCGTCAGGCAATGCTTCGAGCATACGACAGCTATGCCGAAATGCATAGCGCTGGGCCAGCATGAATGATCAATGTGACAAATGGATAGAATCGCTCAGCTCGCCTCTGTTACGCTGAGTGAGCGATTTGGAAATATTTCCTAAAGCAAATACACCATCCCGATAGCCGCCGCCAGGGGCATGGTCAAGCTTGTTTATCCTTCCTGTGAAAGTGATCTGCATGTTTAAAGCTTCCAGCATCTGCCTCGCCACCCTGATCCTGTTGCAAGCGCCCGCCGGCTGGGCCGGCCAGCCAGCGCCGCTGAGCCAGCAGCAGCAAGCGCTTGCCGCGCAAATCGACGCCGGCATCGCGCCGTATTACAAGGCCGGCGATCCCGGCGCCGTCGTTATCGTCGTCAAGGATGGCCAGCCGCTGCTGCGCAAGGCGTATGGCCTGGCCAGCGTGAAGGAGGGCACGCCGCTGGCGCCCGACATGTCGCTGCGCCTGGGCTCGATTTCCAAGCAATTCACGGCCGTCGCCATCCTGCTGCTGGCCGACCAGGGCAAGCTGGCCCTCACGGATAGCATCACGAAATTCCTGCCCGATTATCCGACCCACGGCAAGAACATCACGATCGAACAGCTGCTCGCGCACACGTCCGGCATCCACGACTACACGCGCAAGCCGGAATTCGTGCCCAACAGCACGAGAGACGTGAGCGTGGCGCAGATGATCGATTTCTTCAAGAACGATCCCCTCGACTTTGAACCGGGCACGCAGTGGCGCTACAGCAGTTCCGGCTATTTCCTGCTGGGCGCCATCATCGAAAAGGTCTCTGGCCAGCCGTATGCCACGTTTGTGGAACAGCGGATCTTCGTGCCGCTGGGCATGAACGACACGGCCTATGAAGGCCATGAGCGCCGTCCGGCCAGGCGCGCGGCCGGGCATATCCGCTCGGGCGAGGCCTATGCGCCGAACTTGCCTTTGAGCATGACGCAGCCGTATGCGGCCGGCGCCCTCGTTTCCACCGTGGATGACCTGGCGCGCTGGGACGCGGCCATCTCCGACGGCAAGCTGCTCAAGGCCGCCACCTGGCAGCTGGCGTTCACGCCGGCCAGGCTGAACGATGGCAAGGCGACCCGTTCCGGCCTGGGCTGGAAGGTGGGCACCTGGCAAAACACCCCCGTCATCCACCATGGCGGCGGCATCAATGGGTTTGCCACGTATGCGATGCGCTTGCCGAAGGAAAAAGTCTACGTGGCCGTGCTGGAAAACTCGGACACGGGCCTGGTCGACCCTGACGTGGTGGCCCGCAAGGCGGCCGCCATCGCCGTGGGCCGGCCGTATCCCGAGATCAAGCTCATCACGCTCAAGCCTGCCATCCTGGACGCCTACGCGGGCGTGTATGCCATAAATGACAAGGCCGGCTATACGATCCGCAACTTCGAGGGTAATCTGTTGCTGCAGCGTACAGGACACCCGGCGCAGCGCATGCTGGCCTACTCGCCCAACGGTTTTCTGATTGAAAACACGCTCACTACTGCCGAGTTCGAGCGTGGCCCGAAAGGCGAAGCGCAGCTGATCCTCAACGATGGCGGCGAGTCGAAGTCCGTGCATGAGCGGGCCAGCGCCGTCAAGCCGGCGCGGGCCGTGGTTGCCATGACGCCCGCGCAATTCGACGGCTACGTGGGCCGCTATGCGCTGGCGCCCGAGGTCTACCTGGAAGTGACGCGCGAAGGCGACAAGTTCTTCGCCCAGGTGACGGGCTTCCGCAAACTGAGCATGCTGCCGATGAGCGAGACGGCCTTCTTTTCGAATGAAGTCGATGCGGAGGTGCGTTTCAACAAGGATGCCAGCGGCAAGACCGATCAGTTGATGCTGCGCCAGGAAGGGCAGGACATGCCGGCCAAAAGGGTGAACTGACGTGTGCAGGCCGGCTTGCGCCCAAGCGCCAAGCCGGCCTGCAACGACATGGCTTGCCAGGCATGCAGGCCAAACGCCGCCGCCCATGCCAGCAAGATCGCCAGCCCCGGCAGCAACAGCCATTTTGCCGCCGTCTCTTCCCACGCCACAAAGGGCTTGCCGCCTCGCGCGATGGCCAGCAGCGCCTGGCCCCCGTTCAAGCCGCCAAACGGCAGCAGGTTGAAGGCGCACAGTTTTAACGAGAACACGGCGAACACCAGCGGACAGGCGTGCGCGCGGGCATACGCCTCGCCCGCGTCCAGCAGTGCCTGCGCGGTCGACAAGGGCGCCAGTGCGCCGGCAAATATCTGCCCGAATGCCGCGCTAAAGCTGTCCCAACCCTGCGCGCCCGCTATTCCCAGCGACAGCGCCAGCAGCACGGTCACGCCGCTCAGGGGCAGCAGCACCTGCTTCCACAGCGGCTGGAAGTTGTAGGCGTCAAGGCCGGGATCGTCGTCATACAAGGTTTCCTCGCGCGTATCTTTCAGCACCAGATTGCCGGCCAGGGGCAGCAGCTTAAGGTGGACTTTTCCTCTGGTCAGCAAGGTGGGACCCACGCCGTAGCTGATGCTGCGCACCGTGATGCCGAACAGCCTGGCGCAGGCCGCCATGACGGAAATGTGGAGGAACATGAAAAGGACAATAGCTAGGAAGAATTGTATGGCCGGAGACATTGCTGATATTTTGAAGGGCAGGGGGCGACATTAGAACATGCTAAAAGAATCAATACGCTCGCTAGTTCGAAATTTATCCTTGATAAATGTTGTAAATAACTTTAGCCGTATCTGATTGGCAACTATATTTATTGACTTGACAGAAATTCAGTACTATTCGGCCGCTTTAAGCTCGTCAATGAACATTAGGGAGTAAAGTTGTGCGTGAAAATTCAGTAGTCCAAGATTAATGATGAAGTAGCGAGGCAAGAATGAACGACTCAGATATAGTATCTCCAGCTTTTGAATCAGATTTTCTGCAAGGCAGTCTGTCTGCAGATGCAAAGCTTGAGCGCGCCCGTACGGAGTTGCTGGACCTGACTGCACGCAACCGCCTGCTGAATATTCCACGCTCATCTACCACTGCACGCACCATTGATGTGGTTGATGAGAAGTCGAGCGAGATATTTCGGTTGATGGTATCTGAAAGTCGCCCATTTAACTTTTTGCCTGGAAGGGCAGCAAGCAAGACTGAACTTGACAATGCTGATGCTGATGAAATTGCGGAATTGGCGCCAGCCCATGATGACAGTGTCGACGCGCGCGGTGTTCTGAACCGGCATGCCGATACGCGCCTGCAAACTAGGCTGACCGTGAAGGGGCTGCAGAAGCGCCTGCTCGACATGTATCTCGATGCACGGACCTTGGAAGAAGAACAGGGGGTTAATATCTTGTTCTTGGCGCTCGGCACCTTGAAATGGCTGGATCCATTGAATGCGAAGAATGTGCGATACGCGCCGCTGATCCTGATTCCCGTTAGCTTGGAAAGGGGCAACGCCGCCGAGCAATTCAAATTGAAATGGCGCCAGGAAGAGCATTCATCGAATCTGTCGTTGGAAGCCTTTCTGGAACGCGTGCACCATTTAAAAATGCCCGCATATGAGGCGGGCGATGAATTCGATCCCATGGCTTACATCGACGCTGTAAGGAATGCTGTGCAGTCGAAAGAAGGCTGGGTGGTTGATGCTGACGATATAGTGCTCGGTTTCTTTTCCTTTTCCAAATTCCTGATGTACCGCGACCTCGATCCTGCCATGTGGCCGGAAGGCGGGCTGACGAATCAACCCTTGATGCGCGGTTTGTTATCCGATGGTTTTGCTGCCGGTACATCTAGCATTCCCGAAGACGCCAACCTAGACGACTATATCGCACCGGCTGATTTGCTGCATATCGTCGATTGCGACAGTTCGCAAACGCTGGCCGTGCACGACGTGCGCGCTGGGCGTAACTTGGTGATCCAAGGGCCGCCCGGTACTGGCAAATCTCAAACTATTGCTAATGTCATCGCGTCGGCGATTGCCGATGGCAAGACGGTGTTGTTCGTAGCGGAGAAAATGGCCGCGCTCGAAGTGGTCAAGCGGCGACTGGATCAAGCCGGCGTTGGCGATGCCTGCATTGAATTGCACAGTAATAAAGCTAATAAGAAAATGTTTCTCGATGAGCTACGCCGTACGTCTGAACTGGGCTCACCCAAGGGTGATGCGGCCACCACATTAAACAGCCGGTTGCTGGTGGCGCGCGATCAACTCAATGCACACAGTGCGCGCCTGCACCTGCAGCACTCCGCTGCCAGGCTCACGCCCTACCAAGTGATCGGCGAATTGAGCAAATTGCGCCTGGAGCATGTCAAGCCGGTGGATATCCGTTTGCAAGAGCCTGAAAGCTGGTCGCCCGACGAGGTGCAGCAGCGCCTGGCAGTAGTTGAGGAATTGGCGCAGCGCATCGTTGATATTGGCGAGCCGGGCGACCATCCATGGCGCGGCGTGGCACTCAAGATGATACTTCCCAATGACGTGGAGCGCTTAGTGTTGCGCATCACGGCCATGCGGGCGCGCTGCAAGGAACTTGCTGAACAACAGGCAGAGTTGGCCATGTCGCTCGATACGGTGGCGCCGCCGGTGCTGCGCGACTTTACTTATCTGGTGGCGCTGGCGCGGGACGTTGCTGCGGCGCCCAATCTTGCCAATGAAGCCCTGCGGGCGCCAGAGTGGAGCGAACAGGCGCATGCCCTGACGGCTCTGATCGACGATGGCTTCCAATTTCAGTCCGTGCAGGCCGCTCTGATCGGCGAAATCCATGCAAACGCGTGGGAGATTGACGTGCTTGACTTGCGCCAGCAACTGGTTGGCTTGCCGCCGTACGCGAACGGCCAGGCATTCGAACGGGCGGTGGCCTTGCAAACGCTGCTTAGCAGGCTCGACGGGGAGGTTGCTTTGCTCAGCCGGCTGCTCGGTGTCGATGCAGGCAGCCCAATGGCGAGCTACAGCGAGATCAACCGCCTAGCGTTGACGGCACAGAAAGTAGCGACGGCACCGGATGTCAGTCCTGACGTGTTTGTTTCGACGGTATGGGATCAAGGCTTGGAACAGGCTGCCGACCTTGCGCAATGCGTGCTGGAGTTGGAAGGCTTACAGGAGCGACTAGAAGGAAAAATCAGCAGCGATGCGTGGCAGCTTGATCTGTCTGGGGCGCGCCAGACGCTGGCTGCCCACGGCGACAGCCTGCTGCGTTTCGTCAGCAGCGAGTGGCGCGCGGCTAGCAAGCAGGTCAAGGGTCTGTTGCGCAATCCGGAGACAGCGCTGCCCGAACAGCTTGAAATTCTCGACCATTTGGGCGAAGCGAGAAAGCTGCTGGAGCGGATTGAGTCAAACAACACATTTGGTAGCGGGGCGTTTGGCGCCGACTGGAAGGGGGGGCAATCGCGCGCGGCGCCCATGCTGGCGCTGGTGGAATGGATGCGTAGCTTGCGTGGCTTGGGAGCGCAACCGCGCATTATCGCCAGCAAGTTGCCAGACCGCCCGGAAATCAGCCGTCGGGCTGCACTGCTGGAGAGCCTGCTGCAGGAAATCCGGCCTTTGCTAGACGCGATGTGGTTTAACGGCTGGAAAGATGAACCCGCTTTTCGTGAATGGGCTAGCGTGGAAGCCTCCGCCCTTGAAACGGTAGTCGGGCAAGTATCCCGGCTTGCATTTTGCCAAGCCGGCTGCCAAGCTGTGATACAACATGTACCGCTTGATCTTTCAGGAAAAATAGCGCGCCTCGACTTGTTGATCGAAGCGCAGCAACTGCGCCGACGCATTGATGCGGGTAGCGAACTGGGCCGAGCTGCGTTTGGCGCGCATTGGCAGGGCCTATTGTCTGACTGGCAGAATTTGCGCGTCAGCACAGTATGGATGGCGTCCAAGTCTAGCCTGCGCTATATGGTCTCGCGTCACGATAATCGCTCCGTACCGCTACATCGCGCATTGGAGCTTGAAGCTGTGCAGGATAAGTTAGTGAGTGAACTTGACGAACTCTATAGCGAGTTATGCACCAATAACGAAAAGCTGTTTCAGGTGCCAGCTATCTTGGATTTACCCGCCTTTGCTTTGCTTGGGCGCATGGCAGTGTGGATTGAATTTTCCGAAGAGTTGTCGAAGTGGGTGATCTACCGCGATCGCTGCTCTAAGGCGCGCCAGTTGGGTATCGGTGAAATTGTGACGCAACTGGAAGCTGGTGCGCTGATCCCGAGGGATGCTATGCGCACGTTCACAATGGCGTATTTCGAAGCGCTTTTTGCTGACCAAGTGCGCAGCGACGAGGCGCTGGCCCATTTTGACGGCCACCTCCATAGCCGCCTAGCGGCAGATTTTGCGCAGATGGACCGTCAGCGCATTGCTGCATCCAGTCTGGAAGTAGTGCTGGCACACCACCGCCGCATCCCGCACGGAGGCGGTGCGATCGGCCCATTGGGCGTGCTGCGCGGCGAAATGGCCAAACGTAAAGGGCATATGCCAATACGCCGCTTGATGCAGCGCGCTGCACCCGCCGTTCAGGCGCTCAAGCCGGTATTTATGATGAGTCCGCTATCGGTAGCCCAGTTCCTGCCTCCTGGGCAACTCAGTTTTGATTTGCTGGTGATGGACGAGGCCAGTCAGATCCAGCCTGTGGATGCGCTGGGGGCCATTGCACGGTCGCGCCAAGTGGTTGTGGTGGGTGATGAGCGGCAATTGCCGCCAACCAAGTTCTTTTCCAAGATGACTAGCGCTGAACCCGATGAAGATGGCGACGATGACGCGCAAGTCGCCGATATCGAGAGCATCCTGGGGTTGTTTACTGCACGCGGCTTGCCGCAACGCATGCTGCGCTGGCATTACCGCAGCCGGCATCAGTCCTTGATCGCAGTGTCGAACAGCCAGTTCTATGAAAACAAGCTGTTTATCGTGCCCAGTCCCTACACCCAAGAGGCGGGCATGGGCTTGCAGTTTCATCACGTCGCTAACGGCGTCTTTGATTCCGGGAACACTGGCACCAATGCGGAAGAGGCCAGGGTCATTGCCATGGCCATTATCGACCATGCGCGCAACTCACCGGAACACTCGTTGGGCGTGGCGACTTTTTCGGTCAAGCAGCGGCGAGCCATCCAGGATGAACTGGAGTTGTTACGCCGCGAACACCAGGATGTGGAGCCCTTTTTTCAGCAGCATGCCAGCGAGCCGTTTTTTATCAAGAACCTGGAAAACGTGCAGGGCGATGAGCGCGATGTGATTTTTATATCGGTTGGCTACGGTCGCAACAAGCTCGGCTACATGGCCATGCGCTTCGGCCCACTGAGTGCCGAAGGCGGTGAGCGGCGCCTCAATGTGCTGATCAGTCGCGCCAAGCGCCGTTGCGAAGTTTTTGCCTCAATTACCGATGAAGACATCGATCTTGAGCGTGCCAAGGGACGGGGTGTAGTGGCCTTCAAGCTATTCCTGCATTTCGCGCGCACGGGCAGGCTGGGCTTGTCGCGCGTATCTGGGCGCGAATATGACAGTCCGTTTGAAGTACAAGTGGCCGATGCCGTTAAGGCCTGTGGGTACGAAGTCCATCCACAAGTCGGCATCGCTGGGTTTTTTATCGACCTGGGTATTGCCGACGCGCAGCATCCGGGCCGCTACCTGCTGGGTATTGAGTGCGATGGCGAGTCTTACCATAGCTCGCGTTCGGCGCGTGATCGTGATCGCTTGCGCCAGGCCGTGTTGGAAGACCATGGCTGGATCATCCATCGCATTTGGGGACTCGATTGGTTTCAGAGGCCAAATAATGAGTTGCAGCGCCTGCTGATGGCCATTGATGCCGCCAAGACCGAGTTGGCAGCGCGCGCTGAACTCCATGGGCGGCAGGAGCGCAAGCCGGGTGTGTCTGTAGTGACCGTGGCGCGAGAAGATCATGCAGAGATTGGCCTGGAAAGGAGTGGACCAAACAGGCCGGCGGCCTATGTCGAAGCGATCCCTGCCAAACCTGCCTATGCCGACGAGTTGCATGAGATGCCGGTAGCGGCCTTGAGCGACTTGGTCAAGCAGATTGTCTCCCTGGAAGGTCCCGTGCACGTCGATGAAGTCGTGGTGCGCCTGCGCGCTGCATGGGGCTTGAAACGGACCGGGGCGCGAATCCAGGCAGCGGTGGAACGCGCCATCCATGCCGCCATACGCTTCGATGGCATGATCATGACGGAGCGCTTTTTGAGCATGGCTGATACCATCGTCAGCATCCGTGACCGCGGCGCTGTGGTTTCCGATACCTTGCGTAAACCCGACATGCTACCACCGCAGGAAATCGATGTGGCGATCCTTGATACGCTACAGAAAAACTATGGCGCAGGATTGGTCGAAATTGCCCAGTACGTAGCGCGCCTGCTTGGTTTTAAGGCCACCAGCCCGCAGTTGCGCGACACCATCCGCGTACGCATTGATGATTTGCTGCTGCGCGGCTTGCTGCAAAAAAATGGTGAGGTGTTCGAACTCAGACAGCAGGACAGCGTAAAGGCTATCATTATGAAAAAAGCCCCGCCTGCATCGCTGCAGCCGGGGCTTTTGCATGACTGGGACGGCTGACGCCGCCCGCTACAACTTACAGCACTTCGCTGGCGTGATCGGCCAGGCGCGAACGCTCGCCGCGGGCCAGGGTGACGTGGCCGCTGTGCGACCAGCCCTTGAAGCGGTCGACCACATAGGTCAGGCCGCTCGAGCCTTCCGTCAGGTACGGCGTGTCGATCTGCGCGATGTTGCCCAGGCACAAGATCTTCGTGCCGGGACCGGCGCGCGTGACCAGGGTCTTGACCTGTTTCGGCGTCAGGTTTTGCGCTTCGTCAATAATGAGGAACTTGTTGACGAAGGTGCGGCCGCGCATGAAGTTGAGCGACTTGATCTTGATGCGCGAGCGGATCAGGTCTTGCGTTGCCGCACGGCCCCATTCGCCGCCATCGGAGTCGGACTTGTTCAGCACTTCCAGGTTGTCGTCGAAGGCGCCCATCCATGGCGACATCTTTTCTTCTTCCGTGCCCGGCAGGAAACCGATGTCTTCGCCGACCGGCACCGTGACGCGGGTGACGATGATTTCGTTGTAGAGCTTGGTTTCCAGCACTTGCGCCAGGCCGGCGGCCAGGGCCAGCAGGGTCTTGCCGGTACCAGCCTGGCCCAGCAGGGTGACGAAGTCGCATTCCGGGTTCATCAGCAGGTTCAGCGCGAAGTTCTGCTCGCGGTTGCGTGCAGTCACGCCCCATACATTGTTCTTCGTGTGGCTGAAGTCGCGCAGGGTTTGCAGCACGGCCGTCTTGCCGTTGATCTGTTTCACCTGGCCATAGAACGGCGCTTCGCCGTTTTTCGGCTCCAGGTAGATGAACTGGTTGACCAGCATGGACGGCACGAACGGGCCCGTCACGCGGTAGAACGTGGAGCTGTAGCCGTTCTTGCTTTCCTGCCACGATTCCATGTCCTTGCCGTGCTTGTTCCAGAAGTCGTCCGGCAGCTGCACGATGCCCGAATACAGCAAGTCCGTGTCTTCCAGCACATGGTCGTTGAAGTAGTCTTCGGCAGGCAAGCCCAGGGCCCGCGCCTTGATGCGCATGTTGATGTCCTTTGACACCAGCACGACGGGGCGGCCATCCTGTTCCGCTTCCAGCGAGCGCACGACGGCGAGGATCTGGTTGTCTGCCTTGCCTACTGGCAAGCCAGCCGGCAGGTCGGCGCTCTGCAGACGCGTCTGGAAGAACAAGCGGCCCTTGGCATCCTTGTTGCCCAGCTTGGACAGGGGAATGCCGTGCTCGATGGCGTCGTCGTCCGTGTTGCTGATCAGGGCGTCCAGGGTGCGCGATACCTGGCGTGCATTGCGCGCCACTTCCGTCATGCCCTTCTTGTGGTTGTCCAGCTCTTCCAGGGTCATCATCGGCAGGTACACATCGTGTTCCTCGAAGCGGAACAGCGACGACGGATCGTGCATCAGCACGTTCGTGTCGAGCACGAACAGCTTGCTGATGCCGCGCTGGTCGGCGGCGCGGCTGGCGGATGACTTGAGCTGCACTTCGACCGCCTTGTGCTTGGCCGGGTGCGGCTGCTCTGCCTGCTTGACGGACTTGATCGGCGTGACCTTGGCGGCGGGCGCCTTGGCTTTGATTGCCGGCTTGGCCTTGGCAGCGGGCGCAGGTGCAGCTACGGCGGCAGGCGCCGGCACGGGCTTGGCGACCATCAGGGCCGCCACTTGCTTGATCTTCGTGGCCGCATTGCGGACCGGCTTGGCAACTTCGGCGATCGCCGCTTCAATGATCGGTGCAGCCACTTTCTTGGCTGCCGGGGTTTTGGTGGCCGGGCGCGCTGCGCCTGCGCTTGGGTAATCTTGGGTGGCCAGGATGGTGGCTGGCTTGCTCGGTAATTTTGGCAGTGGCATCAGGATCTCAATCAAAAAATTTCTGGAATGAATCGCCCATGGGCTGCCAGCTTCTGGCGGCACTACTCATGGGGTGGATGCTTGGGAACAACAATGGAACAGGACGAGTGACTGCCGGACGGCCGGCTGCTTGGCCGGTCATGAACGCCATGGGCGGGCTGCAGGCCCGCCTGGCGGAGTGGGTAGAGGCGCTTCGTTGACTCAAAATGGCGATAGGTACCGTGAACTGGACTGCGGTTGAACTAAGCTGGCTGGATGCCGGCAACGCGCATTCGATCAGAACAGATGATCACTTCAGACGCGCTACGAATTCCAGCACTTCTTCCACGTGAGTTGCGACCTTCACGCCTCTCCATTCTTTCACCAATCGGCCCTGGGCGTCAATCACAAACGTGCTGCGCTCGACGCCGCGCACGGTCTTGCCGTACATCTGTTTCATCTTCATGACGTTGAACAGCTGGCAAACGGCTTCGTCCGGGTCGGAAATGAGTTCGAACGGCAGTTCCAGCTTGGCCTTGAAGCTTTCGTGCGAGCGCAGGGAATCGCGGCTGATGCCGTAGATCTCCACGCCGGCGGCCGTGAACTGCGCATAGGCGTCGCGAAAGGCGATATTTTCAGTGGTGCAGCCTGGGGTATTGTCCTTCGGATAGAAAAACAAGACCGTGGCCTTGGCCGGACGGCCCAGCAACTGAAAAGTCTTGCCGCTGGTCATGGCAGCGGTGAAGTCGGGAATGCTAACGAGGGATTGGCTATCAGCCACAGGTTCTCTCCTGAACGGTGATCATAGCGCTGTTTTTAATCTGGCAACGCATCCAGGTGCAACGATACAGCATTCAGGCCGCTTTGCCCTGCACAATCAGGCGTCCCGAACGCCCTGGCAATTCATCCCAGGTGATGGGGCAAACGGGCAGGTCCGTATTTTTTATCTTTTCATAATAGTCGCCCATCGCTGCAAACTGGTAGCCCTGGGCTTTCCAGCCAGCCAGCAGTTGCTCGAAAATGGGGGCGAGTTTCTGACCTTCAAGTTCCGCATGCAAGGTATACACGTGATCGCGCGGATTATCCGCCGTCAGCGACAATATATGCGCGGCAACATTTCCGGTTGTGATGGTTTTGCCATCGATTTCGCAACCGAGCAGCTCGTCCAGGGTGGGCAGGGTGGTGGGCAACTGCACGCATTGGAGAATGGTATTGCCGTTGCGCACGCGATGCGGACCCTGCGCCGGCTGCTCCATGGCGCCGCGCGCGTCGAGCATGGCGCGGCCATCGGACGCAAAGCGGTAGCCGGCCGTGTCATGCTCGACAAAGGCGCTGACATTCATTTGCCAGCCGGCCGCGCCGTGCGTGTGCGGCTTGGTGCCGAACACCTGCTCGTAGCGGTTGGCGGCCTTGCGCATCATGCTGATGGTCCAGGCGGCGTTGCGCTTGGCCACGTTGTCTTGCCACAGGGTATGGTCCCAGGTGTGGATGCCGCACTCGAAACCGGCATCGCGCACGGCGCGCAATTGCGCCGCGCATTGCTTGCCGATATCGGGTCCCGGCAGCAAGGTGCCGTACATCAATGTTTTCAAGCCGTAGTGCTCGACCACCGAGGTGCGCGACACCTTGCTGAAAAAGCCGGGCCGCAAGGCGCGCCGCAAGGCCCAACCTGTATGGTCGGGACCCAGCGAGAACAGAAAGGTGGCGTTGGCCTGGTGCGCCTGCAACATGCGCACCAGATTGCCCATGCCTTCACGGGTGCCGCGATAGGTATCGACGTCGATCTTCAGGGTCAGGAACGGCTTGCTCAACATTAATCCATCAGGGCTTTGGCTTGGGCTACCTGGCTGCGGTAGGCGTCGAAGATATTGCGCAGGGAATCGGCCATGGACGTCGTTGGCGCCCAGCCCAGTTCTTCGCAGGTATTCGTGATTTTCGGCACGCGGTTCTGCACGTCCTGGTAGCCGGCGCCGTAGTAGGCGCCCGAGGTCGTTTCCACGATTTTCACGTGTTTTGCGCCTTCGGCGTATTCCGGGTACTCGGCGGCCAGGTTCAGCATCATGCCGGCCAGGTCGCGGATCGAGTAATTATTGGTCGGATTGCCAATGTTGTAGATCTTGCCGCTGGCGACGCCATTTTTGTTGGCAATGATGCGGATCAAGGCATCGATGCCGTCGTCGATGTAGGTGAATGCGCGTTTCTGCGCGCCGCCGTCCACCAGCGAGATGTTCTCGCCGCGCACGATATGACCGAAGAATTGCGTCACGACGCGCGACGAGCCTTCTTTCGGCGTGTGGATCGAGTCCAGGCCCGCGCCGATCCAGTTGAATGGACGGAACAAAGTGAAGTTCAGGCCTTCCATGCCGTAGCCCCAGATCACGCGGTCCATCAGCTGCTTGGCGTTCGAGTAGATCCAGCGCGGCTTGTTGATCGGGCCGCAGATCAGTTCCGAGTTTTCCGGATCGAATTCTTCGTCGTGGCACATGCCATACACTTCCGAGGTCGACGGGAAAACCAGGTGCTTGCCGTACTTGGCGGCCGAGCGCACGATCGGCAGGTTGGCTTCGAAGTCCAGTTCGAACACGCGCAGTGGCTGCTTGACGTAGGTCGACGGCGTGGCGATGGCCACCAGCGGCAGGATCACGTCGCATTTCTTGACGTGGTACTCGACCCATTCCTTGTTGATCGTGATGTCGCCTTCAAAGAAGTGCATGCGCGACTTGTAGTTTTCGTCGTCCAGCAATTCCGTGATGCGGTCCGTGTTCATGTCCATGCCGTAGACATGCCAGTCGGTGGTTTCCAGGATGCGCTTCGACAGGTGGTGGCCGATGAAGCCGTTGACGCCTAAGATGAGGACTTTTTTCATGTGAGATTCTCGAGTGTAATATTCAATGTGTGCTGACGCGGGTGGTCAGTCTTTCTTGCAATTGCTTGGCCGAAATCGTCTCCTCACCGGCCTTCAGCGCGGAAATGGCCAGCATGCGGCCGTCACCGCAGACGCCAAAGATGCAATTATCCACTACCGCCAAGCCCGGTGGCAAACTTCCCGCTGAAAGCTTGCTTAAACGGGCTGTTTCGATGATGTAAACGACATTGTTGACCTCGGTGAAGGCACCCGGATACGGTGGCGCGACGGCCCGGTGCAAGTTGTACACCTGTTGCGCGGGTAACTTCCAGTCGATGCGGCCGTCTTCGGGCTTGCGTCCGCCAAAATAGCCGCCCTGGCGCAGGTCGTTCAACTGGCGCGGCGCCGTGCCGTCCAGCAAGGCGGGCAGCACGCCCCAGAGAGTTTGCTCTGCGGCAACAGTTACCTTGCCAAACACTTCAAACGCCGTGTCGTCGGGCAGGATGGGCACGGCCGTCTGCGCCACGATGGCGCCGGCGTCCGGCTTGACCGTCATTTCATGCAGGGTGGCGCCCGTTTCCGTGGCGCCATGCAGCACGGCCCAGTTGACGGGGGCGCGGCCACGGAACTGCGGCAGCAGCGAGCCGTGCATATTGTAGGCCGGCGCGACTTCCAATATGCTGGCCGGCAACATGTGACGGTAGTAAAAACTGAACAGCATGTCCGGCGTGGCCGCCTGCACCTGCGCCAGCAGCTCCGGCGCGCGGGCGTCGCCCGGCGTGACATAGGGGATGCCTTCGGCCCGGCACAGGTCCGCCACGGACTCGAACCACAGGTTTTCCGTGGGGCTGTCTTCGTGCGTGACGACGAGGGCGATATCGACGCCACCGGCCAGCAGCACCTTGATGCAGCGCACGCCGACGTTGTGGTAGCCGAAGACGACGGCGCGCGGGGCGCCCATCAGCGCCCCACCTGGCGTTGTTCCAGGCGCACGTACGGCTGTGCCTCGGTTTCCGCCTGGGTCATGCCGTCCTGCAAGATGGTCTGCACCACATAGCGGGGACGGGCGCGCACTTGCTGGAAGATGCGTCCCACGTATTCGCCCACCAGGCCGATGCCGAACAGGATCACGCCCATGAAGAAGAAGGCGATGGCAAACAGGGTGAACACGCCTTCGGCTTCCGCGCCCAGCAGGAAGCGGCGCACCAGCAGGAAGAACACCAGCATCGCCGAGCCCAGCGACAAGGCCATGCCGAGCATGGAAAAGATCTGCAGCGGCACCAGCGAAAAGCCCGTGACGAGGTCGAAATTGAGGCGGATCAAGCTGTACAGCGAGTATTTCGACTCGCCGGCGGCCCGTTCTTCGTGCTCGACGGTGATTTCCGTGGGCTTGCGGGCAAACGTGTAGGCCAGCGCGGGCACGAAGGTGTTCACTTCGGCGCACTGGTTGACGAGGTCGATCACGTTGCGGCCATACGCGCGCAGCATGTTGCCCTGGTCGGTGATCTTGATATTCGTGATCTTTTCGCGCAGGCGGTTCATCATTTTCGAGGCCAGCGTGCGCCAGGCGGAATCTTGTCGCTTGCGCCGGATCGAGCCTACGTAATCGTAGCCTTCGCGCATCTTCGCCACCAGGTTGCCGATTTCCTCGGGCGGATTTTGCAGGTCGGCGTCGAGCGTGATCATGATCTGGCCGCGCGAGGCTTCAAAACCGGCCAGGATGGCCATATGCTGGCCGTAATTGCCGTTAAATAAGACCACGCGCGTGACGTCGGGCCGCTGCCGGAATTGCTCGGCCAGGATGCTGACCGAATTGTCGCGGCTGCCGTCATTGATGAAGACGATCTCGTAGCTTGTTTGCAAGGCATCGAGGGCCGGATACAGGCGCGCAAACAGGGCGGCCAGGCCATCCTGCTCGTTGTAGATGGGAATGATAATGGACAGTTCAGGTTTCATCGGCGCGTTACTTATTTGATGAGGATGGATTTGACGGTGGCGACGGCACGTTCCACGTCCTGTTTCGTCATGGCGTAGAACATCGGCAGGGTCACGGTCAGGCGGCCGATCTTTTCCGAGACAGGGAACATGCCTTCGGTAAAGCCGCGTTCGCGGTACATGGTAAACAGGTGGATCGGTGCGTAATGATAGCCCGTTCCCACGTTCTGCTGTGCCATCGCCTGCATGAATGCGGCGCGCGTGCCGGGGCCATTGTCGGGCAGGATGATCTGGAACAAATGCCAGTTGCTGTTCTCAAAGTCCTGCACCGGCAGCTGGGCGCCGCTCTGCGCTTCGAAATCGTTGCCGAATTGCGCGAAATAATGGCGTGCCAGGGCGCGGCGGTGGGCCGTGATGGCATCGATGTTGGCAAACTGGCCCAGGCCGATGGCGGCCATGATGTCGCTCATGTTGTACTTGCCGCCCAGCACATCGACATCGATGCCGTCGACGCCGCTGCGCGTGACGCCTTGCAGTCGGTATTTCTCGGCCAGCTTCGCTTCTTCCAGGTTGTTCAGGACCAGCGCGCCGCCTTCTCCCGTGGTGATGTTCTTGTTGGCCTGGAAGCTGAACGAGACGAAATCGCCGAACGAACCGATGCGCTTGCCCTTCCATTCGGAGCCGAACGCCTGCGCCGCGTCTTCCACGACTCTTAAGTTGTGCTTTTGGGCAATCGCGTACAGGCGGTCCATGTCGACCGGCAGGCCGGACAGGAAAACGGGGATGATGGCTTTCGTACGGGGCGTGATGGCCGCTTCCAGCTTGTCGAGGTCGATATTGCGCGTGACGGGGTCGATATCGGCGAACACGGGCGTGGCGCCCACTTCGATGATGACGTTGGCTGTCGCCACCCACGACACGGGCGTGGTGATGACTTCGTCGCCGGGGCCGATGCCGGCGATGCGCAGCGCAATTTCCATGGTGCAAGTACCCGAATTGAACGTACGCACGGGGCGCCCGCCGAAGTATTCGGACAGCTGGGCTTCAAAGGCTTGTACTTTCGGTCCGCTGGTGATCCAGCCAGAGCGCAGCACTTCGCCGACGGCGGCGATGGTTGCTTCATCGATGGTGGGTTTGGAAAAAGGCAAAAAGGGCAGGGTAGAGGTCATGGGGCGCTGTTCTTGGGTTGACTATGCTGTATGGGTTGTTGCCGAGGCCGCCAGCGAGACCGTTGTCCGCGGGCCGTCATGCTTATTCTAAATCTATATTGCCGGAGCGGCGCAGCCGTTTTTTGGGGGTGATCAGCTTCCGATGCGGGCGCGGACCGTTCCGGTACGCGCCCTGTCATGCACGTTGTTCTTTACTGATTGGCAATAACCATGCGGCGCGCATCCTGCGCCACGACGCGCATGGGGATGCCCCGTTGCTGCAGTTCCTTGTAGCGATCGAGGCTGATGATGGCCACGTCGCGCACACCGGCAGCCGCGTCGCGCGTCCACTGTTCGATGAAGGGCTCAATGGTCGGTATCGACAGTTCGGGCTGCTGTTTCAGGCCGAAGGTGAACTCATCCCAGTAGTCGACGAGGATCACGGTGCGCTGCAGGTAGTACGTGAGCGACTGTTCATAGATGCCGACGGAGTAGACCTTGGTGTCGGGCTTCAGTTCGGCCTGGATCTGCGGCAGCATATCGGTGCCGGCGCGGTTCTGGCCATACAGTTCGGAACCGGCCAGGATGCAGTGCGTGGCCAGGAAGCCGGCGCCGGCGATGGTCAGTATCGTCATGTCGCGGCGCAACTGGCGCGCATGCAGCAAGGCCAGGGCGCCGCCGGCCAGGGCGAAGAAGCCGGCCGCCATCAGCCAGGGCTGGTAGCCCTTGAGTGCAATCAGGGCGGCCGGATCGCGCGCGCTGGCCTTGCCGAAGGCGATCGGGCCGCCGATCAGGATGGCCGCGCCCAGCACGCACAGCAAGCCCGCAGCGAGCATGCGCTGGCGCCGCGACGCCGACTCCAGGAACAGTGCGATCAGCAGCGCCAGGGCGGGGAAGACGGGCACGATGTAGCCGGGCAGCTTCGAGGTCGAGTAGCTGAAGAAGAAAGTGATGAACAGGACCCAGATCAGCACCATCAAACGGGGCTGGAAGGCGCCTTCCTGGCGCTTGAAGGCGGCCGCTATGCTTTGTGGCAATACACCCAGCCAGGGCATGATGCCCGGGATTAGCAGCACGAGGAAGTAATACCAGGCGCCTTCGCGTTTGTGGCCCTTCATCAGGAAGCGCTGGAAGTGCTCGTGGATGAAGAAGAAATGCGGCTGTTCGGGGTTGCGCAGGGCCACCAGCACGAACCACGGCGTGGCGATGGCGAAGAAGACGAGCAGGCCTTTGACCAGGTGCAAACGGGTCCAGATGCGCCAGTCGCGCGCGCACAGCGAGTACAGTACCAGCACGGCGCCCGGCAGCACGATGCCGATCAGGCCCTTGGCCAGCACGGCCAGCGCCATGCCTGCCCAGCACAGCAGCATCCAGTTGCGCCGTTCGGCGGGGCCGGCCTCGTCACGCTGGGCGATCAGCAGGCTGGTCAGCACGATGGTCATCATGGCCGACAAGCTCATGTCCAGCGAATTGATCTGGCCGGAAGCGAGCCAGAACAGGCTCGACGCCAGCACCAGGCCGGCATACAGCCCCACGCGCGGACCGAAGACTTTCCTGCCTGCGTAGGCGGTCATGCACACGCCGATGATGCCGCACAGGCCAGTCCACAGGCGCGCCTGCCATTCGCCCAGGCCAAAGGCGGCGAAGCTGAGCGCATTCATCCACGTTTGCAGGGGCGGTTTTTCGAAGTACTTGATGCCGTTCAGGCGCGTGGTGATCCAGTCGCCGCTGACGAACATCTCGCGCGCCATCTCCGCGTAGCGGCCCTCGTCGGGCGGCACCAGGGTGCGGATGCCCAGCGCGTACAGGGTGACGATGATGAAGATGCCCAGCAGGGACCACATCAGCACCCGTGACGAGTGCAGTTCGTTGACGTTGATTTTCATGCGTTCTTGCCTGCGCCTGGGGCCAGGATCAGGGCCAGCGTGACTTTGCGGCCTTCGCCCATGAGGATGTTGTAGGTGCGGCAGGCAGCCTGGCTATCCATGCATTCGACGCCAATGCGGCGCATGGTCAGCGCGGCCGTCAGCTTCGGATGCACGAAGCGCTGGCGTTCGCCCGTGCCGAGGATGACCACGTCGGGCGCGTCGGCCAGGATTTGCGCGAAATGCGCCTCGCTCAGCTGCTCGAAACTGTCCACATCCCACGCCCGTGGCGGCATTTCCGGCATGACGATCAGGCTGTAGTTGTACGGCAGGGCATTGATTTCAACGCCATTTTCGTCGTAGCCTGTGACGGTTTGGTATTGTTGGGTGCTGCTGGCATGAAGTTTCATGGCGATGGGATGGTCGTGTCGGTTGATCGGAGCGCGCGCCGTCTGGATGCGTGCTGCGACGAAGGGCGTAAGCATGCCATAAATGACAGAAAAGAGCGAATGCAATGCAACATTCTTTCCAATTTGCAATGTTTGCCGCCGCGCTCGCAGACGGTGCTGGCGCCATGGTAGTGGGTAAAGATTAAGAGAAGATGAAGGTGCTCCGGCCGGAATGGCCGTTCGCGGCGCCCGGCGTGGCAGAATCGGCGCGAAATGCTGCAGTTCGCCATGTTTAATTTGATAAAATGGCCTGCTTTCGGCGAGAATGGTTGTTTTCGCATTGCAGTCTCATGGGTTCATAGTTCTGGCGCGGGTGTTACGCCGCAAGCGTAAGGCCGGCAGCGCCGCATCACGACAGGGATTTATTTTGCGACCGATTCAGAAATCGAATAAATTGGCGGACGTCTGCTACGACATCCGCGGCCCGGTCCTGGAAAAATCCAGGCAAATGGAAGAAGAAGGCCACAAGATCACCAAGCTCAATATCGGCAACCTTGCCGTATTCGGCTTTGATCCGCCAGACGAGATCGTGCGCGACATGATGCTCAACCTGCAGAACGCGGCCGGCTATACGGATTCGAAGGGCATGTTCGCGCCGCGCAAGGCCGTCATGCACTACACGCAAGGAAAGAATATCGCCGGCGTGACCATCGACGACATTTACCTGGGCAATGGTGCCTCGGAACTGATCGTCATGTCGATGAACGCCCTGCTCAACAGCGGCGATGAAGTGCTGGTGCCGGCGCCCGACTATCCGCTGTGGACGGCCGCCGTCAGCCTGTCCGGCGGCAATCCCGTGCATTACGTATGCGACGAGCGCAACGAGTGGTATCCCGACATCGAGGACATGCGCCGCAAGATTACGCCGCAAACAAAAGCCATCGTCGTCATCAACCCGAACAATCCGACGGGCGCGCTGTACCCGGTTTCCGTGCTGCTGCAGATCGTCGAACTGGCGCGCCAGCACCAGCTGATCATTTTCGCCGACGAGATTTACGACAAGGTGCTGTACGACGAAGCCGAGCACGTGTCGATCGCCTCGCTGGCCGACGACGTGCTGTTCATTACCATGAACGGCTTGTCGAAGAATTACCGCTCCTGCGGCTACCGTTCCGGCTGGATGGTGGTCTCGGGCGAAAAGCGCCACGCAAAAGATTACATCGAGGGCCTCAACATGCTGGCCTCGATGCGTCTATGCGCCAACGCCCCGGGGCAGTTTGCCATCCAGACGGCGCTTGGCGGCTACCAGAGCATACAAGACCTGGTGGGGCCCGGCGGGCGCCTGTTGAAACAGCGCGACCTGGCGCACAAGCTGCTGACCGATATTCCGGGCGTCACCTGTGTCAAGCCGAAGGCTGCGCTGTACATGTTCCCGCGCCTGGACCCGGAGATCTACCCGATCGCCGACGACCAGCAGTTTGCCTATGAATTACTGGCCGAGGCCAAGGTCCTTATCGTGCAGGGCACGGGTTTCAACTGGATCGCGCCCGACCATTTCCGCGTCGTCTTCCTGCCCAATTCCGATGACCTGACCGAGGCCATGGGCCGCATTGCCCGCTTCCTCGAAGGCTATCGCAAGCGTCACGGCCGGGGCTGAACCGGCCAGCAGCAGCAATCTCGATCAACCATACCGATCAACCTGGCGCCGCCCAAGGGGGGCGCCACTTATGAGCAGTCAAGCACAACTATGAAATCCATCAAGATCGGCCTGCTGGGCCTGGGCAATGTCGGTTACGGCACGTTCAGCGTCCTGCAACGCAACCAGGAAGAAATCAAGCGCCGCGCGGGCCGCGGCATTGAAGTCGTCGCCGTCGCCGTGCGCGACGTGGCGCGCGCCGAGACGCTGGTCGCCGGCGGCTGCAAGGTCGTCAATGACCCCTACTTGATCGTCAACGACCCCGAGATCGACATCGTCGTCGAACTGATCGGCGGCTACGACCTGGCAAAAACCCTGGTGATGCAGGCCATTGCCAACGGCAAGCACGTGGTCACGGCCAACAAGGCCCTGCTGGCCGTACACGGCAACGAAATCTTCGCCGCCGCCCAGGACAAGGGCGTGATGGTGGCCTTCGAAGCGGCTGTCGCCGGCGGCATCCCCATCATCAAGGCGCTGCGCGAAGGCCTGACGGCCAACCGCATCGAATGGATCGCCGGCATCATCAACGGCACCACCAACTTCATCCTGTCCGAAATGCGCGACAAGGGTCTCGATTTCGCCACCGTGCTGAAACAGGCGCAGGAACTCGGTTACGCGGAAGCCGACCCTACTTTCGACATCGAGGGCGTGGACGCCGCGCACAAGGCCACCATCATGTCGGCCATCGCCTTCGGCATCCCGGTGCAGTTCGACAAGGCCTACGTGGAAGGCATCAGCAACCTCAATGCCGTCGATATCCGCTACGCCGAGCAGCTGGGCTACCGCATCAAGCTGCTGGGCATCACCAAGCGCGCCACCGTCAACGGCGTGGAAGGCATCGAGCTGCGCGTGCATCCGACCCTGATCCCGGCCAAGCGCCTGATCGCCAACGTCGAAGGCGCCATGAACGCGGTGCTGGTGCACGGCGACGCCGTCGGCGCCAGCCTGTATTCGGGCCGTGGCGCCGGCGCCGAGCCGACCGCCTCGTCGGTGATCGCCGACCTGGTCGACATTACCCGCCTGGCCACGGCCGACCCGGAACACCGCGTGCCGCACCTGGCGTTCCAGCCGAACGCCATGACCGACATCGCCATCCTGCCGATGTCGGAAATCACCACCAGCTACTACCTGCGCATGCACGTGGCCGACCAGCCGGGCGTGCTGGCCGACCTGACGCGCATCCTGGCCGAGCGCAGCATTTCGATCGACGCCATGCTGCAAAAAGAGCCGGCCGAAGGCGAGACGCATACGGACATCATCATGCTGACGCACCAGACGCAGGAAAAGAACGTCACGGCCGCCATCGCGAAAATGGAAGCGTTGCACAGCGTGGTGGGCACCGTCACCAAGATCCGCCTGGAAAACCTCAGCTGACCGTTTGCGGCGATCCATGCAAAACGGCGCCCGTGGGCGCCGTTTTTTTATCGTTAAACTGTCTTACAGCTGCGGCACATCGGGCGCGCCGACGGGCCCCACATCCATGCCGTCATAGCTGGCCAGCTGGTTTTCCTGCGCAAACTGCATCAGTTCGCCATTGCGCGCATGCAGGCTGTCGACGCCGTGCACTTCGGCCTTTTCCACGTGCAGCACCCACACGGGGGCGGCGGCCGGGTCGTCCAGTTCCGGCTGGTACAGCTCCACGGGGCGGTAGCCCTGAATCGCCAGCAGGGAGGCGGCCTGCTCCAGCGGTTCGGACGTGGGATTGGTGAAGTAATAGCCCCACAGCAGTGGCTGGGACAGGTCCCACGGCGCGTTCTCGGCGATATTGGCAAACAGTTCGCTTACATCTTCTTTGGTCATCATGGCGGCAGGCTTTCATTGAAATCTCAGGGCGCGATCTTAACATCGGCACCGGTGACGCGCCACGCGCCCATAAAAAAACCGGCTTTGCAGCCGGTTTTTATTATCCGCCGTCAAAACGGCGGGATGCTGGTTCGCGCAAGCGCGAATTAGAACTTGTAGCGCAGGCCGATCGACAGCAGGTCGGCTTTCAGTTTGTCGCCGCCTTCGCTGGCAACTTTGCCGAAGTTTTCGTATTCCGCCACAGCCGACAGGTTCTTGCTGATGTTGTATGCCGCGCCGATGCCAAAGATGGCGGAGGTCTTGTTTTTCGATTCGCTACCGCTCGCGTCGCTGATGCTGATTTTGGTGCGGTTTTGCGATACACCAGCCTTGGCGAACAGCGAGAACTGTTCGTTCAGCGGCAGGGTGCCGGTCGCGGCGACGTAGAATGCATGGCTTTTTGCTTCCAGCGTCGTGCCGTCAATGGTGCGGTTTACCTTGCCGAAGTCGACATAGCCGGCTTCTGCGCCGAAGTTTTGCGTGAAATCGTAGCCAGCGTACGCTTTGTAGCCGGTGTTGCTCTTCTTGTTCGAACCGTCTTGATCGATAGACAGTTTCAATTCCGAACGGCCGACGTTAGCGCCGATGTATGCGCCTTCTGCTTGAGCGAACAAAGGGAATGCCAGGGCGGCGCCAACAACTACTGCAAACAATTGCTTTTTCATATTGATCCTAGATAATTAATGCGGAGAGACTGCCTCGCCGCTTAATGGGAACCGAATTGTATAGGGATGAATATGTTTACGTAAGGCAATTATTTAAAAAATATTAGAAATAAACTACGTGTTGTTTTTGAGCAACGTTCGATATCGAAGGCATATCGATGCAATGCTTCACGTGGCAGCGCTGAAAAGCACGCTGACTTTCAAGCCGTGCCCATTGGCCGCCGTCGCCAGTTCCAGCCGTGCGCCGTGCAGGGCGGCGATGTCGCGCACGATGGCCAGGCCCAGCCCGGCGCCGCCAGGATTGCTCTCGAGCGCCGCGCCGACCCGGTAAAACGGTGTAAATACGCGTTCGCGTTCCGCAGGCGGGATGCCGGCGCCGCTGTCTTCCACTTCCAGCACCGTTTCACGGCCATCGCCATTCATTGTCATCACGCGCACGCGCAGGATCACGTTGCCGCCCTGCGGCGTGTAGCGCAGTGCATTGTCGACCAGGTTGGCCACCAGTTCGTGCAACAGCAAGGCCTGGCCATGCACGGGGGCTTCGTCGCGCGCTTCCAGCGACAGGTCGATATTCTTGCTGACGGCGCTCATGGCCATTTCCAGGCCCACTTGCTGCGCCACGTCGCGTAACGGTACGGTGTCCATGGCCAGGCTGTCGCCGCCATGTTCGATGCGCGCCAGGGTCAGCAGGCGGTTGGCCAGCAGCACGGTCGAATCGGTGGTGACGGCGATGGAACGCACGATGTCGCGCAGCGCGGCCACGTCTGCCGCACCGGGAGAGGTGCCGCTCTGGCGGTCGCAGGCCCGCAAGGCCAGTTCGGCCTGGGTTTTCAGCACCGTCAGGGGCGTGCGCAGCTGGTGCGAGGCGTCGGCGATGAAGCGGCGCTGGCTGGCGATCAGCTGCTGCAGGCGCGACATGGAGCCGTTCATGGCGCTCACCAGCGGGCGCATCTCCTTGTGCACCAGCGCCGGGTCGACGTCGGACAGGTCGGACAGCGTGCGCGTCTCGACTTCCGTTTTCAATCGCATCAGCGGCTGCAGTACCAGGCGCACGGCGAACCACACGAGGGCGCCCATCACCAGTATCATCGCCGCCTGCCAGCTCAGGGTGTCGAACAGGATCTGGTTCGACAGGCCGCGCCGCGCATCGAGCGTTTCGGCCACCTGGATCAGGGCGATGCCGCGCATCGAGTCGTCATACACGGGTTGCAGCAGGGCGGCGATGCGGATCGGCTTGCCGTGATAGTCGGCGTGGTAGAAGCGCACCAGAGCAGGGTAATTCTGCGAGCGGGGCACGTTTTTCGGCACGGGCGGCAAGTCGCCATAGCCCGAGACCAGTTCGCCGTTGATGCCGGTGACCTTGTAGTAGATGCGGCCCAGGGTATCGGTCTCGAAGCTGTCGAGCGCCACGTAAGGCACTTCCGCCACCACTTTGCCGCCCACGATGGAAACGCGCTCGGCCAGCGCGCGCGTTGACGCCAGCAGCGAGCGGTCATACGCCATGTCGGCCGCATCGAGCGCGTTGCGGTAGACGAAGAAGGCGTCCAGCAGCACCAGCATCACCAGCGGAATGAGCAGCCAGCGCAGCAGCTGGCTGCGCAGGCTGCCCAGCGGCCGGCCCTGCGCGGAGTATCGGCGCAGACGTTCGGCCAGCGGCAGGCGGGACACACTCATTTTGACGCTGCCGGCACCATGGCGCTGCGCGGCTGCAGCAGGTAGCCGATGCCGCGCAGGGTGGTGATGGCGGCGGCGTCCGGCGCATCGCTTTCAAGCTTCTTGCGCACGCGGTGGATGTACAGTTCAATGGCGTCCAGGTTGGCGTCGTCGGCCAGGGCGAAGACTTCGTCGAACAATTTTTCTTTCGATACGGCGCGGCCAGAGCGCGTGATCAGGGCCTCAAGCACCGCGTGTTCGCGCGGCGTCAGGGCCAGTGCCGCACCGCCATAGCTGAACATGCGCGTGACGGTGTCGAAACTGAGAGCGCCGCAGCTATGCACCAGCGCTTCGTTTCCCTGGCTGCGGCGCAGCAGGGCCTTTACGCGCGCCTCCAGTTCGGCCAGTTCGAACGGCTTGGCCATGTAGTCGTCGGCGCCCAGGTTCAGGCCCTGCACTTTTTCATCGAGGCCGCCGCGCGCAGTGAGTATCATGACAGGAGTCTTGCCGCGCGTGCCGCCGCGCGCGCGCAGGCGGCGCAGCACGTCCAGGCCATCCATCTTGGGCAGGCTCAGGTCGAGCAGCACCAGCGAGTATTCCTGCGTGTGCAGCAGGGCGTCGGCATCGGCGCCGTTGTGGGCGGTCTCCACCGTCAGGTGCGCGTCGCGCAAGGCCTTTGCCAGCCAGTGCGACAGCTCCAGATGGTCTTCCACTAATAATATGCGCATGGTCTCCGCCATTCGTTGAAATGAAGCAGTGTAAGCCTGGCGGCAGGGGAGGCGATGAATATGTTGATGTCCATTGTGGCTGGCCAGCGACACCTGTCCATCTGAAAGCCAATTGAAAGGATGGCGCTCATATAGTGTGATCCTGATTCATGAAATTGATCAGGCTTATCACCAATAACTATATCTGAGGGAGACTCTACATGAAGAAAACCGCATTCTCGCTGGCTGCCATGGCTGTTCTTGCCGCAGCCGGCGCTGCCCACGCCCAGTCGAACGTTACCGTGTACGGCTTGCTCGACGTCGGCGTCGACAATACCAGCAATGCCTCGCCATCGAAAGGCTCGGTCAGCCACGTCAGCTCCGGCGGCATGAATACGTCGCGCTGGGGCATCCGCGGCAGCGAAGACCTGGGTGGCGGCCTGAAAGCCGTCTTCAACCTGGAAGGCGGCATCCTGATGGATACGGGCGCTGCCGATGGCGCGCTGTTCAAGCGCCAGGCGTATGTCGGCCTGGAAGGCAGCTATGGCCGATTGGTGCTGGGCCGTTCGTTCACCACCGTGTACGACTTTGTGCTGCCGTTCGATCCGATGGGCTATGCGCCTTACTACTCGTGGGCCACGTCGGCCAACGCCAGCGGCCCCAGCAAGTACGGCATGACGACCGCGTTCGACAACCTGGTCAAGTATTCGGGCAAGGCCGGAGACTTCAAGTTCGGCGCCTCGTATGGCTTCGGCGAGCAAGCGACAGGCGCCCAGGACAGCGCCAAGTTCTCTTCCGGCGTGACCTACACGGCCGGTCCCGTGAGCCTGCTGGCCACGTATGAGCGCGTCAACGGCAATTCCATTGCCGGCGGTGCGCGCGACAAGACGACCTCTTACCACCTGGGCGCGATGTACAGCGAAGGTCCGTGGAAGGTGCAGGCCGTCGCCCGCGACTACAAGCTCGATCCGGCCGCCGCCGGCAAGGCTGACGTGCGCGGTACCTTGTACTGGGGCGGTGTCAGCTACATGACCACGCCGCAAGTCACGCTGACGGGCGTCATCTACTACCAGGACGTGAAGAACGTGGCGGCCAATACGGATGCCGATCCGATCATGTACGTGGCGCGCGTGCGCTATGCCCTGTCCAAGCGTACCGACCTGTACGTGGCCGGCGCCTACGCCAAGGCCAAGCATAACCAGCTGGTCAGCCTGTCGCGCGACGATGCCGGTTTCGACAACACGCAGCGCGGCGTGATCGCCGGCATCCAGCATCGCTTCTAAGCCCATGACGATGCCGCGCTCCCTGTTCCTGTCGCTGTTGTGCATGCTCCCCGCCGTGGCCGTGGCCGCGTCCGGGGCGCAGGCGTCCGCGCCAGCGGAGTGCGTGGTGCCGTCCAAGCCGGGCGGCGCCATGGATCTGACTTGCAAGCTGGCGAAAAAAGGCCTGGCGCAGGGGAGCGCGGCGGGCGTCGCAGGCCCGATGCGCATCACTTATCTGCCTGGCGGCATCGGCGCGGTGGCCTGGCATTCGATGGGCTCGCAGCGCCGCCGCGCGGAAGCGAACACCCTGGTGGCTTTTTCGGGCGGTTCGCTGCTCAATCTGGCGCAGGGCAAGTTCGGCAACGCCAAGGCAAGCGACGTGCGCTGGGTGGCGGCGCTGGGCGCAGACTACGGCATGATCGCCGTGCGCAGCGATTCGCCCTACAAGACGCTCGGCGACCTGATCGCGGCATTGCGCCAGCATCCGGACACGGTGCTGATCGGCGTCTCGGGCACGATCGGCAGCCAGGACTGGCTGAAGATGGCGCTGGTGGCGCGTCACGCCGGCATCGACCCGAAAGTACTGCGCTTCGTGGCACTCGAAGGTGGCGGCGAAGTATTTACGGCGATGCAGGCCGATTACGTGCAGGTGGTGTCGGGCGATACGTCCGAAGCGACCCTGAACGCGAGCGCCAATCATGCACGCGTGCTGGCGGTACTGTCGGAAAAACGCTTGCCGGGCGTGCTGGCGAACGTGCCGACGGCGCGCGAGCAGGGCATCGACGTGGTATGGCCCATCATCCGCGGCGTGTGGATGGGGCCGCAGGTGCCCGAAGCGGACTACCAGCGCTGGGTGGCCACTTTCGACCGGGCCATGGCCACGCCGCAGTTCGCCGAATGGCGTGCGCAGGCCGGTCTGTACCCGTTCGTGCTGACGGGGGCGAAGCTGACGGCGTATGTCAGGAAGGCGGTCGACGAATATGCGCGGCAGGCCACCGAGCTCGGATTAATGCGCTGAACGGCATCACACTTTAAAAATATCTATTTCATAGACGGAGACAACCTCATGCAAACCAAGACCCTGCTTCAAGTCGCCATTGCCACCGCGTTTGCCAGCCTGGCCGGCGCCGCCTTTGCGCAAGTGCCGTCCGGCTATCCTGCCGACTACCAGAAGATCATCGACGCGGCCAAGAAGGAAGGCAAGCTGGTAATTTACAGCGCGACCGACAGCAAGGCGGCCGCACCCCTGATCAAGGATTTCAGCGCCCTGTATCCAGGCATTTCGGTCGAATACAACGACATGAATTCCACCGAGGTGTACAACCGCTTCATTTCCGAGGTGGCGGCAGGCGGCAACACGGCCGACGTGATGTGGTCGTCCGCGATGGACCTGCAGATGCGCCTGGCCTCGGACGGCTACGCCCTGAAGTACAAGTCGGTCGAAGCGGCGAAGATTCCCGGCTGGGCGATGTGGGACGACCAGGCATACGGCACCACGTTCGAGCCGGCCGCCATTGTCTACAACAAGCGATTGCTTGACCCGAAGGAAGTACCGAAAAGCCACGACGACTTCGTCAAGCTGATCGCCACGCCGAAATTCAAGGACAAGGTCACCACCTACGACATCGAGAAATCGGGCGTGGGCTTCATGTTCATGGCGCAGGATGCCAAGGAGTACCCGCAGTTCCTGGCGCTGGAAAACGCCTTTGGCACTGCCAAGGTGCGCGTGCAGTCGTCGACGGGCACCATGATGGAGCGCATCTCCTCGGGCGAAAACCTGATCGGCTACAACGTGCTGGGCTCCTACGCCCTGGTGCGCGCCAAGACCGACCCATCGATCGGCGTGGTGCTGCCTAAGGATTACACGCTGATCCTGTCGCGTGTGCAGTTCATCAACAAGAACGCGAAGAACGTCAACGCCGGCAAGCTGTGGCTCGATTACATCCTGTCGCATCGCGGCCAGACCATCATCTCGAACGGCGCCAAGCTGTTCGCCATCCGCGCCGACGTCACGGGCGAGACCACCTCGGCTGAATTGATCAAGGAAATCGGCGCGGCCAACGTCAAGCCGATTCCCGTGCACCCGATCATCCTGCAATTTTTGGGACCTGCCAAGCGCATGGCCTTCCTGAAGCAATGGAAAGAAACAGCCGGCAAAAAATAGGGACCTCCGAAAAACCTACTGCGCGTCGCGATTTGCGGCCTCCGATGCTCACTGTGCATTCGCACAGCTCCGCTTCTCAGCCACAACTCACTGCCGCTCGCTACGGTTTTATCGGAGTTCCCAGGCCGCCTGCGAACCGCGGTTCGCGGACGGATGCCGCACCCTTCATTCATTGGATTCATCATGCAAACTGCTATCTTGCCGCCGCCAGCACGGTCGCGCTCTCCCTTGTCGCGCCTGAACTGGTCGCGCGGCGTGGTCGTGACGATCACGTTAATCGCCATTTTTCTGCCGCTGTTCCTGATTTTTTACCAAAGCTTCCTGAACGCGCCGTTTTTCATGCCGGTGCGCGAATTCGGCTTTGATTCCTACCGTTTCATCTTCGATGATCCCGATTTCGCCATGGCCTTCAAGAATGGCCTGATGCTGGCCTTCGGCCTGACCGTCATCGCCGTGCCGCTGGGCGGCATGCTGGCCTTCCTGATGGTGCGCACCGACTTGCCGGGCCGCGGCTGGGTCGCCCCCATGCTGCTGGTGCCGATCTTTGTCTCGCCGATGGTGATGGGCTTCGGCTACGTCGTCTCGATGGGGCCCGTGGGCTTTTATTCGACCTGGGCCAAGGAGTTGCTCGGCTTCGTGCCCTGGAATATCTACTCGTTCACCAGTATCGTGATCATCGCCGGCCTGACGCACGTGCCGCACGTCTACCTGTACGCTTCGTCGGCCCTGAAAAGCCTGGGTTCGGACGTGGAAGAGGCGGCCCGCGTGGCTGGCGCCTCGCCGATCCAGGTCATGCTGAACGTGTCGCTGCCGATGATCATGCCGGCGCTGGCATATGCGGGCGTGCTGGTGTTCTTCCTCGGTTTCGAGGTGTTCGGCCTGGTGCTGGTGCTCGGCGATCCGGAAGGCCATCTGGTGCTGCCGACCTACTTGTACAAGCTGACGAACAAGCTCGGTACGCCGTCGTACCACCTGATGGCGGCAGTCGCCGTGTGCCTGGTAATGGTGACCATGCCGCTGGTGATGATACAGCGCTGGCTGCTCAAATCGGCCAACAAATATGTCTCGATCAAGGGCAAGGGTGCGCGCAGCAAGGCCATGCCCTTGGGCCGCTGGAAGTGGCTGGCGTTCGCCTTGCTGGCCGGCTGGCTGATCTTCACCATCATCCTGCCTTTGAGCGGCATCGTGCTGCGCTCCTTCGTGCAGTACTGGGGCGAGGGCGTGCACCTGGCCGACGTATTGACCTTGCAGCATTTCCGCGACATTTTTGATCAGCCTTCGCTGGTGCGCGGCATCGTCAACACCATCCTGATCGGCGTCGTCGGCGGCGCGTTGGCCGTGGCCTGCTACAGCTTCATCGCGCTGGCGATGCACCGCAAGCAGGATGGCATCACGCGCCTGCTCGATTACAGCGTGCTGGTACCGCGCGCCGTGCCAGGGCTGCTGGCCGGCCTGTCCTTTTTGTGGGTATTCCTGTTCGTGCCGGCCTGGCTTGACGGTATATTCAAAGGCATGGACAACGGCGTGGCCCTGTGGCTAAGCGGCCATGTGATTCCCGTGCTGCGCGAACTGCGTTCGACCATCTTCGCCCTGTGGCTTGCATATTCGGTGGTGTGGATGGCCTACGGCATGCGCCTGATTTCCACCGCGCTGCTGCAGGTGGGGCCGGAACTGGAGGAGGCGGCGCGCGCCGTCGGCGCCAGCCGCGGCCAGGTGACGCGCGACGTGACCCTGCCGCTGATCAAATACGGCTTGCTGGGCGCCTGGCTGATGGTCTTCCTGATCTTCGAGCGCGAATACTCGACGGGCGTGTACCTGCTCTCGCCAGGCACGGAAGTGATCGGCGCCATGCTGGTATCGCTGTGGGCGGGCGGCTCGACCGACCTGGTGGCGGCGCTGTCCTTCATCAACATCACCCTGGTGGCCATCGGCCTGGGCATCGCCTTGCGTTTTGGCGTGAAACTCCATAATTAATAGAAGACTGAGACCACATCATGAATGAATTGACCGTCAATGAATTGCACCTGGACTATGGCACCGGCCCATCCGCCAACCAGATCCTGAAGGGCGTCTCGATGCACCTGCAAAAAGGCGAAGTGGTCGCCCTGCTGGGGCCTTCGGGTAGCGGCAAGACTACCCTGCTGCGCGCCGTGGCCGGGCTGGAGAGCCCGAAGGCGGGCACCATCCAGATCGGCGAGCGCAATGTCTTCGACGGCGCGAAACATTTCGAAATGCCGGCCGAGCAGCGCAACCTGGGGCTGGTGTTCCAGTCATATGCGTTGTGGCCGCACAAGACCGTCTTCGACAACGTCGCCTACGGCCTCAAACTGCGCAAGATGGGCAGTACGGAAATCGCCGCGCGCATCAAGGAAGTGCTGACGCAGCTGGGTCTCGGGCACCTGGGAGAACGCTACCCGCACCAGCTGTCCGGCGGCCAGCAGCAGCGCGTGGCGATCGCCCGCGCGCTGGTGTATAACCCGCCCGTGATCCTGCTCGACGAGCCGCTGTCGAACCTCGACGCCAAGCTGCGTGAAGAGGCGCGCGCCTTCCTGCGCGAGCTGATCGTGCGTCTGGGCCTGTCCGCGCTGATGGTCACGCACGACCAGGGCGAGGCGATGGCCATTTCCGACCGCATCTTGCTGCTCAATAACGGCAAGATCGAGCAGCAGGGCACGCCGCAAAGCATGTATGAAACGCCGGACACCCTGTTTACGGCCGAGTTCATGGGCAGTAACAACCGCCTGCCCGGCAAGGTGGTGCAGCGCGAGGGAAATCTGGTGCGCCTGCTGGTCGATGGCGCTTCCATGCAGGGCGTGGCGCGCGGCGCGAACGTGGGCGCGGAAGTGACGACGATGATCCGCGTCGAAGAGGTGAAGATCAGCGCCACGCAGGTGGACAACGCCATCGAGATGCCGCTCCTGACCTGCATGTACCTGGGCGACCGTTGGGAATGCCTGTTCGAGCGCGGCGGCGCGGACAACATCAACCTGCGCGCGTATTCGCGCCACAAGCTTGAAGCGGGCAAGTACTGGCTGCATATGCCTGCTGACAAGCTCTGGGTGTTTTAACGGTGCCATGGTGGCCACGCTGGCGCGCAGTCTGTGCCGCGCTGGCAGCCGGTCTGGCGGGCGCCGCCATCAGCCTGTGGCTGCGCACGCCGCTGCCGTGGATGATCGGCCCCCTGTTCGCCACGGCCGCGCTGCGCCTGGCGGGGCGCGAACTGGCTTGCCCCGTGCGCGTGCGCGAAGCGGGGCAGTGGGCCATCGGCACGGCCCTGGGCCTGTACTTTACGGCGCCCGTGCTGGCCGCACTGTCTTCCTATATCCCGTGGATCGCCGGCGCCGTGCTGTTCGCGCTGGCGCTCGGCGCTGCCGGCGCGCTGCTGCTGCGGCGCCTGTCGGGCGCTGATCATGCCACCGCCTTTTTTGCCATGGCCGTTGGCGGCGCCTCTGAGATGGCAGTGCAAAGCGAGCGCCATGGCGCCGACGTGGGCAAGGTGGCCGCCGCGCACAGTCTGCGCATGATGCTGGTGGTGGCGACGATTCCCTTCGGCGTGCGCTACTGGGGCAGTCATGGCCTGGAGGCGGGGCATGAAACCTTCGTGCCGGGTGCCGCGCTGGTCGATTATGGCGGGCTGGCGCTGCTGGTCGGCATCACGGCGCTGGCGGCCCTCGCCTTGAAACGGGGCAGGCTGCCCAACGCCTGGGTCATCGGCCCCTTGCTTGCGGCCTTGCTGCTGACGGCGTGCGGCATCCATCTGTCACGCCTGCCCGAGTGGATGATACGCGCGGGCCAGCTCTTCATCGGCATCGCCCTGGGCACACGCTTCAGCCCCGCCTTCCTGCATGCGGCTCCCCGTTATCTGGCCAGTGTGGCCGTCTGCACGCTGTTGATGCTGCTATTGGCGACCGCCTTCGGTCTGGGCCTGTCGCGTTGGCTGGCCATTCATCCGGGTACGGCCATCCTGGCCACGTCGCCGGGCGGCATTGCGGAAATGTCGCTGACGGCCAAGACATTGCACCTGGGCGTGCCCATCGTTACGGCATTTCATGTGGCGCGCATGGTGGTGCTGGTATTGTTGATTGGCCCATTCTTTTCCATGTTGAAAAACCGGCATCGGCAGCGTTAAATCACGTCACGTAAAAAGGCATAAAGCAAACGCTCTGAATTGCCTCCGCCATGGCTGTATTTAATGCGGGCGGCAGTCGGTTCGCAGCGCTGCGTCACACTGTGGAGCGAGTATGTCCGGGAATATATTTGCTGGAATTTTCCTCCGTTAGCGCACTCTCCGGTCATGCATGGCGCCGGCATCACACCCCCGCTCGTGCCTCTCTGGGCCGGTGCGAGACATGTTATCCAAAAACAACGTTGTTGCAGTCATTGTAGGCATCATGTCTTTAGCGTTGGTAAAGAATTCTTATTTTGAAAAATCGCGCCAGTTTGCGGAAGAATGCCGCTTTTCCATGTGGAGAGAATGGGTAGGGTGTTACAAATAGTAACGGTGGGCGTATTTTTATGAATGCCGGTTTTTTGGGGTGTGTATTTAAAAAGTTGCCACGCGGCCATTTATTTTAGTTATTTTTACTTCCATCGTTTATAATTTGAAAAGAACGCCGGCTGGGCTTTTTGCGCAGTTTTTACGTGAGTTCGCCCTTTTTTTGAGCTCAGGAAATTGTATATGCGCACCGATGGTGTCCGTTTTTCGATTGTCAGACAGGCTGCCTGGGCGCCGGGAATGGAAACGCCGCAGCAATGGCAGGTGTGGGCGCAAGCCGGCCCGTCCGTCGCGCCGATCGACGTCATTGGCGAGCCTGGTGTGCGCCAGATGGCGCCGCTGTTGCGCCGCCGTGCCGGCCAGTTGGGCAAGATGGCGCTCGAGGTGGCTTATGCCTGTCTGGCGGGGCAGCGTGATGTTCCCCTGGTCTTTTCCTCGCGTCATGGCGAAGTGGCGCGTGCCGTCGAATTGTTGTCCGCGCTGGCCCAGGGCGAGCCCTTGTCGCCGACCGCATTTGGCATGGCCGTGCATAACGCCAGTGCCGGCCTGTTTTCCATCGCCCGCGCCGATACGGCCAATCAATTGGCCATCGCTGCCGGCGCCGCCAGCCTTGAGGCCGCAGTGATCGAAGCGTGTGCCTTGCTGGCCGATGGCGCGCCGCAGGTCCTGCTGGTGCTGGCGGAATGTCCCTTGCCGGCACCCTTCGAGGTCTTCGAGGATTGTCATGAGCAGCCGCATGCGTTTGCCTGGCTGCTGCAGGCCGAATCTTCCCCGGATAAGGGTTTCAGCCTGACGTGGCGTACCCGTGGCAGTGACGATGCCTTGCCGGCCGCTGCCGCCGCGGTGCCGGCCAGTCTGGCCGTACAGCGCTTCATGCTGAGCGGTGCCCGCACGTTCGAGCACGTCGCCAATCGCCAGGTCTGGTGCTGGAGTCGCCATGCGTAAGCTGGCGCACGTGCGTACCGGCGTCTCCGTGGGCTGGCGGATCTTCGCCACCGGACTCAGTTTTGCCGCCTTCGGCGTAGGCGGCTTGCTGCTGCGCGTGCTGGTGTTTCCCATGCTGCATGTGCTGGTGTGGCGGCGCGAGGCGCGCATCGCCGGCGCGCGCGCCATCATCCGCTGGAGTTTTCGTTTCTATATCGGCTTGATGCGACTCCTCGGCGTGCTGCGCTATGACCTGCGCGGCCTGGATAAACTGGAGCGTGGCGGCTTGCTGATCCTGGCCAACCATCCGACTTTGATCGACACGATTTTCCTGATGGCATATGTCAAGCAGGCCGATTGCATCGTCAAGTCTGATTTGTGGAACAACCCGTTTACGCGCGGCCCTGTGCGTGCGGCAGGCTATATCAACAATACGGGCGGTGCCGAACTGGTGGAGGCCTGCCTGGCATCGCTGGCGCGCGGTAACAACCTGATCATCTTCCCGGAGGGGACGCGCACGCCTCGCAGCGGCGAGATCCTGCTCAAGCGGGGCGCGGCGAATATCGCCGTGCGCGGGCGGCGTGACGTGACGCCGGTGCTGATACGTTGCCTGCCCAGGACTTTAGGCAAGGGCGAGCAGTGGTGGCGTGTACCGGCCCGCCGCGCGCATTTCGAGATTGCAGTGCAGGACGACCTGGCGATCGACGAGTTTACCGGCGGTGGCGCCAGCGACGTCCTCGCGGCGCGCACTTTGACCAATCATCTGCAACATTACTTTAGCGGGAAACAGGAACAACATGCTTGAACAAGAAGTGAAGGAACTGATCATCGAGGCGCTGCAACTGGAAGACATGAGCGCCGCCGATATCGATACGGATGCCCCCCTGTTTGTTGAAGGCCTGGGACTCGATTCGATCGATGCGCTGGAGCTTGGCGTCGCCCTGCAGAAAAAATATGGTATTTCCCTGTCGGCCGATTCGGCCGATACGCGCCGCCACTTCGCCTCCGTACGGGCACTGGCGGCCATGGTTGACACTCACAGAAAGAAGTAAGGGAGCAGCAAAAATGGTAGATATGAGCGCAATGAGCCGCGATGAACTGTACGCATGGGTAGTGCAACTGCTGGCCGAAATGTTCGAGCTTGATCCGGCGGCGCTGACGCCGCAGTCGAATCTGTATGCGGAACTCGATATCGACAGTATCGACGCGGTCGACCTGGCGGTTAAGCTGAAGCAACTGACGGGTAAGCGCCTGCAGCCGGAAGTATTCAAGACCATCCGCACCATTGATGACGTGGTCGAGGCGCTGCGTGCGATGTCGGTGTCGGAACAGGCGGCATGACGCGTGCTGCTTAATGCCGTCGCATTGCTGCTGACAGTACTGTATCCGCTGGCAATCTGGTTCGGCCATGGCCTGGTCGAACCGCGCTGGCTGGCATTGCTGTTGTTGCTGGCCGTCGCCTGCCGCCTGCCCGCATTGAAGCTGCAGCCTGCTGCACGCTGGTCGGTGGCCGCCGCGCTGCTGCTGGTGGCGATCGCGCTATGGAGCAATCTGCTGCTGCCACTGAAGCTGTATCCGGTGCTGGTCAATGCTGTGCTGCTGGCCACTTTTGCCTACAGTCTGTGGGCGCCTCCATCCATGGTGGAGCGCCTGGCGCGCCTTCGCGAGAAGGACTTTCCGCCAGCCGCCGTGCGCTATACGCGCCGCGTGACGCAGGTCTGGTGCGGCTTTTTCATCGTCAACGGCAGCATTGCGCTGGCCACCGCCTTGTGGGCCAGCGATGCCGTCTGGTCGCTGTACACGGGCGTGGTCGCGTATGTGCTGATGGCTCTGTTATTTGGCGGCGAATACCTGGTCCGCCTGCGTTTTAAGCGTCTGCATCATGTCTGAAGTCCTTATGCCGGAAACTCATTCTCCCGTTGCTTCCCTGGCCCGCCTTGCGCTGGCCATGCATGCCCGTCCGGCAGCCCTGGCCGTGGGCTGGCGCGATGGTGCCGTGCTCGATCACGGGCATTTTGCCGCACGCATGCAAGCCTGGGCAGGCATGCTGGAGTGCCAGTCTGGCCACGATTTCGCATTGTATCTGGACGATAGCATCGAGTTTGGCGCCGCCTTGCTGGGAGCCTGGCAGGCGGGGAAAACCGTCTGGCTGACAGCCGATACATTGCCGGCCAGCTGTGCCTCGCTGGCCGCGTCGGTGGACGGCTTCCTGGGACAGTTCCCGGCCAGGCATGCGCCGCTGTCGCCGCCGGCCGCCAGTGCTCCGGCGCGGGCGTGGAAAGTGCTCGCCGAGGATTTCCCTGCTTTGGTTGTGTACACCTCCGGCAGTACGGGGGCGGCGCAGGCCATCCCGAAAAAGCTCTCGCAACTGGCCAGCGAAGTGGCCACGCTGGAGCAGCTGTTTGGCAGCCATGCCGATGGCGCGGCCGTTGTTGCCACGGTCTCGCACCAGCATATCTACGGCTTGCTGTTCAAGGTCTTGTGGCCGCTGGCCGCCGGGCGTGCCGTGCATGCGCACAGCGCGGACTACCCGGAGCAGCTGTCCGCCTTGCTGGCGCGCGGTCCCTGCGTGCTGGCGGCCAGTCCCGCGCACCTGAAACGCCTGCCAGAACACCTGGACTGGTCAGGCGCGCGAGCGCAGCTGCGCGCCGTGTTTTCATCGGGCGGTCCGCTGGCCCTGGATAGCGCGCTGGCGGCAGGGAGTTTGCTTGGCCGCGTGCCCTGTGAAATCTATGGCAGTTCGGAGACGGGCGGCGTGGCTTGGCGCCAGCGTGCGCCTGAGCGGCCAGACGACGAGAGCTGGCAAGGTTTTCCCGGCGTGGATTGGCGCCTGCAGGATGACGGCGCGCTGGAAGTGCGTTCGGCGCATCTGGCCGGCGATGGCTGGCTGCGCCTGGCGGATCACGCGCGGCAGACGGATGCGGGACGATTCCAGCTGCTGGGGCGCAGCGACCGCATCGTGAAGATCGAAGAAAAACGCATTTCTCTCAATGCCATCGAGGCGGCCTTGCTGGCCACGCCGCTGGTAGCCGAGGCAAGAGTGCTGCTGTGCGACGCGCCGGCCGGCGAGCGGCAGAAAGTGGCTGCCTTTATCGTTTGCAGCGCCGCCGGCCGCGCGCTGCTTGCCGCGCAGGGCAAGCTGGCCTTGAACCGCCAACTGCAGCTGGCGCTGGGCGGGCAGGTCGAAGCGGTCGCCTTGCCGCGCCGCTGGCGCTACCTGGAACAATTGCCCATCAATGCGCAGGGCAAGACGACGCAGGCCTTGCTGCTCGCGCTGTTGGAACAGCCGCGTTTGCCGCATGTGGAACTGATCGAGAGCGCTTCCGGGGGCGATACGCCACGGCTGCTGTTCGAGTTGCGCGTGCCCGCGAATCTGTTTTATTTCGATGGCCACTTCACGGGCGCACCCTTGCTGCCCGGCGTGGTGCAGGTGGAGTGGGCACTGCACTTTGCGCGCCAGCATCTGGCGCTGCCCGCGCATTTTCGCGCCATGCATGCCTTGAAGTTCCAGCAGCCGGTGCTGCCGGACCGGCCGGTCCGGCTGGCGCTGGAGTATGACGCGCTCAAGGCCAGCCTGCAATTCCGTTATCTGTCGGACGCCGGCCAGCATGCCAGCGGCCGCATCCTGTTTCACCCGAATGCCGCTGCCGTTCCTGGTGGCGGCTCCGATACACCCACTCCAGCAGCGAGCGCATGTTAGATAAAAAATTCTCACCCGAACGCCAGACCGCTTTTGCCGCCCGTTTTGAAGCGCAAAAAATCGCTTTCGGGCCCGTCGTCTTTCAATGCGTGCGCTATGCCTGGAAGCGCGGCATGTTGCAGGCGCTGGCCGATACCGGCCACACCGGCCTGACGATCACCGACATGGCCGCCAGCGGCCGATGGACGGAATATGCACTGAAGGTGGCGCTGGAATCATGCCTGTCGGCCGGCGTCGTTTCGCTGCGCGACGGCGCTTATGTGCTCGACAAGGTGGGTTTTTGCATGCTCACGGACAGCATCACCCAGGTTAACCTGGACTTCATGCATGACGTTTGCTACCAGGGTTTGTTCGACCTGGACCGCTCGCTTGACACCGAGCAGCCTTTGGGACTGGCCGCGCTGGGCGACTGGCCAACCTTGTACCAGGGCTTGTCAGCCCTGTCGGAGCCGGCCAAGGGCAGCTGGTTCGCCTTCGATCATCATTATTCGGATACCTCGTTTCCCGAGATCTTTCCGGACGTCTTCGCCACGGCGCCACGCCGCATCTTGGACATCGGTGCCAATACGGGCAAGTTCGCCACTGCGGCGCTGGCTTACCATGCGGGCGTCGAACTGCACCTGGTCGACCTGGAACGCCAACTGGCGGTAGCCGACCGTACCCTGACCGACGCTGGCTTGCGCGAGCGTGCGCACTTGCATGCCTGCGACCTGCTCGACGACGCGGCACCCCTGCCGGCCGGCATGGACCTGATCTGGATGAGCCAATTCCTCAGCTGCTTTTCCGAGGCTGCCATCGCCAGCATCCTGCGCCGCGTGGCGCAAGCGCTGGGGCCAAACGGGCAAGTGCTGATCATGGATACCTTCTGGGACCGCCAGCAGTACGATATCGCGGCCTACTGCCTGATCAACACCTCGCCCTATTTCACGGCCATGGCCAGCGGTAACAGCAAGATTTACCAGAGCAGCGACTATATCCGCCTGGCGCAAGCCGCCGGCCTTGAGTTGCTGACCACGCGCGACGGTATCGGCTATTGTCATTCGCTGCTGCGTTTTGGCCGCGCCGGAGCGCACAGTGACTGAAGTGCGTTTTTACCCCTGCATCGTGATCCCGGTGTTCAATCATGAACACGCGATCGGCGCCGTCGTGCAGCGCCTGCTGCCGCATGGCGTGCCGCTGATCCTCGTCGACGACGGCAGCTTTGACGCCGGCGTGCGCACCCTGGACGCGCTGGCTGCCGCGCATCCGTCGCGCGTGACTCTGCTGCGCCATGCGCATAACCAGGGCAAGGGTGGGGCGGTGCTGACGGGCTGCCGCCACGCGCATGCGCAAGGCTACAGCCATGCGCTGCAGATCGACGCCGACGGCCAGCATGAAACGGACGATGTGCCGCGCTTCCTGGCGCAGGCGCGAGCCACGCCGGCGGCCGTGGTGATCGGCTACCCCGTGTACGATGCCTCGGTTCCCAATGCGCGCTACTACGGCCGCTATGCGACGCATATCTGGGTATGGATCAATACCTTGTCGCTGCAGATTCGTGACTCCATGTGCGGTTTCCGCGTCTATCCGCTGACGCCGCTGACGGCGCTGGCGCAGCGTGGCGTGCTGGGGCAGCGCATGAATTTCGACACCGATGTGCTGGTGCGTCTGTATTGGGATGGCCTGTCGATGGCGAATCTGCCCACGCGCGTGGGTTACCCCAGCGACGGCGTCTCGCATTTTGAGCTGTGGCGCGACAATGTACTCATTTCGCGCATGCACGCGCGCCTGTTTTTCGGCATGCTGTGGCGCGCACCGCGCCTGCTGGCCCGCCATTGGCGCGCGCGATGACGGCAGCATCGAACGGGCAGCGCAGCCACTGGGCCGGTTTCAACGAAGTGAGCTTCGTGGCCGGCATGCGCCTGCTGTTCTGGATCTGCCGCGTGTTTGGCCGCTGGCCGTTCCGCGTCGTGCTGTACCCGGTGCTGGCCTGGTATGTGCTGACGAATGCCCGCGCGCGCCGCGTCTCGCGCGCCTATCTGCGCCGCGTCGCGGCCTGCGGCGGAGCGGAGGACCTGAGGGTGCTGCGCCATTTCGGCTCGTTTGCCGAATCCATCCTCGACAAGATGCTGTTGTGGGGTGGCCTGTTCGATACGCACAGCGTGAGTCTGCATGGCGTCGATGGCGCCGATGGCGTCAACCGCTGTCTGGACGAGGGACGCGGCGCCTTGTTGATCTGCGCCCACCTGGGCAACCTGGACCTGTGCCGCGTGCTGTCGCAGCGCAATGCGCGCCTGAAGCTCACGGTGCTCGTGCATACGCGCCATGCGCAGGCCTTCAACCGCATGCTGGAGCGGCTCAACCCCGACAGCCAGCTCAATCTCATGCAGGTGACGGAGATGACGCCGGCCACGGCCATGCTGCTGGCCGAGAAGGTGGCGCAGGGCGAGTTCGTCGTGATCGCCGGCGACCGTATCCCTGTCTCGCCGCAGCCGCGCGTGGCCGTGGCGCCCTTTCTGGGGCAGCCGGCTGCGTTTCCGATTGGCCCCTATGTTCTGGCCAGTGTGCTGCAATGCCCGGTGTATCTGCTGTTTTCGATGCGCAGCGGCCAGCGTTCTGAGGTGCACTTCGAACTTTTCCGCGAGTCGCTGCATCTGCCGCGCAAGGCGCGCGAGGCGATGCTGGCCGAACTGGCCGCCGACTATGCGGCGCGCCTGCAGTATCACTGCCTGCGTTCGCCGCTGGAATGGTTCAATTTTTACGATTTTTGGCAACTCCCCGATACTTCAAGACTGGATACACCCGATGCATCTCGCTGACCTGAAAAACACCCGACGCGCCGTCCGCTTCGACCGCGAACGTCTGTGCATTGAAGACATTGCCGATATTGCGCATGGCCGCGCCAGCGCCGAACTGTCCACCGATCCCGTCTTTCGCGCGGCGATAGCGCGCGGCGCCGACTTCCTCGACCGTCTGCTGCGCGAGGATGGCACCATCTATGGCGTGACCACCGGCTATGGCGATTCGTGCACCGTCACCGTGCCCCCGGAGCTGGTGGCCGAGCTGCCGCACCACCTGTACACTTATCACGGCTGCGGCCTGGGCGAATTCTTCACGCCGGCGCAAACGCGCGCCATCATGGCCACGCGCCTGGCGTCGCTCTCGAAGGGTTTTTCCGGCGTCAGCGTGGAATTGCTGGCGCAGATCGCGCGCCTGCTCGACGCTGGCCTGCTGCCGCTGATCCCGTCGGAGGGCTCGGTGGGCGCCAGCGGCGACCTGACGCCGCTGTCCTACCTGGCGGCGGTGCTGTGCGGCGAGCGCGAAGTGTGGCGCGATGGCGATCACGTGCCGGCGGAACAGGCGCTGCGCGAAGCAGGCATCACGCCGTTGTGCCTGCGCCCGAAGGAAGGCCTGGCGATCATGAACGGCACGGCCGTCATGACGGCGCTGGCCTGTCTGGCGTATGAGCGCGCTGAATACCTGGCGCGCCTGACGACGCGCATCACGGCCATGGCTTCGTTCGCGCTCGATGGCAATGCGCACCACTTCGACGAAACGCTGTTTTCCGTCAAGCCGCATCCCGGCATGCAGCAGGTGGCGGCGTGGCTGCGCGAGGACCTGCCGACCGATAGCTGGGAGCGCAACGGCAAGCGCCTGCAGGACCGCTATTCGATCCGCTGCGCGCCGCACGTGATCGGCGTGCTGGCCGACGCCTTGCCGTGGCTGCGTTCGTCGATCGAAAATGAACTCAATAGCGCCAACGACAATCCCATCATCGATGCCGAAGGCGAGCGCGTGCTGCACGGCGGTCACTTCTATGGCGGCCATATCGCCTTCGCCATGGACAGCATGAAGAACACGGTGGCCAACCTGGCCGACCTGCTGGACCGCCAGATGGCCCTGCTGGTCGACAGCCGCTACAACCAGGGCTTGCCGGCCAACCTGTCGGGCGCCACCGGCCCGCGCGCGGCCATCAACCACGGCCTGAAGGCACTGCAGATCAGCGCTTCCGCCTGGACGGCCGAAGCACTGAAGCTGACCATGCCCGCCTCGGTGTTTTCGCGCTCGACCGAATGCCACAACCAGGACAAGGTCAGCATGGGCACCATCGCCGCGCGCGACTGCCTGCGCGTGCTGGAACTGTGCGAGCAGGTGGCAGCGGCGCTGCTGATCACGGTGCGGCAGGGCGTCTGGCTGCGCTGCAAGGCCAATCCCGACGTGCTGCCGCAAGCGGCGCTGACAGCGATGATGGAAGCGCTGGCGGCCGATATCGCGCCCGTGGAAGAAGACCGCCGCCTCGATCCGGAACTGCGCGTGCTGCTCGAACGCATGCGCGCCCAGGCATGGCCGCTGTACGGAGCCGAACATGGCTGATATGCAGGCACCGACGCACAAGGTACGCGGCAGGAAGGCCGCGCCCAGCCGCTGGCACGCGGAAGTGGAGATGCAGGTGCAGTTCTTCGACCTCGACCCGATGGAGATCGTCTGGCATGGCCGCTACGTGAAATATCTGGAAGTGGTGCGCTGCGCGCTGCTCGACAGCATCGGCTACAACTACGTCGAGATGAAGGCGTCCGGCTATGCCTGGCCCGTGATCGACATGCACCTGCGTTACGTGGCGCCGGCCACGTTCGGCCAGCGCCTGACCTTGCGCGCCGACCTGGTGGAGTGGGAGAACCGGTTGAAGATCGAATACATGGTCAGCGACAGCCTGACGGGCAAGCGCCTGAACCGCGCCAGCACGACGCAGGTGGCTGTGCATATCGCCAGCGGCGAGATGTGCTTTGCCTCGCCGCCCGTACTGTTTGAAAAATTGGGATTGGAAGCCGTATGAAGCACATCATCAGTAAAGCGCTGGCTGCTTGCAGCCTGGCAGCCATGGCCGCGGTGTCCCCTGCGCAAGCGGCCGCGCCCGTCGCGAAGATTGAAGCCATGCTGGCCAAGCCGCAGCAGCTGTGCGGCCGCTTCGACCAGAGCAAGCAGCTGGCCGGCATGAAGAAGCCGCTGGCGTCGAATGGCCGCTTTTGCGTGGTCGCCGGCAAGGGTGTTTTGTGGCGCACCTTGCAGCCGTTTCCGAATACCCTGCGCCTGACGCGCGACGAGATCGTGCATTTCCAGGGCGAGCGCGTGGCCATGCGCCTGGAGGCGAAGACGGAGCCGGTGGTCAAGATGATCAACAGCGTGCTGTTTTCGCTGCTGGCCGGCGACCTGGCGCAGCTCGACAGCCTGTTTGAGGTGGACGGCAGCATCGACGGCGGCACCTGGCAAGTGGCGCTGAAGGCGCGCCAGCCGGCGCTGGCCAAGGCCATCGGCAACATCCGCCTCGATGGCGGCGCCTTCGTGAAAAACATCAGCATCAGCGAGGCGAGCGGCGACCGCACGAGCATCGTGTTCTCGGCGATTGAGACGGGACCGGCTGCCATTACGGCGCAAGAGGCGGCCCTGTTTTGAGCGCGCTGACGAAGCGCAGCCGCAACACCGGGCGCATGCTTGCCATCGCCTGGGCGCTGGTGGTGGCCCTGCTGCTCGCGCATAACGCCTACCTGTGGCTGGGCAAGCGCATCGCGCCTGAAACAGACATCCTGGCCCTGCTGCCGGTGCAGGAGCGCGACCCGGTGCTGCAGGCCTCGTTTACGCACATGGTCGACGCGGCGCAGCAGCGCCTGGTGGTGCTGGTCGGCGCGCCCGACTGGGCCGACGCCAGGCGCGCGGCAGATGCCTACAGCGCCGTGCTGGCGCGCCATGCGGGCCAGTTCCAGTCCACGCCGCTCGATGAGCAGACGCAGAACGACTGGCTGGCGCTGTTCCAGCAGCACCGCTTGACCTTGCTGACGGCGCCGCAGGAGACGCAGCTGCGCTGGGAAGCGCCCGCGTTCTGGCGCGATTCGGCGTTGAGTCAGCTCTACAGTCCTTTCGGCGGGCCGAAACTGGGCGCCTGGCAGGACGATCCCTTCGGCCTGTTCGGCGGCTGGGTGCAGGAGCGCGCACAGGAAACGCCCGTGCGTCCGCGCGACGGCCATTTGTTCGTCGCCGACGGCGAGCGCCAGTATGTGCTGCTGCCGATGACCCTCAACCTGCCCGCCTTTTCGCTGGGCGCGCAGGAAGGCGTGTTGCCTGCGCTGGCGCAAGCCGAAGCGGCGGCGCGGCAAGCCGTGCCCGGCGTGGAAATCATCAGCGCGGGCGTGATCCTGCATGCGGCGGCGGCCAGCAGCCAGGCGGCGGGCGAAATGTCGACCATCGGCCTGGGGTCCCTGGCCGGCATCATCCTGCTGACGTGGTTCACCTTCCGCTCGTTCAAGCCTATCTCGCTGATCCTGCTGTCGATCGGCATCGGCTGCCTGGGTGCCCTGTCCGTGTGCTGGCTGCTGTTTGGCAAAATACACCTGATGACATTGGTGTTTGGCGCCAGCCTGATCGGCGTGGCGCAGGACTACGGCATTTATTTCTTGTGCAACCGCCTGGGGGCCGATCCGGCGCTCGATTCGCGCACCTTGCTGCGCCGTTTGCTGCCGGGCCTGTGCCTGACCCTGCTGGCCGCCGTCATCGGCTACATGGGCCTGGCCCTGACGCCATTCCCCGGTTTGCGCCATATGGCCGTTTTTTCCGCCCTGGGCCTGGTGTTTGCCTGGCTGACGGTGGTGTTCTGGTTCCCCGCACTGGTCAAAGGCGGCGCCTTGAAGAGCGGCGCGCTGGTCAAACAGTATGGAGCGGCGCGCGCGCACTGGCCGCTGTTGCGGGCCAACCGCGCCACCCTGGCGGGTGGCGTGCTGTTTGCCCTGTTTGCGCTCTTCGGCATCAGCCGCCTGGGTGTCAACGACGATATCCGCTTGCTGCAAACGCCGCCCGCGCACCTGATACGCGACCAGATCAAATTGAGCAAATTGCTCGATGGGCCTACGCCGGTGCAGTTCTACCTGGTGCGTGGCGACAGCGCGGAAGCCGTGCTGCAGCGCGAGGAAGCGTTGAAACAGCGGCTGCTGCCGCTGATCGCGCAAAAGCACATCAGCGGCTACCAGGCCATGTCGAACTGGGTGCCGTCGCTGCAGACGCAGGCGGCGCGGCGCACGCTGCTCGACACCGCCATCCTGCAGCCGGGCGCCGCGCTCGACTTGCTGGCGCAGGCCGTTGACGAGGGCCCGGAATGGGCCGGCGCAGTGCGCGCGCAGCTGGCGCAGGCGGGTGCGCCGCTGTCGATCGACGCCTTCCTGAAGGTGCCGGCCAGCGAGCCATGGCGCCATCTATGGCTGGGTAAGGTAGAAGGCGGCTATGCCTCCATCGTTGCCCTGCGAGGCATGCAGTACGCGGCCATCCCGCTGCTGGCGCAGGCGGCCGACGGTCTGCCCGGCGTGCAGTGGGTCGACAAGGTGAGTGAAATTTCCTCGGTGCTGGGCCGCTACCGCGTCTACATGGGTGCGGTGGTGCTGGGCGCTTACCTGGTTGTATTTGGCTTGCTGCTGCCCCGCTACCGGCGCCGCACCTGGCGCGTCCTGGCGCCCACGGCGCTGGCCAGCGTGGCGGCCCTGGCCTTGCTGGGCTACCTGGGCATGCCGCTGCAGCTGTTCCACGTGCTGGCGCTGATGCTGCTGCTGGGCGTCGGCGTCGATTACGGCATCTTCATGCAGGAGCACCCTGGTCGCCGCAACGACACGCCATGGCTGGCCGTGGGCCTGTCGGCGGCGAATACGATTCTGTCTTTCGGCTTGCTGGCCTTGAGCAAGACGGCGGCATTGCAGGCGTTTGGCCTGACCATGCTGATCGGCACGGCGCTGGTGTGGCTGTTGTCGCCGTGCTTTGCCGAAGCCGATTCCCATCACCGTAGTACAAAGGCGGCCGATGCCGCAGGAGTGGCCTGATGGCTTTGCGATATACATCATCGATAGCGACGCTGATGCTGGCGGTACTGGCGGGCTGCGCCGGCGCGCCGCCCGCCGCGCCGGCGCGGCTGGGCCTGAAGCTGGCGCCGCAGGCGCTGGGCGCCAGCGTCAGCGTGCAGCAACATTTGATCGTGGAGCGGGCAGGGCGCATCGACGAACTCGATGCGGCGCTGGAAGTGGAGCCGTCGCACCTCGACCTGGTGGGGCTGGCCTTCGGCCAGCGCGTGCTGTCGCTGCATTACGACGGCAACGAAGTGAGTTCCTGGCGCCACCTGATGCTGCCGGCACAGGTGCGCGCCGAAGACGTACTGGAAGACATGCAACTGACCCTGTGGCCGCGCGCGGCCATCGAGCAGGCTTTGCCGTCTGGCTGGCGCATCGAGGACAGCGGCTTGCGCCGCACCCTGTTCCTGCATGACGAAGCGGTGACGGTGATCGATTACAGCGCGATGCCGCGCTGGAGCGGCACGGTGGTGCTCGACAACCTGCGCTACCGCTATCGCCTGACGATACAGAACGCCCCGGAAGGAAGCTGAATGGCTGGCTTGACTGCGTATTTGAATGACTGCGGCATCGTCTGCGCGCTGGGAGCCAGCCGCGCGGAAGTGCGCGCACGCCTGTTCGCCGCGCACAGCGGCGTGGTGCCCACCGGGTTGTACACGCCAGGGTGCGTGCTGCCGCTGGGCCTGGTCGACGTGGCCCTGCCCAGCGTGGAGCACCACGCCATCGCGGCGCGCAGCCGCAACAACCGGATGGCGCTGGCGGCGCTGGCGCAAATCCGCCCTGCCGTGGAACATGCCATCGCGCGCTATGGCGCGGACCGGGTAGCCGTGGTGATCGGTACGAGTACTTCGGGCATCGCCGAGACGGAAGATGCCATTGCCCGGCATGTAACGGACGGCGGTTTGCCGGACGCCTTTCACTATGGTCAGCAGGAGATGGCATCGCCGGCGCTGATGCTGGCCGAAGAGCTGGGCATCGATGGCCCGGCCCTCGTGCATTCGAGCGCCTGTTCGTCAAGCGCCAAGGCGATGGCCAGCGCGGCGCGCCTGCTGCGCATGGGCTTGTGCGACGCCGTACTGACGGGCGGCGTCGATACCCTGTGCGGCTTTACCGTGGCGGGATTCTCCGCACTGGCCTCCGTCAGCGCGCAACGCTGCAATCCTCTGGGTGCGGGGCGCGACGGCATCAATATCGGCGAGGGTGCGGCCCTGTTCCTGATGACGGCGGAACGTGCCGCCGTGGCCCTGCGTGGTTGGGGCGAGTCGTCCGACGGCCATCACATGTCGGCCCCCGATCCCGAAGGCGGCGGCGCGCGGCTGGCCATCGGCCAGGCCCTGGCGCGCGCTGGCATCACGGCGGCGCAGGTCGACTACGTGAATTTGCACGGCACGGCCACGCTGCAGAACGATGCGATGGAAGCGCACGTGGTGTCCGACCTGTTCGGCGGCACGGTGACGGCCAGTTCCACCAAGCCGCTGACTGGCCACGCGCTGGGCGCTGCGGCGGCCATCGAGGCGGCGCTGTGCTGGCTGGCGATGCAGGACGATAACGCCGAGGGCTTCTTGCCGCCGCACCTGTGGGACGGCGTGCCTGATGAATCCCTGCCGCCGCTGCGCCTGGCCTTGCCCGGCGCGCGTCTGGGGCGACCGCTGGCCTGGGCGCTGAGCAATTCGTTTGCCTTTGGCGGCTCAAATGCCGCCTTGCTGTTCGGGAGGGGAGCATGAATTTTCCGGATATCCGCGACCTTGTCCCGCATTCCGGCGCCATGGTGCTGCTTGACCGGGTGCTCTCGGCCGATGCTGAAAACCTGTGCGCCGAGGTGCGCATCCATGCCGGCAGTGTGTTTTATGACGCGTCGGCGGCCGGTGTCGGCAGCTGGGTCGGTATGGAATACATGGCGCAGGCGATCGCCGCGCATGCGGGCTATCGTGCCCGCCTGGCTGGCGCGCCCGTGAAGATCGGTTTCTTGCTGGGGGCGCGGCGCTACGAAGCGCAGGTGCCCCTGTTTGCCGCTGGCAGCGTGCTGCAGGTGCAGGTACAGCAAGCCTTGCAAGGCGAGAACGGACTGGGCGCTTTCGAGTGCCGTATCGAGAGGGCGGGCGTCGTGCTGGCGCAGGCGACGATCACGGTGTTTCAGCCCGAGGATGCAAAGCAATTTCTGCAGGAGAGTATGAATGGAGCGCAGCATGAGTAAAAGTGTGTTGGTGACGGGATCGTCGCGCGGCATCGGCAAGGCGATCGCCTTGCGCATGGCCCGCGATGGCTTTGACGTGGTGCTGCATTGCCGCAGCGCGCGCGCGGAAGCGGAAGCGGTGGCGCAGCAGGTGGCGGCGCTGGGACGCGCGGCGCGCGTGCTGCAGTTCGATATCGGCGATCGTGCCGCGGCAGCTGCCGCGCTGGAAGCGGACATCGCCGACCATGGCTGCTATTACGGGGTCGTGTGCAATGCCGGCGTGGCGCGCGACAATGCATTTCCCGCCATGTCAGGCGAGGATTGGGACATTGTCCTGCAAACCAATCTTGATGGTTTCTACAATGTGCTCAATCCGCTGGTCATGCCGATGGTTCAGCGGCGCAAGCCGGGGCGCATCGTCACCATGGCGTCTGTCTCGGGGCTGATCGGCAACCGGGGACAAGTCAATTACAGCGCCGCCAAGGCCGGCATCATCGGCGCCACCAAGGCGCTGGCGCTGGAACTGGCCAAGCGCGCCATCACGGTCAACTGCGTGGCGCCTGGCCTGATTGAAACGGACATGATCAGCGACGTGCCGCTCGACGAAGCGCTGAAGATGATTCCTGCGCGCCGCGTCGGCACGCCGGAAGAAGTGGCCGCCGCCGTCAGTTTCCTTGTCGGCGAGGAAGCGGGCTACATCACGCGCCAGGTCATTTCCGTCAATGGAGGCATGGCATGAGCCGCCGGGTCGCAGTGACCGGCATGGCCGGCATCAGCCCGATAGGCAACGACTGGCCGTCCATCCGCCAGCGCCTGGGAGCATACCGCAACGCCGTCGTGCGCATGGGGGAATGGGCCGATTACGAAGGCTTGAATACGCAGCTGGGGGCTCCGGCCGCGCCGTTCGCGCTGACGGAACGGTACAACCGCAAGGCCGTGCGCAGCATGGGCCGCATCGCGCTGATGGCGACGCGCGCCAGTGAACTGGCGCTGGAACACGCGGGCCTGGCCGGGCACCCGATGGTGACGAGCGGGCAGATGGGCATTTCCTTCGGCTCGTCGGCGGGCACGCCGAGCGCCATCGGCGACTTTGGCCGCATGATGGAAGAGCGCACCACCAAGGGCATCAACGCCACCACCTACATCAAGATGATGGCGCACACGGCGCCCGTCAACATCGGCGTGTTCTTTGGCGTCACGGGAAGAGTCATTACCACGTCGAGCGCCTGTACCTCGGGCAGCCAGGGCATCGGCTACGCCTACGAGGCGATCGCCGGCGGCAAGCAGCTGGCGATGATCGCCGGCGGCGCCGAGGAGCTGTGCGCCACCGAGGCGGCCGTCTTCGACACCCTGTTCGCCACCAGCACGCGCAATGACGACGGCCACACGACGCCGCGCCCTTTCGACGCCAGCCGCGATGGCCTGGTCATCGGCGAGGGCGCCGGCTGCCTGATCCTGGAAGAATTCGAGCACGCGCAGGCGCGCGGCGCCACCATCCATGCGGAACTGGTGGGCTTCGGCACGAACAGCGATGGCTGCCACGTGACCCAGCCCAACGCCGCGACCATGCGCCAGGCGATGCTGCTGGCGCTGGCCGACGCCGGCCTGCAGCCATCCGACATCGGTTACATCAACGCGCACGGCACCGGCACGCAGCAGGGCGATATTGCCGAATCGCAGGCCACGTTCGAAGTGTTTGGCGACCGTACGCCTATCAGTTCGCTGAAAAGTTACATGGGCCACACCCTGGGCGCCTGCGGCGCGCTGGAGGCGTGGATCAGCATCGAGATGATGCGCGAAGGCTGGTTTGCGCCGACCATCAACCTGCAGCAGGTGGACCCGCAATGCGCGCCGCTCGACTACATCGCCGGCGAAGGCCGGGCCATCGAATCCGAGTATGTGATGTCAAACAATTTTGCCTTTGGCGGCATCAACACGTCGCTGATTTTTAAACGCTACCGGCCGTGACGCCCGTTTGTGCCGGCGCAAACGGCAAGTGTGGCCCCTTTCGTACTATCTCTATCTAATCGAGGAAAACAGCATGAAAAAAATGATTATCCTGGCGGCAATGAGCGCAGTGCTGACGGTTGCCCTGCCGGCACAGGCAGGCGATACCAAACACATGATGTCGATCGCCAATGCGATGACCGCCAACGATGCCCAGGCGCGCCTGGGCGATACCGTCAAATTCTATTTTGGCGACCAGGCAACGCCGCCGATTGCTACGCGCATCAGCAGCGACAAGACGAGCCAGAAAACCAATGGCGTCGGCAAGTCGGCGGAAACCTCGTGCAACTGGGCCTTCCTGTCGGCCATGCTGGCGCTGCAAAAGCGCGCCCAGTCGGTGGGCGCCGATGCCGTCGTCAATATCGTCAGCAATTACAAGAACGTGGAAAATTCCAGCGCCACGGACTTCGAGTGCCACGAAGGCACCATGATGACGGGCGTGGCCTTGAAGGGGGAGTTCGTGAAGTTGAAAGCAGCGAAGTAAGCAGCGCAGTAGCGGTAAGCAAGAAGCAGCAGGAAGCACCAGGGTAGTCCTCCACATCGGTAAGCGGCGCAATCAGACGCAACGATTGCGTCAGGGAGCCATTTCAATAAAAAGTAGAAAGAGAATATGCAAAAAGTATCGAAAACGGTCATTCTGGCTGGCGCAGTGCTGGCCTTGACCATGTTGCAAGGCTGCGCTACGCGCATCAAGGCATCGTCGACGACCAATCCGCCGCCGAGCGAGGCTTTCTCGTCGTTTGGCCGCATTGAAGTCAAGCCGACGGTCTTTGCCGAAGGCTACAAGGGCAACCAGGCCGGCATGGCGAAGATCGACGAGAATATCCGCAAGGACCTGGCCGAATCGCTGACCAGCTGGAATGCCGCCCCGGCCAATGGCCGCGTGCTGATCATCGAGCCGATCGTCGAAGAAATCCAGTTCAAGAGCGGCGCCAAGCGTGTACTGCTGGGCCCACTGGCCGGCAGCTCGGGCGTGCGCATGCGCGTCATGATCCGCGACAACAAGGGCGCCCTGGTTGCGACGCCGGAGTTCTTCCAGCGTGCGGATGCGATGGCGGCCGGATTCACGTTTGGCGTGCACGATAACCTGATGCTGACCCGCATCGCCAACCTGACCAGTGCTTACATCAAGGCCAATTATGTACGTGCCGAAGGCGGCCCGACTGGCGCCGATAATAAAGCGGTCGAAGCAGCAATGACGAACTAAGACGGGCGCGGCGCGCAAGCGCTGGCAGGCCTGCTGATAGTGGCAGCGACGGGCAACCGCGCTGCCATTTTTTTGCCGCATGCATGCTGGCAATTTGTGGCAGACTGCGCCTTTGCCTATCCAGACCTTGTCATGCCATCAGCCTTGCCCAGTACCGGCGCCAGCATCTGGCTGCTCGATTCCCGCCGCATTGATCTCGCGCAGATCGGTCTCTATGAAGCCTGGCTGGGTGCAGCTGAAGCGACCCGATACGCGGGCTTTCTGCGGCCGCAGCGCCGGCGCCAGTTCCTGCTGGGGCGTGCTTTGCTGCGCGCAGCCATGGGGGACATGCTCCAGGTGGCGCCGGCCGCCATCGCGCTGGAAGAGCGGCCAGGCCAGGCGCCGCGGCTGCTGGCCCCCGCCGTAGCTGTCCATTTCAGCATCTCGCACAGCGGCCACTGGGTGGCCTGCGCGCTCAGTGGCGCGACGCAGCTGGGACTCGATATCGAACTGCAGGACCCGCGGCGCGACGTGCTGGCGCTGGCGCGCCAGGCGTTCGGCGCGGCCGTGGCGGCGGCGCTGGAACAGCTGCCGCCGCAAGAGCGCCGGGCGGCGTTTTACCGGCGCTGGAGCGAGGCGGAGGCGCGCTACAAGCTGGGCGTGGAGGCGGCCAGCTGCGTGGCGCTGGCGCATGCTGAACTGTCCATCGTGTTGTGCAGCGCGGCGCCGCTGGCGCAGCCGCCGCTCCTGATCCTGTCCGGTCTGGCGCCGGATTAGTTGCCGCGCACCACGATTTCCTGCGCCTTCGGTTCGCGCTGCCGCATGAAGCGCACGATGGAGTCGACGGTGACGACGTCGATCTGGCGCGTCATGCGGCGCTCGAACGGGTGGTCGTCGAAAGCGATATTGGCGCGGAACATGCGCGCGCCCAGGCGCGTGGCGGCCGGTATGCTCAGCGTTTGCGGCGCGTAGCTGGCGCTGCGCAGCCAGGCTTGCGCTTCGGCGCGCGTTTCGATCTTGCCTGGCTCGTTGCTGGCGGCGGCCAGGGTTTCCAGCACCCACTGGTTGGAGTTCTGGTACTTGGTGGAAAACGGGTAGGCCAGCATATTGTAGTTGGCCTCATGCAGGCGCTTGGGCGTGTTCGACGTCAGCAGGCGCGCCAGTTGCTGCTGCGTATCCTGGCCGGGAATCAGGATCAGCGTTTCATACATGAAGACATCATCCATGAAGAAATTGCCCAAGCCTTCGTTGTACAGCGACGATTGCGCCGTGCCGCATTCATTGAGTTCATGCACCACCAGCCAGCGGCCCTTCGGGTGGTCGCGCCAGGCCAGCGCCATGTGCGAATAGCGCAAATTGTACTTCGACAGGTCCTGCCCGGCGCGCGCCACCAGCGCCACCTGCGCGCCCGAGGCGTCGAGCGCCTGCAGGGTCTTTTGCGCCAGGTCCATCGATTTGACGAGGGTGGTCGCGTCCGTTGGCTTTTCCTCGCACGAGCGCCCCGCGTGGGCGGCGCCGGCCAGGACCAGGCTGATGACGATGACGGTCAGGCGTTTCATGGGGTTCACGCTTTCGAATGGTGGAGGATGGCGTTGCCGGCCGCATTCGGCACATAGGCGATGGCCTTGCCCGACAGCATCAGCATGTGGCCCGTCGAGACGGCCACTACATTGACCACCGTGCCGGCCGCCAGCGACAGGCCTTGCATGGCCTTCTGGCTCAGCTTGACGGAAGCCATGGCGGCCGAGGACGCGCCCCTGGCCGCGCTTTTCAGCACGAGGACGCTGCCGTCGGCCACGTCGTCGACTTTGTCGATGACGATTTCACCGGCGGCGGCCAGCGCCGACATGGAGCCGACGAGCACGATGGCCGAGGCCATGCTGGCATTGTCGGAGGCGTTGGTGGTGTCCGAATTGGCGGCCTGGCCTGTCAGGGTGGCGGCGCACAGCAGGGCGGTGGCGAGTAACTGTTTCATGGGTTTTCCGTTTTTCATTGGTGCTTATACTTTTGAGTGGTGCAGCAGGGCCTTGCCCAATTCGTTCGGGATGAAGGCGATGGCCTTGCCGGAAAGAACCAGCATATGGCCGGTGGAGAGCGCCACCACGTTGACCACGGTGCCGGCCGCCAGCGACAGGCCCTTGGCCGCTTGGGTGCTCATCTGGATGGACGCGCCGCCCGCTTCGGAGGCGCCCTTGAGCACGATGACGATGCCCTCGCCCGCTGTTTCCACGCTGGCGACGACCACCTGGCCGGAGGCGACCAGCATCGACATGGAGCCGGCGACGACGATGGCGGAACCCTGGCTGAGGTTTTGCGAGCCTTTCGACAGGTTCTCCGAGGCGGCGGCGTGGGCCAGGCCGGGGGCGGCCACGGAGAGCGTCAACAGCGACAGGGACAGGCAGAGGGGCAGCAGGCGTTTCATGTGTTTCTCCTTCAAGTGTGCCAAGTGGCAACGCCATCATTGTAGACTGTGGGCAATTGGTCAATGAAAACGCTACTCGTAGCGGGCAAGCGTACTGCGGGTAGCGTATTTCGCTACTTTTTTGCCGCTGGAACCGATGCTATTTTTATAAAGGAAGTGCATGCCGCAAACCCACGCCCTGATCGAGGCCCTGAAACGCCTGTTGAAGGCGCGCGCCGTTACGTATGCCGAATTGGCCCAGCGCATCGGCGTGTCCGAAGCCAGCGTCAAGCGGATGTTTTCGCAGAAGCAATTTACCCTGCAGCGCCTGGACCAGATCCTGGTGGCCGTGGGCAGCGACTTCCAGCAACTGGCGCTGGCCGTGCAGGCAGCACACGCGGCGCCCACGCTGATCACGGGCCTGACGTACGCGCAGGAAAAGGAAATCATCGAAGATACCCGCTTGTTCGTCGTGGCCGTATCCGCCCTGAATTTGCTGCCGCTGGAGCAGATCGTCGCCATCTATGACATCAGCGAGGCGCAAGCCGTCAAGTATCTGTTGCGCCTCGACAAGATCGGTTTTCTGGAACTGCTGCCGAATAACCGGGTCAAACTGCTGGTGGCGCGCACGTTTGCGTGGATACCGAACGGCCCGATTCATACCTACTTCAAAAAGGAGGCGTATGGCGACTACCTGAATTCGCAGTTCGATGGTGAGACGGAACTGCTGCGTTTGGTGAACGTGATGCTGTCGAAAAAATCCACGGCGGCCCTGCTGGAACGCCTGAAGCAGGTGGCAGTGGAGTTTTCGCAGCAGCACCAGGAAGATGCGCGCCTGCCCGGCGATGAACGCCTTGCCATCAGCTTCATGCTGGCGGCACGTCCCTGGATGCCGCAGACGTTCAAGGCCTTGCTGCGGCAGTGAGACAGGCATATCGCGGGCAAGCGGCTAATGTTCCTGTTTGTCGGTACTGCCTTGCTCCTGTTTCATCTGCGACAGCAAGCGCCAGGCAAAAAAGCCCAGCACGGCCACGCCCAGCAGCAGTGCGCCCCACAGCGCGGCCAGGCGCCACGTTGCCCCGTCCTTGGTGACGCCTGCTGGCGCCGCCTCGCCCCCGTTGGGTGTGAGCGCGCCGGCGCTGGCAGTCTTGAGCGCCAGCAATTCGTCCGCCCTGAAGCCGGGCGCCACTTGCGACAGCGGTTGCGCCACGGCGGCGGCGTTGCTGTTGCCGAACGCCAACTGATAGGGCGGCTTGCCGCTGGCCAGGAAGACCACGGTGGCCGGTGTCCAGCCCAGGCGCATGGCGGGCGCATCGCTGGCGGAGAGCGAGAGATCCGTGGCCGTCAGCAGCACCCATTCGCCTGTTTGCGTCACGGGCATGGCCAGGTCGCCCGAAATGCGCTCCTTGCCATCGAGGCCGATGCGGTAAAACGTCGTGCTCAGCAGGGGTTCGAAATACGCGCCTTGCGCGGGACGCGCCTGCTGGCGCAGGTGCAGCCTGTGCCGGGGAACATAGCTGTTCTGGCGATACACGCCCAGAGTCACGGGCAGCACCACATTGTTGTGCGTCAATTGCAGGGCGATGCTGTCGGCGGGAATGGCGAGGGGAGTGGCGTAGCGCCATTCATTCGCCTGCTTGCCGGGCAAGCCTTGCAGCACGATGGAGGCGCGCGGTGCAGCGATGTCCGTTTCGCTGACGGCTTGCGCCGTAATCGCCGCAAAGGCCAGCGGTTCGCCCGCTTGCCAGCTCAGGCGCGCATAGCGGAAGGCGCGCGGCGCAAAGGCGATGCTGTCGTTGGCCAGGGTTTGCGTGTCGCTGTTGCTGAGCCAATTCAGGGTGGTGGTGCCGATGGCGTCCCATTGCTTCAGGTCATCACTCACTTCCAGCAGCACTTGCGCGCTGTAATTGTCCGTGCGGGCCGGCGGCGTGAAGCGCAAGGCGGCGATGCGCTTGTCTTGCGCTTGCTTGCCCAGGTCGAGGATCAGCGCCTGCAGCGCGGCCGTGGCCGCTGCCGTGCCGGCGCGCGTGCTGACCGACAGCAGCCGGCCATCGTCGGCCGTGCGGATGTCGATGGCTTGCAAGCCATCGCCAGTTGCCGGCGTGCCCGTCACGGGGAAGATACGGGCTGGAATGCTGGTCCGCTGCGTGGCCGACTGCGCGGGCGGCGCACCGATGGCATAGGCCAGGCGCTTGCCGTCAGCGTCGAACAAGCGCAGGTCGGCCAGGCTGGCCGAGCTGGCGTGCAGGTAGACTTCCCGGGGTAACACTAGCTGGACGATGCCCGCGCCCGCCGGCACCTGCACGGGCATGCTCCAGGCATAGTCCTGTGACCGGTCCTGGCCAGGCGCGGCCAGCGCGGCGCCTGCCAGCAGCAGGCTGCAACAGATCAATATGGTTTTCATGCGGCTCCCGGGTGCGGTTCGGCCGGCGCTGGCGCGGCAGCCTTGGGGAAAGGCGCCAGGTAGCCGATCAAGACCATCAGCAAGCCGACACCCACGAAAGAGATGATGCGTTCGATGCCGCCCACGTTCGACAGGTCGATCAGGAACAGTTTCAAGACAACCAGTCCCAGCAGCACGGCGCCCATGCTCCATTGCTGGCGCCGCTGTTGGCGGGCCGCATGGCGCATCAGCAGCAGGGCCGTGACGCTCCACACCAGGGACAGCATCGCTTGCACGAACTGCGAGGCCAGCATGGCGTCAAAGGTGTAGGGCACGCCGAGGTAGTGCGAGACCGTGCGCAGCAGCATCAGGTTGAACCAGCCATACAGCACGCACGCGGCCACGACGGGCAAGCGTGCCTGCCACAGGGACGGCAGCGGGATCTGGCCGGCCGGGAATAAACGGTAGCTGGCAATGGCCAGCAGCACGGCAAAGCCCGTGCTCAGGTCCAGCGGATTGAGCAGCGGCAAGTAGGGCAGCGGTGCCATGCCGCCGTCGTCAAAGACGTTCCATGCGGCGATCAGCAGCAGCGACCACAGCGCGCCCAGCGGTATCAGGATGCGCCGGTACCACGCGGCAATCGGCGCCACCGGCCAGGCGCCAGCGCGGCAGCGGCGGATCAGCCAGGCCAGTACCAGCATCATGGCCCAGGCCGGCAAGTAGCGGGCCCAGGCGGGGCTGACGCTATCTTCATGGTGTGCCAGCCAGGCGCCGACGTGCATGGCGCCGACGGGCCACAGCATCAGCCATGGCGCGGCCGTGCGCAGCGTGTGCAGCAGACGCTGCGCGCGCACGTCGAGTGACCAGCCCGCTTGCGGCCAGGCCCGCAGCAGGTATTCGCCGGCCGCCAGCGCGCAGGCCAGGGCCAGCCAGCTCAAGCCCGTCGGCAGGTAGTCGCGCAGGTACAGCGCCAGCAGCAGCTTGGCGCTCCACAGGCCCAGGCCGAGCCAGGCGGCCACGGTCAACCAGCGCAGTTGTGGCCAATCGAGGCGCCGCGCCAGGATGGCGAACACGGGCGTCGTGACGGACACGGCAATCAGGTATAGCGCCAGCCAGTGTTCGCCCGCGTGCGGGTGCATGCTCAGGTCGCCGTCGATCAGGCGCAGCAGCCAGCTGGTGAAGGGCACGAGGATGGCGGCAAACCACAGCAAGCCGCTCCAGACCAGCAGGGGGCGCGCTGCCAGCGCCAGCAGCGCGTCGCCGCCGCGCGCGCGCAGCGCAAGGAAGCGGGCGCTGGCAAAGGCGGCGGCGCCCAGCAGCAGGGCGCTGAGGAAGGAGCCTTCGAACAGGCTGGCCGGATGCCGGTCCCAGGCCCAGCTGGCGCGGCTGAGCATGACCATGCCGGCCAGTACCTGCACGGCCAGCAGCAGGGCGCGCGGCGCATGCCATTGCTCGCGCCGTGCCAGCGCCGCCAGCAGGGCCGCCACTGCCAGCGCGCTGATCGTCAGCAGGTTCAGTTGCGTGGCGGCGTCCGTGCGCAGCAGGATCTCGCTCCAGATGCCGCCCAGCAGCCAGACCGTGGCGGCCGTCAGGAACAGCACGGACAGGCTGCGCATGAACTCCGGATGCAAGTGGCTGCCATGGCGGCGGAAATTGTAGGCCATCACCAGCGCGGCCGCGGCCAGCAGCGCGCAGCCGAGCCAGATGTTGGCCTGCAGGGCCGCTGCCGTATTGAGGTCCTGTAAGGCGCCGAGGAAGGCAATCCACGCGGCCCCCTGCACCAGCAGGCCGAAGGCCCAGGCCAGGGTCTGGCGCTGGCGCAAGCCGACCCAGACGATGCCCGCGCCTTCCAGCGCCCAGGCGGCCGACGTCCAGCGGCCATCGAGGGCGAACGGGATGGCCAGGGTGCCAAAGACGATGCCCAAGGCCAGGAAGGCTTCGGCCAGCAGGCGGAAGCCCTCGCGGCGCCACAGGGCCACGGCCAGCCCCGTGTAGGTCAAACCGGCGGCCAGCGCGGAAAACGCCAGGCCAAATTTAAAATTCCAGACCAGGCTGTATTGCAGGCCCATGGCCGCCAGCGGCGTGCCGAAGACGAGGGTGCCATCGACGTAGTGCTTGAGGCGCGGCGCCTGGCGCGCGCAATAGGCAATCGCGATGCCGATATAGAACAGCACGAACAGGATCAAAAACAGCTGCGTCGACAGGTAGTGCTCTGGCGTGTAGCGCAGCAGGCCCCAGGTGGTGGCGACGACGAAAGTGAAGCCAAAGCTCAGCACATTCAGCACGCGCCAGGCGCGTTGCAGGGCGATGGCGAAGACGCCCGCATTGAGCAGCGCGTAATAGCTGAACAGGCCGATATGGTTGCCGCTGCCCGTCGACACGAGCAGGGGCACGGCAAAGCCGCCGACGATGCCGAAGACGGCCAGCCAGACGGCGTTTTGCAGCACGGCCAGCAAGCACGTGAACGCCGTCAGCACGAACAGCACGGCAAACGCCAGGCCGGCCGGTATCAGTGCATACAGGCGGAAGGCGCCGAACGTGACCAGCATCAATATCGCCAGCGCCGTGCCCTGCAGCGGCAGGCTGATGCCGGGGCGGCTGAGGCGGATGCGCCAGGCCCAGGCCAGCAGGGCGATGTCGGCCAGCGCGATGCCGGCCAGGCGCAGTTCGATGGGCAGCGTGACCTGCGCCGACACATATTTGAGCAGGAAGCTGACGCCGAGGAAGAGGATCAGCAAGCCCAGCTTGGCGACCAGGTTGCCGGTAAATAACCAGTTTTTCGCCTTGGCAAGCAGGCCGTCCGGACGCGCGATCCAGGTGGGGGTATTAGGGGCGGGCCTGGCGGGATGGGGCAGGGTTGGCTGCGCCGGCTTCGGCGGCACAGGGGCGGCTGCCGGCACGACCTTCGCCACTTCGGCCACCTTGATCTCGGCCGCTTGGGGCACAGGTGCGGGCGGCCGCGTCGTCACTGGCGCCACGCTATCGACTGCGACGGGGGCAAGCGGCGGGACGTTCGCGTCGGCCTGGCCTTCCAGCGCTTGCAGGCGCTGCCCGATGCCGTCAACTTCCTTGCGCAAGCGCGCTGTCAGCAACTCCAGATCGGCCACTTTCCTGCGCTGCTGCAGCACCTGCACGAAGGCGGCGATCAGCAAACCTAGTATGACCAGCGTTAACAATCCAAACATGGGGCAGCTTTCATGGAAGAGCCGGGCGAAAGCGCCCGATGTATGCGCACATTACCTTATTATCAAGAAACTGGCGATTTATTGCTGTCTATGCAAGTGCCAGGGACGGCGTGCGCAAGATGGAGCCAGCATGGTGCGGCACGCCGTTTTCCGTATTGATGCTAAGCAAGGAGGAGACATTAAGATTGTCGTGCGCAGGATAGTGCTGTATTTTAGCAATTCCTTAATTGCCAGTCCCCCATGCCATGAGTCAAAGCAGCCAGTTTTCCTTATTGTCGCAGCGCCGTTTCGGGCCGTTTTTCTGGACCCAGTTCTTTGGCGCCTTCAACGACAATCTGTTCAAGACGGCCCTGATGGTGATCCTCGCCTACGATGCGCTGAGCTGGACCACGCTCGATCCGTCGACCATCACCAACCTGATTCCCGGCCTGTTCATCCTGCCCTATGTCGTGTTTTCGGCCACGGCGGGCCAGCTGGCTGACAAGTTTGAAAAGGCGGGCCTGGCGCGCTTCGTCAAATGGATGGAGCTGGCCATCATGGCCGTGGCCGCCGCCGGCTGGATGACGCACACGCTGTGGCTGCTGGTGGCCGCCGTGGTCGGCATGGGCGTGCATTCGACCCTGTTCGGCCCCGTGAAATATGCGTATCTGCCGCAACAGCTCAAACCCGAGGAATTGGTCGGTGGCAATGGCCTGATCGAGATGGGCACCTTTGTCGGCATTTTATTGGGTGAAATCCTCGGCGCCGTCCTGATCGTGCATAAGCCGCTGGGCGTGGAACTGGTGGCTGGCGCGACAATTGCCGTGGCCGTCTTCGGCCTGATCGCCAGCTACCGCGTGCCGCGCACGCCCGCGCCCGAGCCGGACTTGAAAGTGAGTTTGAACTTTGTTGCCGAATCGTTCCGCAACCTGAATTTCTCGCGCAAGAACCGTCCCGTCTTCCTGGCCATGCTGGGCAATTCCTGGTTCTGGTTCTACGGCGCCCTGATCCTGGCCCAGTTCCCCGTGTATTCGAAGGATTTCCTGCACGGCGACCACAGCGTGTTCGTGCTGCTGCTGACCGTGTTTTCCGTCGGCATCGGCACGGGTTCCCTGCTGTGCGAACGGCTGTCCGGCCACAAGATCGAGATCGGCCTGGTGCCGTTCGGCTCCATCGGCCTGTCGCTGTTCGGCATCGACCTGTATTTCGCCAGCAATGCCTATGCGAATACGCACATCGTCGACGCGCTGGCCTTCGTGGGCCAGGCGGGCGTGCCGCGCATCTTGCTCGACATCGTCATGATCGGCGTGTTCGGCGGTTTCTTCATCGTGCCCCTGTTCGCGCTGATCCAGACGCGCTGCGACCCGAAGCACATTTCGCGCACGATTGCCGGCATGAATATTTTGAATGCCCTGTTCATGGTGGCGGCCGCCGGCGTGGCCATCGTGCTGCTGGGCAAGGGCTTCACCATACCCCAGCTGTTCCTCGTCACGGCGATTTTGAATGCGCTGGTGGCCGCCTACATCTTCTCGCTGGTGCCGGAATTTCTCATGCGCTTCCTCGCGTGGATACTCATCCAGACCGTGCACCGCGTCAAAGTGGTCGATGGCGAGCGCATTCCCACGGAAGGCGCGGCCGTGCTGGTATGCAACCATGTCAGCTATGTCGACGCCATCGTCATCATGGCGGCCAGCCCCCGTCCCATCCGCTTCGTCATGGACCACCGTATCTTCAAGATGCCGCTGATGGGCTGGATTTTCCGCACGGCCAAGGCGATCCCGATCGCGCCGGCCAAGGAAGATCCTTTCCTGATGGAAAAGGCCTTCATTGATATTGCGCAAGCGCTGCACGAAGGCGAGCTGGTGTGTATCTTCCCTGAAGGCAAGCTGACGCGCACGGGCCAGATCAGCGAATTCAAGGGTGGTATCGCAAAAATAGTCGCGCGCAGCAAGGTGCCCGTGATTCCGCTGGCGCTGCGCGGCCTGTGGGGGCATTTGTTGAGCCACCGCAATGGTCATTTGTTCGAGCGCGCCTTCAAGGCGGGCTTGCGCTCGCGTTTGTCGCTGGCCGTGGGCATGCCCGTGGCGCCCGAGGCGGCAACGCCGGAGTTGCTGCAGCAAAAGGTGCAGGAATTGCGCGGGAAATGGAAGTAGGCCTCATCGCGTCGGCGTAGACGCCGCCCGCTGCGCCAGGTGCTGCTGCAGCCGGGCGGCGAGGGCGGCGAAGTCCACGGGTTTCGTCAGGTGATGGTCGAAGCCGGCTTGCGCCGTGCGCTGGCCCGCATCGCCCCAGCCCGTCAATGCGATCATCAGCACGTCGCGCCCCCGCGCTTTCAGGCGGATCTGGCGCGCCGTTTCATAGCCATCCATGTCCGGCATGCCCAGGTCCATCACGATCAGCTGCGGCCACAGGGCATCGACGGCCGCCAGCGCCTGCGCGCCGTCGTAGGCAACCCGCACGGCATGGCCTTCCAGCAGGAACAGCGCCTGCAGCGAATCGGCCGCGTCGCGGTTGTCATCGACCACCAGCACCTGCACGGCCTGGCCCGGCCGGGCCGGTGCGTCGCCGGCCGGCGTGGCGGCCGATGCGGCCATGCTGGCGGCCAGGCTGACGACGAAGCGGCTGCCTAGCCCGGGCCCGGCGCTGTGCGCTTCGATCTTGCCGCCATGCATCTCAGCGAACTGGCGCGCCAGGCTCAGGCCGATGCCCAGGCCGCTGGCCATCTGGCCGGCCACCGTGCGGCCCTGTTCGAACATGGAAAAGATGCGCGGGATGGCGTCCGGGTCGATGCCGATGCCATTGTCTTCCACGGCCACCTGCAGCTGGCCGTCGGCCAGCTGGGCCGTAATATGGATGTGTCCGCCGTTCGGCGTGAATTTGACGGCGTTCGAGACGATGTTGGCAAAGATCTGTACCAGGCGCGCATAATCGGCGTGCAGCATCACCGTGTGCGGCGGCAAGTCCAGCGCGATGCTGATGTTGCGGTTGCTGGCGGCCGGCTGGCACAGCTCGATCACGTGGCTGAGAACTTGTTGTAGCGCAATGTCCTTGCATTGGAGCACTACCTTGCCGCTGGTGATGCGGGCCACGTCGAGCAAATCATCGACCAGCCGCGTCAGGTGCGTGACCTGGCGTTCGATCACGCCTTTCACCTTGTTCACCTGTTCCGATTCCGGATACAGATGGCTGAGCAGGGCGATCGATGTCTTGATGGGCGCCAGTGGATTGCGCAATTCATGGCCCAGGCTGGCGAGGAATTCATCCTTGCGCCGCTGCGTTTCGCGCACCTGGTACTGGCGCGCGCGCGCGCGCAGCATGGCGTGCGCCGAGGTGATCAGGGTCAACATGTGCACGGGGCGTTCCAGCAGCGTCAGGTTGCCCAGGGTGGCGATGGCTTGCCGCAGGGGCAGGGAATCGAGTCCCGCATGCGTGAGCAGGATGATGGGCAGGTCGGACCAGTCCGGCTGCTGGCGGCCGTACTCGTCGAGCACCTGGTAGGCGCCCGCATGCAGCGCCTCGTCTACCGTCAGCACGCCGCCGGCGCCCAGCGCCAGCTGTTCGGCCAGGTCGCAGGCGGAGCGGCAGGCGTGGCTGGCAATGGCGCCGCTGGCCAGCACCTGGCTGGCCAGGGCGGCGTCCTGGCCGCCCGGCGCGTAGATCAGGATGCGCTGTTCCATGGCCGGTCCTAGGGGAATGGCGTGCCGCCGACGGTGGGCATGCCCGACAGGATGCCGTGGAAGCCGGCCAGTGTCGGACCGATGCGCAAGCCCTGCGGGCCGATCTCGAAGCGGCGGATGCTGCGTTCATGCGCGCTGCCGCGCTTCTTGAAGACGGAAATGGCTTGCCGCACTTCGCCTTCCGTTTCGTAGTAGCGCAGCATGATGACGCTGTCGGCCAGGTAGCTGGCGTCGGCCGAGGTAGTCATCGACATGCCCAGCATGTTCTGCTGCACGCCGACGAGCAGGGCAGACACGCCGCGCTGGCTCAGGTAGTTGAGCAGCTCATGCAAATAGGTGCTCTGGAAACGCTCGTCGGGCACGGCGTGCATATAGCCGTTCAGGCTGTCGATGACGATCATCCTGGCACCCCGTTCGGCCGCGTCGACGACGGCCTGGGCGAATTCGCCCGGCGTCAGCTCGGCCGGGTCGACTTGCTGCACGCTCAGCAAGCCCGTGTCGAGCGCCTCCTTCAAGCGCATGCCCAGCTCGTCCGTCCGGTGCAGCAGCTTGCTGCGCGCTTCCTCGAACAGGAACATGGCGCATGGCTCGCCGCGCGTCGTGGCCGCATGCACGAATTGTGCCGCCAGGGTCGACTTGCCGCTGCCGGCGGGGCCGGAAATGAGGGTGCTCATGCCTACTTCCAGGCCGCCACCCGTCATGGCGTCGAGTTCCGCAACGCCGCTCGACAGGCGGTGGTGGTTGCCGTCGCGGCGCGTGTCGGCCGCCACCAGGCGCGGATAGACGACCAGGCCGTCACGGGCGATCTTGTAATCGTGCGTGCCGCTGCGAAACGGCACGCCCCGGTATTTCACCACGCGCACGCGGCGCCGGTCGTTGCCATAGGCCTGGTTTTGCAGCTCCAGCGAAATGACGCAATGGGCCACGCTGCGTACCTGCAGGCCGTCATCGAGGGCGGAGCGGTCATCGATCAGCATGGTGGTGCAGTGGCGGTTGGCCATGTACTGTTTCAGAGCTATCACCTGGCGCCGGTAGCGCAGGGGATTTTCCGCCAGAAGTTGCAGTTCGGATAATGAGTCAAGTACCAGGCGGGCGGGACGGTGCTTGTCGATGGCCGCCAGGATGCGCTGGTTGGTCGCCGCCAGCTCGATTTCCGACGGGTGGAAGATGGTGTACTGGCGGTCGGGGTCGAGCATGTCGTCGCTGGGCGCCACCTCCTCGATGGCGATGCCGGCCAGGTCCCAGCCGTGCGAGTCGGCAGCGCCGCGCAGCTCGATTTCCGATTCGGCCAGCGCGATGTACAGCACGCTTTCGCCCGCGCGCGCGCCTTCGGCCAGGAATTGCAGCGCCAGGGTGGTCTTGCCCGTGCCCGGTTCGCCTTCGAGCAGGTACAGCCGCTCGGCCAGCAAGCCGCCGGCCAGTACGGCGTCAAGGCCGGGCACGCCCGTGGACAGCAGGGGCGGGATGGCCGGACCGGCCCCTGCCTGCATGGTGTGCTGCGCCGATGCCGTCATCGCAGTGCCCCCTGTCATGGCTTGCTGTGGGCATCCATCTTAGCGCACCTGCGGCGCCATGTCTTTTCGATACCATTGGTAAATAATTACGCGGGCGGGGCAGGCGTGGCCGGCAATGTTGTATCCTTGTCGGTCAGTTCAGCAAAGAAATCTTGACCCTGCTAAAGTATTCACTCAATCCAACTTTCCCGCTTTGCCGTTTTGCCGCCGCCAGCCTGTTTTCTGATGAACCCTGCTGGTGCGCCCTGCTGTTGTTGTCACCACTTAATTGCATCATTAGCAATAAAAAACGCTTAAAGGTCACTTTGTTTCAATTGTAACGATGCTTGACGATTTTAGAATGATCGTTCATTCTTTGATCTGCGTTAATAAATTTAGTCATTTCTAACGACACTAGCCAGCTTCTTTTTCAGAAAGTCCAAGATGCAACCAACCTTTTCCTTGACGTCGCCGCGTACGAGCGGCGCTATTGCCGTTCTGTGCGCCACTGTAATCATGGCCGGCTGCAGTAAAAAACAGGAAGCACCTCACGCGCAGCAAGCGCCACAGGTGGTCGTGTTTACTGTTAATCCGGCCGCGTTGCCGATGAGCGCCGAATTGCCCGGCCGCACGAATGCCTACCAGGTCGCCGATGTGCGCCCGCAAGTCGGTGGCTTGATCCAGAAGCGCCTGTTCGTCGAGGGCAGCGACGTGAAAGCGGGCACGGCCCTGTATCAGATCGACCCGGCCACCTACCAGGCCGCCTACAATTCGGCCAAGGCCGCCCTGTCGAAAGCCAAGGCCAACCTGCTGACGGCCGGCCCGAAAGCATCGCGCTATAAAGAACTCGTCGCGATCGAAGGCGTCAGCCGCCAGGAATACGACGACGCCGTGGCCGCCTTTGAGCAAGCCAAGGCCGATGTCGAGTCCGCCACTGCGGCGCTGGAAACGGCGAACATCAACCTGAAGTACAGCACCGTGACGGCGCCGATCAGCGGCCGCACCAGCCGTTCGGCCGTGACGGCCGGCGCGCTGGTCACGGCAGGCCAGGCGCAAGCCCTGACCACCGTGCAGCAACTCGATCCGATCTATGTCGACGTGACCCAGTCGAGTACCGACCTGCTGCGCCTGAAGCGCCAGATGGCCGACGGCTCGCTGAAAAAAGTCGGCGAAGGCCAGGCCAAGGTCGACCTGATCCTGCCGGACGGCAGCAAGTACAGCGAACCGGGCAAGCTGCAGTTTGCCGGCGTGACGGTCGATCCGACCACCGGCAACGTGGTCTTGCGCGCGCTGTTCCCGAACCCGAAAGGTGAATTGCTGCCAGGCATGTACGTGCGCGCGCAGCTGGCCACGGGCGTCGACGAGAAAGCCATCACCGTGCCGCAAGTGGGCGTGACGCGCAACCAGAAAGGTCAAGCCACCGCCATGATCCTGAACAAGGAAAACAAGGTTGAGCAACGCATCCTGACCACCAGCGGCACCATCGGCAATGACTGGCTGGTGACGTCCGGCCTGGCCGCAGGCGACCGCGTGATCGTGGAAGGCTTGCAAAAAATCAAGCCAGGCGCGCCCGCCGTTGCCGTGCCGGCCAAGGCCGAAGCTGCGCCTGCCGCTGCAGCCTCTGCCGCAGCATCGGCTGCCAGCGCCCACTAATTCAGGAGAATATTAATGGCCCGTTTTTTCATTGACCGCCCGATTTTTGCCTGGGTGGTCGCGATCGTCATCATGCTTGCCGGCGTGATTTCGATCCTCAGCCTGCCGATCGCGCAGTACCCGAGCATCGCCCCGCCGTCGATTTCGATCAGCGGCTCCTACCCAGGCGCCTCCGCCAAGACCGTGGAAGATGCAGTCACCCAGGTCATCGAACAAAAGATGAAGGGTATCGACGGCTTGCGCTACATGGCTTCGTCGAGCGATGCCACTGGCGGCATCAGCATTACGCTGACGTTTACCAGCGGCACCAATCCTGATATTGCTCAAGTGCAAGTACAGAACAAGCTGCAGCTGGCCACCCCACTGCTGCCGACGGCTGTCACGCAGCAGGGCCTCGTCGTGTCGAAAGCCACCAAGAACTTCCTGATGGTGTTCGGTTTCATTTCCGAAAACGGCAAGATGGACCAGACCGACTTGAGCGACTATGTGGCCGCCAACGTCGTCGATCCGCTCAGCCGCGTGGCGGGCGTGGGCGACGTGACCCTGTTCGGTTCGCAGTACGCCATGCGTATCTGGCTCGACCCGGCCAAGCTGCAAAGCTTCAACCTGACGCCGGCGGACGTGATCACGGCCGTGCAGGCGCAGAATGCGGAAGTGTCGGCCGGTGAACTGGGCGGCACGCCGTCCGTCAAGGGCCAGCAGCTGAACGCCACCGTGTCGGCGCAAAGCCGCTTGCAGACAGTGGAACAGTTCGGCGCCATCCTGCTGAAAACCACGACCGACGGCGCCATGGTGCACCTGAAGGACGTGGCCCGCATGGAGCTGGGACGCGAGAACTACAACACCGTGGCCCGCTACAACGGCCATGCGGCCACCGGCGTGGCCATCAAGCTGGCGACGGGCGCCAACGCGCTCGATACGGCCAACGCGGCGAAAGCCATGCTGGGCAACCTGAGCAAGCAGTTCCCTGAAGGCATGAGCTACCAGGTGGCGTTCGACACGACCCCGTTCGTGAAACTGTCCATCGAGGAAGTGGTCAAGACCCTGGTCGAAGCGGTCATCCTGGTGTTCCTGGTGATGTATTTGTTCCTGCAAAACTTCCGCGCCACGCTGATCCCGACCATGGCCGTGCCGGTCGTGCTGCTGGGCACTTTCGGCATCCTGAACGCGTTTGGCTACTCCATCAATACGCTCACCATGTTCGCCATGGTGCTGGCCATCGGTTTGCTGGTCGATGACGCGATCGTGGTGGTAGAAAACGTCGAGCGCGTGATGAGCGAAGAGGGCTTGTCGCCGCTGGAAGCGACGCGCAAGTCCATGACGCAGATCACCGGCGCGCTGGTTGGTATCGCCATGGTGCTGTCGGCCGTGTTCGTGCCGATGGCCTTCTTCGGCGGTTCGACGGGCGTGATTTACCGCCAGTTCTCGATTACCATCGTCTCGTCGATGGTGCTGTCCGTCGTCGTCGCGCTGGTGTTTACGCCGGCCCTGTGCGCCACCTTGCTCAAGCCGGTCGAAAAGGGCCATCACGCCACCAACAAGGGTTTCTTCGGCTGGTTCAACCGCAGTTTCGACAGCAGCAGCAGCAAGTACCAGGGCTGGGTCGGCGCCATGATCACCCACCGTTTCCGCTCGATGCTGCTGTACGTCATCCTGCTGGCCGGCCTGGTATTCGTCTTCATGCGCTTGCCGACCTCGTTCCTGCCGGAAGAAGACCAGGGCATCCTGTTTACGCAGATTCAGTTGCCGACGGGCGCCACGCAAGAGCGCACCCTGAAAGTGATCGAACAGGTCGAAGACCACTTCCTGAACAGCGAAAAGGACAACGTCGCGTCCGTGTTTGCCGTCGCCGGTTTCAGCTTCGGCGGTAACGGCCAGAACACGGGTATCGCCTTCGTGCGCCTGAAAGACTGGGCCGAACGCAAGGCCGTGGCGCAGAAAGCGCCGGCCGTGGCCGGTCGCGCCATGGGCAAGTTGTTGCAGATCAAGGATGCGATGGTGTTTACGTTTGCCCCGCCTGCCGTGCTGGAACTGGGTAACGCCACCGGTTTTGACATGCAGCTGCAGGATATCGGCGGCGTCGGCCATGACGCCCTGATGGCAGCGCGTAACCAGCTGCTGGGCATGGCGTCGCAGAATCCGGCCATGGTGGGCGTGCGCCCGAACGGCCAGGAAGATACGCCGCAGTACAAGATCGAGATCGACCAGCAGAAAGCCACCGCGCTGGGCCTGCAAATCTCGGAAATCAACCGCGTGCTGAGCGTGGGCTGGGGTAGTTCGTATGTCAACGACTTCCTCGACCGCGGCCGCGTGAAGAAAGTGTTCATGCAAGGTAGCGCCGAAGCGCGCATGCAGCCGGAAGACTTGAACAAGTGGTTCGTGCGCAACAGCACGGGCGAGATGGTGCCGTTCTCCGCATTTGCCACCGGCAAATGGATTTACGCTTCGCCACGCCTGGAACGCTACAACGGCTTGCCGTCGGTAGAGATCCTGGGCACGCCGGCGCCGGGCCAGAGTACGGGCGCCGCCATGAACGCGATGGAAGAGATGGTGGCCAAGTTGCCTCCTGGCATAGGTTTCAGCTGGACCGGCGTCTCGCTGGAAGAGCGCGAATCCGGTTCGCAGACGCCGCAGCTGTATGCGCTGTCGCTGCTGATCGTCTTCCTGTGCCTGGCCGCGCTGTATGAAAGCTGGTCGATTCCGTTCTCCGTGCTGCTGGTGGTGCCGCTGGGCGTGATCGGCGCCGTGCTCGGCACCTGGCTGTTCGGCCTGTCGAACGACGTGTACTTCCAGGTGGGCTTGCTCACGGTGGTCGGCCTGTCGGCGAAGAACGCCATTCTGATTGTCGAGTTTGCCAAGGAAATGCAGGAATCGGGCATGTCGCTGCTGGACGCGACCTTGCATGCGGTGCGTCTGCGTCTGCGTCCGATCCTGATGACCTCGATCGCTTTCGGCCTGGGCGTATTGCCACTGGCGATCTCCAGCGGCGCCGGTTCCGGCAGCCAGAACGCCATCGGTATCGGCGTGCTGGGCGGCATGTTGACGGCCACCTTCCTCGGTATCTTCTTCGTGCCGGTGTTCTTCGTGCTGGTGCGCGGCTTCTTCTCGAAGTCGGACGCGCCGGCGACGCCTGGCGCGCCAGCCGTCATGCTTTCTAAGGATGCGCATTAATATGAAAAAAACGCTACTCTCCATGGCGGCACTGGCCTTGCTGGCCGGTTGCAGCCTGGCCCCCACGTATGAGCGTCCGGCAGCGCCGGCGCCCACGGCGTGGCCGACCGGCCCGTCCTACAAGGCCGACACGGCCGCTGCCGACGCCAAGCCGGTGGCGGACGTCGCCTGGCGCGAGTTCTTTGCCGATGCGCGCCTGCGCCAGGTACTGGAACTGGCGCTGGCCAACAACCGCGACCTGCGCGTCTCGATCCTGAACATCGAGAAGGCGCGCGCCACGTATGGCATCGAACGCGCCGCCCTGATCCCGACCCTGTCGGCCTCGGGCGGCCAGTCGGCCACGCGCATCTCGAAAAACGCCAGCCCGACGGGCGAAGCGTCCATCAACCGCCAGTACACGGCGAACCTGGGCGTATCGGCCTACGAGCTGGACTTCTTCGGCCGCGTGCGCAGCCTGTCCGACAGCGCGCTGGAACAATACCTGGGCACGGAAGAAGCACGCCGTGCGCAGCAGATCAGCCTGGTGGCCGAAGTGGCCAGCACCTATCTGAACCTGGTGGCCGACCAGCAGCGCCTGCGCGTGGCGCAGGACACCCTGAAGAGCCAGCAGGCCTCGTACGACCTGGCCGTGCGCCGCTTCAGTGCCGGCGCCACGTCGGGCCTGGACAAGTACGATGCCCAGACCAGCGTCGAATCGGCCCGTTCCGACGTGGCTGTATTCACGAGCCAGGTTGCGCTGGATCAGAACGCGCTGGTCCTGCTGGTGGGCGGCCCCGTGCCGGCCGACCTGCTGCCGCAAGGCGAGTTCGGTAGCGTCACGGCGCTGGCGGACATTCCGTCCGGCCTGCCATCGGACGTGCTGCAACGCCGCCCCGACGTGCTGGCTGCCGAGCGCACCCTGCGCGCCGCCAACGCCAATATCGGCGCGGCGCGCGCGGCCTTCTTCCCGCGCATTTCGCTGACGGCGACGGCCGGTTCGGTCAGCGACAACCTGTCGGGCCTGTTCAAGGCGGGCAGCGGCACGTGGAGCTTCCTGCCGCAGATCAGCTTGCCGATCTTCGATGGCGGCGTGAACCGCGCCAACCTCGATATCGCCAAGGTGCAGCGTGAAATTTCCGTGGCGCAATACGAAAAGGCGATCCAGGTCGCCTTCCGTGAAGTGTCCGATGCGCTGGCCCAGCGCGGCACCATCGACGAGCGCCTGCAGTCGCAGGTCGCGCTGGTCGAGGCGTCGACGAAGAGCTACACCATCCACGACGCGCGCTACAAGCAGGGCGCCGAGTCCTACCTGAACGCCCTGGTGGCCCAGCGCGCGCTGTACACGGCGCAGCAAAGCCTGATCACGGCGCGCCTGGCCAAATCGACCAACCTGGTGACCTTGTACAAGGTGCTGGGCGGCGGTTGGCAACCTGAGCAGACAGCCGTCGCGGCGGCTGGCGGCGTCCAATAATCACGGGGACGCCGACGCCGGCCTTGCCCGCAAGGGCAGGGCCGGCGCGCTACTGGAAAAGTCATGAACCAAGTTGAAAAGAAGCATCCGGATCCCGAGCGCGCCAACACGCGGCGCAAGCAGGTGCTCGATGCGGCCGAAAGCTGTTTCAGCCGCCGCGGCTTCCACGGCGCCAGCATGGCCGAGATCTCGAAGGCGGCCGGCATGAGCGCGGGCCATATCTATAATTATTTCGACAGCAAGGATGCGATCATCGCCGCCTTCGTCATGCAGAATACGGAGCGCGTCTCCAATTTGATGCAGGACCTGGCGCAGCGCGACGATCCGCTGCAGGCCGTGATCGACAATGCGGGCGAGCACGTGCTCGAAGCGCTGGACGCGAAGACGTGGATGATGCCGCTGGAAATTTTTGCCGAAGCGTCGCGCAACCCGGTGATCGCCGCCATGCTGCAAACCTCGGACCAGCGCTCGCGCCAGTTATTTCTCTCCATCATACGCGACGCGCGCATCAAGCGCGGCTTGCCGGCTGAAGAGGAAATGCTGCAAGGACGCCTCGATGCCCTGGTCGCCCTGTACCAGGGTTTGCCCGTGCGCTTCATTCACAATCCGGACGTGAAGGTCGAGCCGCTGATCGCCGGTTTTCGCATCATCCTGACGGCGCTCTTGCTGCAAGAATAGGCCGCTTGCCAGCGATGGATAAAAATCTTTGTGCAGTTCGATATGAATCAAGCGCAAAGCATGGCAAAAACCTAAAAGCGTCTGCTATAATTCTTACCTCGTCGGGGCGTAGCGCAGCCTGGTAGCGTACATGCATGGGGTGCATGGGGTCGGAAGTTCGAATCTTCTCGCCCCGACCATTAGATTCAAGGAGTTACAGCGCAAGCTGTATAGAAACCCAGTACTGTATATTATACGTTTGTATAATATCGGTGCTGGGTTTTTCCGTTTACGTGACGTATGATTTGATCATCGCCGCGTACCGATGGCTGCTTTCGGCCAGCACCGAACCTCAACTAATATTTGAATATTATGAAAAAGCCAAATATTATCAATGAGACAGCGCTTCTTGATGAGATGAAGCGCTCGTTGAAAGACGATGCTGATTTTTTTTCGAATAATGGAAAGGAGGCTAGGGAAATATGGGTGGTACGTGAATTCCTGCGCCGCATCAACCTTCCATTTGAAGACTCAGAATTGGTGTCGCAAAGGCAAGATAGTAAGATTGATTTGCAGTTCCGCTCGGCTAATTTCCAAATTAAAGAAATAACGGACCCAAATATCAAGCGTGGCGATGAGGTCAGGGCTGCCTACAAAAAAGTCAGGGATGCTAAGACTCTGGAAGACACTCTTGGCCCTGGTTTTGTGTATGATGTTCCCGCGATATCGAGTGCCTATCAGTTGGTGAGAGAGAAAGCTTCGGGAGCTAAATATAATGGCCACAAGGCTCAATTGGACTTGCTATGCTACGTTACGCGTACACGCGCGTCGAAGATATCGGCGGACGAAGTTCAATTGCCAGAGCTGACTGCACTTGGCTGGCGTTCCATTTCGTGCCTAATCGGCGATCAGGCGACAGTTCTATGTATCGGACATGATGCTCCTTTATTTCTGATAGAGGCCGCGAAAAATCAGATATTTACATGAATACATTGACTTACTTTTGGGATCGGTGAAGACGCCATTTGACCAAAAGCAGCTGCTCAACAAATATTTAAAGTCCCATGCAGGACAAATCTCAAGCAGTTTTACTGAAAATGGCATCGCTTTTGCAGACCCACTACGGATCGATCCACCGGTTAGATACCACCCATGAGCATTTACTCGTTCCAACTCAATCAGCAGTACAACCGAAGCGAAATTAGAGCTGCCGTCGGACTCGACCCAAAATCGAAAGGTGGTTCCATTGACACGGGGTATGTGCAGCTAAACGGGGCAGATTTTGTGTTCTGCACTGTAGGTGGCACCAGCCGCACTGGTCATAACTACAATAATTACTTTGAAGGCAAAGATTTGATCTGGCGCGGGAAGACTAACAGCCATATTCATCAGCCTACTATCGAGAGAATGACAGGGGCAGATGCGGAAGTCCATGTTTTTTGGCGCGTAGGTGACCGCGATCCCTTTACCTATGCAGGGCTGGGGAAAGCAGCTGCGGTCTGGGACGAAACGCCAGTCAGAGTCCGTTGGCGGTTCAGCGCTGATCAAGGATTGGTCAAACTGTTGCGTAGTTCGAAACGGCTACCAGCTATAGAGTTAAAAAAGATTGGCCAAGACCACGTTCATCAAGCAGTTCAATTAATCCGCGATGGCAGTGCTGAGCATCAGTTTGGTCCTTCGACAGACTATGATTTGATCGACTCGGACGGTGTTAGGTTGCCACCTAAAGCAGTATTCGGCCTTGCGGCGCGGCTTGCTTTAGGATTTGATGTTTTGCCTGGGCACTTCACGGCAGGCGAGACATCCCCTTGCTTTCGCATCCTTCGACGGGCGGGCTATCAGATCGTTCCCAAGGAAATGCAGGACGAGTCTATAAACGGATTTGCTGAGGATTCGCAGGATGAGCCGGCACTTGAATTATCTGAGGATGACCGGGAATGGGTCGAGGGTAGGCCGAAGCTCATAAGGCATCTTGTGCGTGAGCGTGCTAAGGGACTTGCGCAAGCAAAACGTTTGCGTTTTAAGCGAGATCATGGGAAGTTGTTTTGTGAGCGCTGCAAGCTTGACCCCGTTGAGTTTTACGGATCGATCGATGGCGAGGCCTGTATTGAAGTCCATCACAGCGAAACTCAAGTGAGTGAGATGAAACAGGGGCATAAGACTCACTTGGACTCCCTTCAGTGCCTGTGCGCGAACTGTCATCGATTAGTACACAAACAGTTGAAGGAAGGATATCCTACGTAATAACTGGCGCAAGTCTCTGCTGGGAGTGCCTATTGAACATTCAGCGGATTTGGTGTCACATGCGGGCGAGCTTGAACGTTCATCGCGACGGGTGATTCCGTCGAGAGGTGGAACCGCCATCCAGCGTTGATATAGGACGGCGGCAGTTTGCAAAAGTCGGGCTTCACTCTAGCCAGGGTAAGGCCATTGGAATCTCAGAAACATCCGCAATCACTTCCTTGATGTAGATATCAGTGGTCTTGCCAGACGTGTGCACCAAGCGCTTTTGAATGTCGCTGCGGTTCTCGCCGCGCCGTGCCGCATCCGTGGCCGCCAAAGCCCGGATATCGCGGAATACAACGTCATCCTTCATGCCAATGCGCTCCTTTGCGCGGTCCCACATCGAACTGAGGCCCGAGCGGGTGTAAGCGCCGCCTTTTTGCGTCGGGAATACGAACTGGCTGATTAGCCCATACTTGATTTTCAGTCCACGGGCGCGGGCTATCACTTCGGCAATCTCAGGCGTGACAACAATATCGACTGCCTTGCCGCTGGTTTTTTGCGTTTTACTTGGCTTGATCCTGATCCGTCCATCTTCGATCTGTGATTCTTTGAGCATGCGGATATCGATGCCGCGCGCCCACAGTAGGTAAGACATATCGATGATGCACGCGAACATCGGACCGCTGGCTGTGGGGATGCTCAAGCCCGTGCCCTTGCGTTCCTTGCTCATCATGCCGGCTTCGCGTATCGCTTGCACTTGCGCATGTGTGGCCAGCACCTCGCGCCGTCCGGTCTTGTAGCTGGACATGTCGAGTTGATCGATAGGGTTGTCCTGGCGCAGGCCCAGTTCACCGATGATGAACTTGAACAGCCGGCTCATCAGTGCAGCGTATTTCTTCGCTGTGTTCGGCGTGCTTTTGAAGTTGTCGCGCAGGAAGCCGGCGCAGTCCTTGGTTGTCACCTGGGAAGCATGGAATTCTTCGAACTCGTCCGCGATCACGTCCAGGTAACGACGGTAGGCATCTTGCGTGTCCTTGCCGTAGTTACTTAGCTTATTTTCTTTGAACTCCACGCACGCATGTGGCATTGAGCCTTCCACAAGTTGCGGACTGCCCAGCAGCGCGGCCAAGGCCGCCAGCATCTTGCTTTCTCCCTCGGCCTCATAGGCCAGATGAATCCAGCTTTGCATCTTGCCGTTGGCGGGGTTGCGCATCGGTGTGGCCGCCAAGTAGCGATACGCACCATTTTTCAGATATACGCGACGCGGCAGACCGCGCTTGATTTTGCGGTGACGATTCATTTTCTCGCAGATTTCCTTACAGGGGCGGGGGCCGCCGGCATGGTGGCGGGATGGATAAGATGCATGCGCAGCACACGAACTGTGTTGTCGTGCAATCTGGTGGCGGGAACGCCCATTTCCTTCAATACGCGAAGCTGCTCTGCCGCGCGCCGGTAATGCGTCAGGTCGATGACCTCTTGATCGCTCAATGCCAAGTCGCTCATGTCGGTATTTATCCTCATTGGTCTATGAAATAGTTTTTATCAAGTCAAGCTGTCGCGGGTCGCTATGATCCAGTACGTAGATATAGGTCATACCAGCTGGCGCGCGCTCTTCGCAGTCAGGTTGGCCGTTGGCCTTGGCAAGTGCTGCGGCAGTGGAGCACACACCGAACGATCGTTCAAACAGACAACCATCGCAGCCCACCGCCTCTGCCTTGTACGCCTTGAAGCGCACCGCCGTCGGATCGACGGGCACGGCGCGCTCACCGCGCCATTTATCGCTTGTGATGCACTTCGTCATGCTGCTGTCGCTGCGAGTAGCTGAACAGCGCCCAGCGGCACCGCGCGGAACATGCCCGGCCACTGGTGGTCCAGCTCGACCCACGCATGCAGCTCGCCATTGCCCACGTCGCGGCGCAAGTCGTTGACGGTGCCGGCCTGGTAGCCTTCGTCGGTATCGAATGTCACGCGGTCGCCCAGGGCGATTTGCCGCGGTGAATCGGTCAGGGTGTTCAGCATTGCGGTGCTCCTTTCAGTTTGGCGGTAACGCCGCATACGCCGAAGTGGTCGATGGCGGCCTGGATCGCGTCGCCGCTGGAAGCGGCAATCGCGGCGTATTCAAAGCGTTCGGTTTGCGTGCGAACGATCACGGCATAGGTGCTCATGTGCCATTTCCTTCATGGGGTGGGTTGTCGGGGAAGATCAGCCGGGGATACGGGCAGGCGTTGACGGCCGCCCAGGCGGCAATCAGCGCTGTTTTTGCCTCGTCAGACAAATTAGGGATTGGCGCCGCCGGCGGCGTGACCGGGGCAGGGCGGTCGGGGTGCGTACAGTTATTTACACGAGTCCGAGGAACTGCAACCCCAACAGCCACCCCGCGCCCGCCTGTGGCCTGTACGGGCGTCCACGTATGGCGCACGGACTTGAAGACCACGCCAATGAGGTCGCTGCAGCGCACGCCGTAGGGCGTGGTGCGCAGCGTTTCGCCGTAGCGGCCGATGACGGTTTTTTCGTCCTTGGCCAGCGTGACGACCAGTTCCTTGCGCGGCACTAGGGCGCCACCCTGGGCGCGCAGGTATTCGGCCCAGCAGGCGCGCTTTTCGCCGTCGATCTTTTGGACGGCGTCCCAGGCGCGGCGCATGGCGGCCGGGGCTTCGTTGAGCATGCTTTCCTCGATGCGGCGCAGTTCGCGCCACACGGTGACGGGCGCACCGCCCCATTGCTGGAATTGGCGGATGCCCCAGCATGCGGCCCAGGACTCGACGCGCGCCGATGGCGTCAGCTCGACATCGCCTTCGGTGTCAGCCGTGACGACATAACCTTCCTTGGTCTTGTGCTCGGCCACGCCGTCGATGTTCTTGGCCACGTACTTGGCGATGTAGCCGGCGGCGCTGCCCTTGGCCCAGTCGATGCGCTTGACGTCCAGGCGGCGCGCGAAGGCGCCCGGTTCTCCTCGGTCCACCCGCCAGGCGTAGCGCTTCATGATGCGGATGGCGCGGCCGGCCACGTCCTGCAGGTGAGCCGTCTTGTATTTCGCGGTCGGGCGCACGAACAGCAGCAAATGCCAATGCGGGCAGCCGTCGTGATGCGGCTCGGCAATGCGAAAGCCGTACAGGCCGATGCCCCGGCGCGCCAGCGCGGAGCGGCACAGCGACGTCATCTTGCCCAAGTACGCATTGGCCTCGCGCGGCGTGGAGCCGTCGAACTTGTCGTTCGGCTTGCCGCTGTGCTGCATGGCGTGGAAGCGCGATGGGCACGTCCAAGTGATGAAAATGCCCTGGTCGCCGCACTCGCGGGCGATCTGTTCAAAGCCGTTGATGCGCAACATCAGTTCGCCACGCCGGATGGCTTTATTCGCGGTCGTTTTCTCGGCCAGCTCGGCGATGCTGAATTGCTGGCCGTTCTCGTTTTGCACCAGCGTGGCGGCCAGCGCTGCCGCGTTGCGGCGGTTTTGCGCCAGGCGCGACAGCACAGCATCGTTGCTGGCGTAGGGTTCGCCGCGATAGTTCACGTAGCCCAGGCGGATATTGCCCGCTTCAAAGGCGCGCTTGACGCGCTTGCGCAACTGGCGGCGCCACCAGCGGGCATCGACCAGGCGGGCGATGGTGTCGGCCTGCTCGTCGAACTCGGGTAGTTTTATGCCGTACGAGGTGCATTCGTCCGCCATGATCTGCAGGGCGTGCGCTTCCGACGTTGCCGACCAGAGCGCCTTGACCACACCTGCAGCCGCGCGCTCGGCGGTGGCCACGATGTCGGCATCGCTTTGCGACAGGTCGACGCCGGCGGGCACGTACTGCTCGGCGAACTCGCGTACAAAGCCGGTGGCGATGGACTCGTAAATTTTGTACCACGACGACCAGGCCATTTTGGCCAGGGCGGCCGTGATGACGCGGTTGCGCCATTTGTAGGGAATGCTGGCCAGCTCGGGCGCGAACTGGGCGGATCGCAAGAAAGCTTCGTGACGCTGCGGGGCTGGCAGCAGGATTTGTTTAGATTGCATTCAACAGTCTTTCGTACACACGGATAGCGGCAGAGGTGGCGGCGCGCAGCTCGATGCGCTCTTCCTCGGTAAATGAGTGGATGGGCGATTCCCAGCGGTCGGCGTCCATGCCGGCGGCGATCAACACGGAACGGCGCGCGCCACGCGGCGACAATCCCCAGGCCTGGGCCATGAAGGGCGCCAGATTGCGCGGCTTGATGCTGCGTAGCTGGGCCTTCGCTTCGGCGATGGCGGCCAGCGCATGCCCGGCGCCCGGTGGCGTCGGCATGTCCTTGTCGCGTGCTGCCAAAATCTCCGCCGCAGGCTGGAAGGACAGGTGATTGTCGATAAGGGACGCCGGCATGGTTCAGTCCTTGATGAAGCCAATGGCCCGCAGCACGCCGGGGGCGATGACGATCAGGAACGACAGCAGCCAGATGCCGCAGGTCTTGGCCAGGCGCAGCATCAGCGTGACCCTGGCTTGAGAAATTGCTCTGCCCAGTACGGGAGCGTGTGCGATGCGCCGCAGCAGTGCCGGGAACCCGCTTCAGTGGCGAAAATGTAGTTCACCTCGATGGGCAGCTTGCCGACCAGGGCGCGCTGCTTGGCTGGCGCGAAAAAGCCGTCACGCTCCAATGCCAGCGCATCGCTGACGATGAAGGTCAGATTGGCAGCGCCGTAGGCGTAATAGGTCTTGGCGATCTCATGGATGTGGGCGGACAGCGCCGCGATGCCGATGCCCGCGCTGGCTTGCAGCAGAAAACATGTTGGCGCCACGGGGACAATACAATTTTGCAAGGTCGGGCGGATCGTGCTTGATGGCATGGATTTGTCGGTATGACTGGTGGCGTGCAGCGTGTTTTCCATCGGTTTTCCTTATTTCAGGTTGAACGAATCCCGCACGCTCAAAAGGGAGCGCTGCAGGGCACAGCAAAAGAGGGGAGTTACGGCAGCCGGGTTACGGCGGCGCGAGGATCGGGATAGTCATCAGCAGCCCGCAGTCAGGTCCAGGGCAAGCTGGCTGGTGGCCGCCGCGCGCGCATGCTGGGACATCGGGATGCGGATATCCGGCTTGGGCATGGCGGACAGCGAGAGGGTGCGCAGCACTTCCAGGCCTGCCACGAAAGAGTGCCCGCAGTCCGGGTTCTGGCACATGTAGGTGATTTCCTTGAACATGGCGGACATCGTGCGGCTTTTGACGGCGCGGACGGTATTTTCGCAATGCGGGCAGGGCAGGCCGATGACTCTCATTTCAGCTTTCTTTCCACTTGGTACAGGGCGCGACCGCGACCCGTCATGTTTTTTGACTGCTTGCGTAAGCGCGACTTGACGAGCCATTCAGCCGCTTGCTCAATATTTGCCAGTCCTTGCCGTTGACGCACGAGTTCCAGCGCTGCAAGTTCTTCGTCATTGATATGAATTTCGTGATCGGGCATAGTCGGCAGCTTTTCAGTTACTCAAAAGTCACTATTCAGGGACTCGGTTTAAGCGCTGCGACGCTGTACGCTGTCGATGTCGTCTGCAGCGATGGCGGCAAGAGCTTCACGCATGACGATCTGACGTACCAGAACGGCTAATTCTTCGCCCTGATAATTGGCGATCGAGGAAACGAGTTGGTGCTCATAGTCGTCCAGGCGCAGCATGACTTTATGTTTGCGGATACGTTTTGCATCGGGGTACATGGGCCTGCTCCTGTGCAGTTAAGCGTGATGGACAACGGACAATTGGACGAGTTCGGCCTCGTAAGAGTTCAGACCACGCAGCAGCATCAGGCGCATGAAAGACGCCCGTGAACGGGAATCCTGTTGCGCAAACTTTTCGACGCGCTCAAGCTCAGGAGGGAGCAAACGAATAGGGATGGGCTGCGAAAGTGGATTCTTTGGCTGCCGCGTCACTGGAGCGATAGTTGTCATAAGGTATGATTTGTATACGTCACATGGTAATGACGTAAATATAGTATGTCTAAACATACTTGTCAATTGGAATGTATGGATAAAAATATTTTTGGTGATAGGCTCAAGCAGGAGCGAACACGTCTCGGCTTGACGCAAGAGGCATTCGCTGCTGTAGGTGGCGTCAAGAAACTAGCTCAGATTTCTTACGAACAAGGCAAGACTTTGCCTGATGCCGGGTATCTGGTGGCGCTGTCGGGTATTGGCGTTGACATCGGATACGTCATGCTTGGTGTTCCGACAAGCGATGATTTGACCACCGATGAAAATGAACTTTTGATCGGCTATCGCAAGTTGGACTTGCGTGGCAAGGCACGAGTATTAGGTGTGGTTGAAGGAATTTCCGAACCGACGACTACACCGCTAACTAAATCGGGAGAGCGTACAAGCCACATGGTTGTTCATGGCAAAGTTGGGCAACAGATTCATGGAGATATTACGGCTCCCCAAACGATCAACGTTGGTCGCAAAAAAAAATCGCCAACGTAAATCGTGTCGAAAGGGCAGGTTCTCGTTGCTAAGGAGCGCAGGAACGTGGAAAGTTGCCGCTCTAGCCCCACTGCTCTTTGCTTGCTGCTGGCCGCAATATAAATGTGAAATGAAGGCTTCCACGGCCACAAGGTTTGTCAAAAATTCATGTTACTACGACGGGAAGCCGTATTCACTTGGTATCGTCATCGAGACGGCACACGGAGTCAAATGTGAGTGCGCCCCCACTTCCTCGGAGGGTTTGCCAGCTTGGGTGAGTGGTAACTGGAGTTAGCAGTATTAGCCCGGCTCATGGCATTGCGGCCGATGACAGTGGCCGCCATCGACCAGGAGCGGACGGTCTACGAAGTGCAGCTAATGCTCCAAAGCAGACCTTCGCACAAGCATGTGACAATGCGTGAGTTTTTCCGATTGGCAATTTGTTATGCTCTTGGGCGGCTAACGGGCAAGGCTGTGTTCAAACGCAAAAACTAGAAATTTCCAACGGTAGGGTTACCAAAAAATCGCGTAGCTGCCGTTTTGAGTGGCCGATTTTTCAGTGCAAGAATTTTCTTCACGTTTTTACACAGCCTCGGCCAGCAGCGGCCACTTGTTGACCGGGGATAGATCCGGCATGATTATTGTTTTTCTGGTAAATCTGAAATGCGCATTTTTGACATTGTTCGACATCTTTTACCAGTTGGTACTGTGCCAGGGGCATCGGGCCGCATATCGCCGAGCTACCAGTCATGCCCAACCTGGCCGCCCGACGTGTTTGCTGTCGTGGGCAGCATCCTTGATCGCAGCGGCTGTTACACGATGGCCAGCCCTGATCGCACCGACCTACCAGGACATGAAGCCCGTCTTGACCGGATCGATGCGATCACCAAATCTTGGGTAAAGCTGTCGGAAGTGTCGGACGACGTGCAGGCGTTGTGGCTGAAGTTGGTGACGGATCACGCTGAGGTACCCTTGGAGGCGATCAAGGACAATCCTAGTGCCCTAACCACTTTGCTGCTGCTGTTCGCCGTTGCCGATGAAGCCTGCCGCGGCATGGGGTGGGATGAAGTCAACGACGAACCATTTTCCGAGTTTGCCCGGGCGGTGCTTTCCATCGCGACGAATGCCCTAGAGGGAGAGCAAGTCTTTCTGTCGGATTGGCCGGCTTCGCTCGGATATATGGTGTCAGCTGAACATGTCGTGGTGTTGCCAAAATCTATCACCACCGACAAGGGATGCACGATCCGCTCCTTGAGCCACAATCTGGCGTTACTGCCATGCCGCACTGTGCTCGACGCGGAATGGCGCTTGGTCTCGCCCAAAGGTCGCCCCGACCCCGACTCTGCATTACGTCTGTTGCTGATCCCATTCCCATACGAGATTCCGACCGGCAGTTTTACGTTGACCAGCAAGCGTACAAAACTGAAAAACAATAGCTACCACGCTGCATTCTTCGGATTGGAGCAGAAATGGCTTTCTGCCGGTACTAATAATAAGTTAACGGGAGCACAACTCGCCGATACGCTGGTCATCCCCTTGATTGAAGAGGCAAAGGCCGCAGCCGAAGGAAGCGCACCACACGGAGTAGTTCTCCCCGAGTGTGCGCTGGATGATGTCACTGCAATTGATCTGGTCAAGGCTCTTGAAGGCAGCGGTATCCAATTTCTTATTACCGGCATCCTTGAGCGTGACGAGGCCACAGGTCGCAGCCTGAACCAGGCCTATACCTTTTTCTTGGAGAGTAATGTCGCCCGCGCTCAAAACAAGCATCACCGCTGGCGCGTAGACCAGAACCAAGCGAATTCCTACGCGCTCGGCCCCTCATTTGACCTTGATATGGACAACCAACAATGGTGGGAGGATATTGACGTCAACAGGCGCGGCCTTCCATTCTATGCGATTCGCAAGGATACCTCGATGGTCACCTTGATCTGTGAGGATCTGGCCCGCATGGACCCCGCTATGAGCGCAATCCGGGCAGTCGGCCCCAACTTGGTCATTGCACTATTGATGGATGGTCCACAGCTGGGTCCGCGCTGGTCAGGGCGATATTCTGGAGTGCTGGCCGATGAGCCAGGCTGCTCGGTCCTCACCTTGACCTGCGCCGCCACCGTTGATTCTTCGAACAGCTACTATTTCAAAAGCGTAGGGCCGCAAACGCCTCCACAACGTGTCATTGCTCGTTGGACCCAAACAGAGAACACGTCGCATGACATTATCATGCCGGATGGTACGAACGGAGTCCTCTTATGCCTGCGCAGCGATCCAAAACACCAGACCACTCTGGACAACCGTTCAGATAATAATCGATCACGGCAATTGAAATTTGTGGCACAGCATGCCCTCAAGGGCGGAACACGTCCAACACATATTCCTTGATATTCAAGGGATGGGCGAATAGACTGGACGGTATAGGGAGTAGAAATGTCAAAAATACAAGAAGCGTTTAATGGTAATGGGCGCCCACTTCGTGAAGCCGAACGGCAGTCCATGGACGAGTTTATTGCTCAATACCGAGGTACGCTAACCACTCCGCCGGGTATGGTCGGTGCGAAACCAGCATCTAAACCTGTCGAGAAGCCAAGGACACGTCGAGTTCTCATTGGGGACAAAATATATGAGGTTGTCGGTGCGAAACCAGCATCTAAGCCTGTCCAGAAGCCAAGGACACGTCAGGTTCTCATTGGGGACAAAATATATGAGGTTGTCAGTGGGGGCCGTCTCGCAAATTTCAAGACTAAGGTGGCTGTGGCCAAGGCGGTCAAGGCCAGTAAAGTCGAAAAGTCCACAAAACCAAAAGCGTTAAGGCGTTCAGTGATCACTTTCTAGAACCCTGAACGGCAGCAATCGGGCGATAGCAGCCGGTGAGCGTGGGTAAATGCGAGACATTCACGCAGTTTCTCCGCTGGCCACAGTTTGCGTAGGCTTCCAAGGCTCCTCGCTGTTCTCCCTGATGATGTCGCGTACTTCCTTGATGTGGTTCCATGCAGTTTTTGCCGCCCGCCTGGCGCCGCTCTTGCTCCTGTAGAGATGCTCCAGGGTCTTGAACTTGCCTTTTGAGCCTGCTTGCTCTTGTCCCATCTTTTTCTTCTTCGCCGCCACATCCTTCCACTTGGCCACCACACCTGTGATGCCAGCGTCGGGATCTGTCTCCAGTTCGCGCTCCGCCTCGACGGCTTCAGTCTTCGTTTCAAACTCCACCCGCGTGGTAAAGCCGCTGCTGCCCAGGCTGTGCGTGACCTTGACTGATAGCCATTCGGTGGCGTCGATCTCGGGCTTGAAGCCTGTCACGGTCACGGGCGATTGCGGGAACACGGCCGGGTTGCCCAGGGCCAGGCTCATTTCGAAGGTGGCCAGGCCGCGCAGGATGCGCTGCCATTCGGCCACGGCCGCCGCGCGCGCGTCGGTTTCGTTGGCGAAGGTGGTGCGCAGGCGTTTGCTGTTGCCGGGCACGCCGGCCACGACGCTGCGGCGGCGCGCGTAGCGCTCGTCATGCCAGAAGGCGCGCACGCCCGTGTAGGCGTCGCTCTCGGCACTGTGGTAGCGGTGGCCATCGCCCAGGGCGCGCGTGATGGGAATAACGGGCAGCGCCTTGCCGCTGGCGGTGCGGCTCTGGTTGATGGGGATGAAGAGCAAGGTGTCATTCTTGACGGTGGCCACCGCGTCGTACTTTCGGCCCAGCCGGCGCAGGAAGGCCGCATCGCTTTCGTGGGTCTGGTCGATGTGCTCGACGGCGGTATCGCGCAGGCGCGCCGACACGCCCGACGCCAGCTCGTTCCGAAAGGCGATGGCCTCGATGATGGCGCCCAGGGTGGTCTTGTGAAAACTGTGCTCCTGCTGCTGTTTGAAGGTGTCGATCAGGTTGGCCGACCTGGCGCGCAGGGTAATGGTGTCGGGCGCGCCGCTGTGCTCCACCTCGTCCACGGTGAACTTGCCCATGTCCACCAGGCCGGACGACTGCCAGCCCAGCGCCAGGGCGATTTGCGCGCCGCGCGGCGGCAGGGCCAGCTTGCCGTCGCTGTCATCCAGGGAAATGTCGAGCTGGTCGCTCTCGTCGCCACGACACAGGGTCAAGGTCAAATTGATTAGCCGCGGCGAGACGATGGCCGTCAAATCCTTGTCCTCGATGCTGACCTTAAAAGCAGGGATATGCTCGCTCATTCGAACTTGTCCGCCGCGCTGCCGATGGCGCCGCTGATGCTGCCGCCGATCTTGTCTTTCATCTCGCTGACCCCGCCGCCGTATTTCGATGTGATGCCGCCGACCACATTGCCGACCACGCTGCCCACGGCATTCCTGGCCGCGCCCGCGATGCTGCTGGTCATGCCGTCGATACTGAGCATGTTTTTCAGGTCGCCAATGTCGCCCAGGCCGACCATGGCCAGCACGCCGTCGTCGTCGCGCTTGAGCGCAATCGAGAACTCGACGCGGCGCGCGCCGCCGCTGCCGTCGAGGATAGTGCGCCCCTCGGTCATGCTGGTGATGCGGTAGGAGCCGAGAATGCGGCCCGTGCCCTGGATCAGAATCCACGATTTTCCCGTGTCGGCCATCATGCGCAGCGCATCGAGGGAATAGAGGGAGCCGGTCAGTTCCGGCGCCACCCAGCCGGACAGGGTAATCGTGTCGTCGCCTGGCCCCACGTACTGGTGCGAGTCGCGCAGGCCCACGCGCGCCGTGCTGGCGTGTTTCCATTCCGTTTGCCGCTGCAGCTCGTGATAGGCCAGCGTCGGCAGGCTGAACACGAACATTCCTAAAATCATCATCATGGTGTGCTTCTTTCTTTAATCGTGGTCGCGCAGGGACGAGCGGATGCGTGCCGCCTTTTCGCGGTCGCGCTGTTCCATGGCCGTATACACGGCGCGGGCGATGGCCTGGGGATCGGAACCGGCTTGCGCCTGGATCGTGATTTCGATCTTGTCGCCCTGAATCGTCATGCCGGCGCCGAAGCCGCCTTGTGACAGCGGCGCGCGCATGTCGAAGGCGCTGGCGGGCAGGGCGGTGGCCGTGCCGATGGCGATACCGGCGCCCAGTTGCGTGAGGCGCTGCGCCAGACCCGATACCTTGGCAATCGGCGCGCCCTCGCTGCGGTCCAGGCCCACGGCCAGGCCTTGCATGGTGTAGTCGCCGAGCTGGGCAAACACGCGGCTCGGGCTGTGGATGCCCAGCTTTTCCTTGAACCAGGCAATGGTGCTGGAACCGGCATTGCTGATGGCGTCCTTGACGGCGCCCATGGAACCGGTGATGCCGTTGACCAGGCCGCGCAGGATGTTGGCGCCGAACTCGGTGAACTGGGCCGGCAGCTTGATGCCGAACCAGCTCATGACGCCCGCGAACGCCTGGTAGAACACGCCGACCGGCGACCAGTTGATAATCAGGGCACTGATACCCGCCAGGCCGCCGGCACACGTCGCCTTGAGCTGCGACCACACGCCGGCAAAGAACGTCTTGACTGGCTCCCAGCATTGATAGATGACGTTCAAGCTGCTGGTGATGCCGCTGGCCATGCCGCGCAGCAGGCCGCTGCCGAAGTCGCTGAATCTGGCCGGCAGTGCAATGCCGAACCAGCCCAGCACGCCCGCGAAGGCGCGATAGAACAGGCCCAGCGGCGACCAGTTGACGATCAGGGCGCTGACGCTATTAACGCCGCCGGCAAAGGCGGTCTTGACGTGCGACCAGATGCCGGTAAAGAAACCCTTGATCGGCTCCCAATATTTGTAGATCAGGAAGGCGGCGCCGGCGATGACCGTGATGGCGATGCCAATCGGGTTCATCAGAAGAGCGCGGCCCAGCCACAGCACGGCCCGGCCCGCCCACATGAAGGCGCCGCCCAGGGCGCGCAAGATCGGCGTGAGCACGCCGCCCGTCACGCCCATCTTGGCGAACATGACGTGCAGCATGGCATACGGGCCGACCAGGGCCGCAATGCCCAGCATCAGCGGGCCAAGCACCAACAGGATGCCTGCAAGGATGGCAAAGCCCGCGATCATGACCTTGGCCACGGTCGGGTTGCGCTCCATGAAGCCATTCAGGTGCGTCATGGCGGCAATCGCCATTTCCAGCGCCTGCGTGTACATAGGCAGGATTTTTTGACCCATGACCAGCTTCAGGTCGGACACCTTGGCAAGTGCTTCCCGTTCCGCACCGGCCCCGAGGCCACGCGCACGGTCGTGCAGGCTGTCCATGCCTTCCGAATTCTGGTTCAAGCGTTCGCTCTTGCGAATCTGTGCGCGCTGGTCGACCATGCGCATCAGGAAGGCGGCGCCGTTGCTGTTGGACACCAGTGCGCCGATCTTGCTATTAATCTCGTCCTTGTCGGTGATACCTTTGGCCGCCAGCTTGGGCAGGAATACTTTCTCGATCCAGTCGAGCGGGCTTTTCTGGAACATTTCCCCTTCCAGCAGCGCGCCGGCCTGGATGTATTTGATTTGCCCCACCTTGTCATACTTGATGTGCTTGCCGCTCAGCAGGCCCAGGCTTTGCATTTCCCTGGCCGCGCGCTGTGTACCCTTGCCCTGGTAAATATTGTTGTACAGGGAACGCCAGCCCACGCCCGCAGTCGAGCCGCCCAGTTCCTGCAGCATGGGTTCCATCTGGTTGAAGAAGGCATTGTCGTTCAGGCCTTTGCCGGCCACGCCGCTGCGGATCGTAAATTGCCGCCAATCTTCGCCGCCGACCCGGCCGCCCGTCGCCGCGATTACCTTTTGTATGCGGTCCGCATCGCTCTTGAAGGCTTCGACCGATCCGGCATTGCCGCGCAGCTCGATGACCTTTTGCATGGCGAACAGTTGCGCATTGCGCTCGCCGGCCGAATCGGGATAGAGCGTGTCGTTGATGAATTTCATCTTTGCCATGCTTGGCAGGGCCATTTCAGCGTGGTGGCCATCGGCAAAGATCGAGATGGAATCGCGGATCATTTCCGTCTTTTCCAGCTGGCTGACGCCATAGGTCTTCAGTTCCTTGGCAAACGCAATCGCGTGCTCTTTTTCCTTGGCCGTGCGCGTGCCCAGCGCACGGATGCGCGCCGTTTCGATTTCGTAGTGCTTCGCTTCGTGTAGCCCCTTGACGACGGGCGCGGCAACCACGGCGCCGGTGGCGGTCGCGCCCGCGCCGGCCATGGCAATGCTACCCGCCTTGCTGCGCAGCTTGTCGGCATGCTGGGTGGCGTTGGTGACGCGCTGCTGCCTGGCGTTTGCATTGGCCAGCTTCTGCTGCTGCAGCGTCATGGTTTTGTTGGTGGCCTCGATCTCGCGGCGCAAGGTGCGCTCGTGGTTGGCCAGGTCTTTGGTGCCGATGCCGGCGCCCGCCAGACGCTCGCGCATGACCTGCAGTTGCTGGGCCTGCTGCTGGCCTGCCGTCTTCAAGTCGCCGGCCGCTTTGACGGCGGCGTTAAACTCGCGTGTCATGGCGCGCGTGGGCGCCTCCGCCTGTTTCATCTTGGCGGTCAGGCTGGCCACCTTCTGCTGGGCCGCTTCCAGCTTGGTGCGGGTGGCGTCCAGGCCGCCGTGCAGCTCGCGGAATTTGCTGATGTTCTTTTGCTGGGCGTTCAAGTCGCGCAAGCGGTCGCTGGTGGCCTTCAAGGCCTTGGCCGTGTCGCTGGAGCCGCCCATGATTTTTTTCAGCGGGCCGGTAATCTTGTCCAGTGCCGCAAAAACTACCTGTAATTTCAGATCCCGACCAGCCATCTATTCCGCTCCGCTTCGTTGCCGGGCGCGTTCGCGCCAGGCCATCAGTTCATCAATCGTAAAGCCGTCCATCGCGGCCGGCGTCCAGTGAAAGACGCCGGCAATGTCGGCCATGGCGTCTTCTACTTCGCCGGGGATACCGAAAGGCGATCGGCTTTGCTCGCCAAAAAACCGGCAACCTCGGCGCCCACGGCCAGCAGATCGGCCGGGTCCATGTTGGCAACGTCGTGCGCGGTCAAGGTCGGCTCGGTGATGCGCGGCAGCACGATCTGCAGGGCCGATACGTTCAGGTTCGCCAGCTCGATCAGGGAAATGCCGCGCAAGGCGCCCGCCTTGGGCTTGCGCACGGTGAGCGAGGTGATGAAGGTGTCACCGCGTTTGATCGGCTCGTCCAGTTCGATGATGGCGCTGTTTTGGGTATCGTTGTTCATGCTGTGTTCCTTGTTGTGGTGTGATTAAAAAAGGGGATTACAGGCCGCTGGCCTTGCGGATGGCCGCATTGGTATCGACGCCGCCGATGTTCTCGATGCCGCTCATGAAGTCCAGTTCGATGACGGTGGCGCCGTCGATCATCAGCTTGTAATAGCTGCAAGCCATGGTGTATTTGTGCGTGGTGTCGTCACCCATCTTGGCGCCGCCCATGTCGATTTCCTTGTAGCGGCCACGCACGACGACCTCGACGGCGGCCACGTTGCCGTCTTCGTCGTTCTGGTAAGCGCCGGCGAAGCGCAGCATCACGGCGCCGTGCGCATGCGCGCCGTATTGCTTCAAGGCTTCGGCGATCAGGCCGCCAGCACTCCATTCCAGCGACAGCGCCTCGTTGCCGAAGTCCACGGACACGGGGCCGCTCATGCCACCGGCGCGGTACTCTTCCATCTTGCGGCTGAGTTTCGGCAAGGTGACTTCGGGCACCATGCCCATGAACAGCACGCCGTTTTGAAACACGTTGAATTGCTTGAGTTTGTGGGGCATGCCCATAATTTTCTCCAGTGGTCAGGGGCGCCCGCGCGGGCGCGGGCAGGGAAGTAATTAGGCCGCGATGCGCGAGGCGAAGTCGGCCAGGTAGCGGTCGGTAATGCGCTGCTGGAAGCGCAGGTTTTCCAGCGGCGGCACGGGCGTGTAGTCGTAGTCGATGGCCAGCTTGCCCGCTTTCAAGGTGTCCTTGTCGTTGTACTGCTCGTCATACCAGGCGTGGCCGTCGATGATGTAGCCCTGCAATTTCAGGTCGCGGAACTTGGCGTTGATGCTTTCCAGCAGGTCGCGCACCAGGGACGGATGCAAGGGCAGGTCGACAAAGGCGAAATGCGCCTCGGCGATGGTGTCGGCCAGCACCTGGGCCGTGCGCGTGTAGCTCTCGAAATAGAAGAAGCCGCCCGGCGCCTCGCAGGTGCGCGAACCCCAGAAGCGGTAGCCGCCCATGTTAATCAGGGTGGTCACTTCCTTGGCGTTGAGCACGCCGGCGTCGGTGGCCGGGTCTTGCAGGTCGAAAAACACATCGCGGGTCAAGCCGGTGGGGCCGTTGACGACGACGTTGGACAGGGTCTTGTGCCAGCCCGTTTCCTCGTCGATCTTGGCGCGCAAGCCCATGGCGTACGCCACGGCGGAAATGCTGGCCTCTTCATCGATGGCGGTATCCCAGTTCACAAAATCGGGCCAGATGATCATGACCTCGCGCTGGCCGAACTGGCCGCGATAGGTGGTGGCAGCCACCACGTTGCTGCAGCCATACGCGGAGGCGTACACGAAGCTGCGCAGTTGCTGCGCCACGCTGGCCAGGGCGTTGGTGACGGCCTTGGTGTCCAGGCCCGGCGCGCCCAGGATGCGCGGTTTCACGCCCAACTTGCTTTGCGCGGCCAGCAAGGCTTTGACGCCCAGGTACTTGCCGTCGGGCGACACGCCGCCCACCACGTTGCTGGTGGTATCGGCTTCCGTCTCGCCTTCGTCCACGCGCACGACGACGCACAGGGGCTTGGTCTGCGCGGCAATCGCTTCCAGCGCGCGGTACAGGGTGCCCGTCTTGCCGGCCTTGCCCATGGCGGCCAGCACGTTGGTGACGAGCACGGGCGTGTCGAGCGGAAAAGCGGCTGGGTCGGCGTCGTCGGCCGTGGCGATCAGGCCCAGCACGGCCGTGGAGACGGTGCGGATCGGGCGCGAACCCTCGTTAATTTCAATGACGCGCACGCCATGGTGGTAGTCGGTGGCCAAAATTAGTTCTCCTGATGAGTGGTGAATGGGGCGTTACTGGGCAATGGGGGGAACGAGGGCAATGCCGGCGTCGTCGAAGGCGCGGCGGGCCTCGCCCGGCAAGCTGGCGGCGATGCGGTCGTATTCGCCTTTGATGGCCGCCTGCAGCGCTGGCATATCCTGCGCGGCGACGACCGATGGGCAGATGGTGATGTCGAGCAGCGCCTGGCGCGCGTCAATGGCGCCTTCCACGATGTCCGTTTCGCCGTTCATCATCGCCGCGAAGCCGATACCGGCCAGGCGGTTCAAGACGGCCTCACGCGCGGCGCGCACTGCGTTGAGGTAGACGGCGGCTAATTGCACATACGGCGTGGGCGCGCGGGCCGTCACGATCCACTGGCCACGGGGATCGAGCGAGACGGTGGCGCCTTCGGCTACCGCCGCCTGCATGCCGGCGAGCAGTTCGGCAGGAATCAGCACGGCGTCAGCGGGCCATGAGCCGGCGGCGTCATAGGCCGCGCGCAGGCGTTCGGGGTAGAAGCCTGCCGTTTGCACGGAATAAAAAACGGCGTCAAGGTTGTCGGGGGCAAGCATATCCATGGGGCTTCCTCTTGTTAATAGCCGCGTGCGGTATAGGTGATGGGGTAGGCGAGGTAATCACTGGCGCTGGAATTGACTACCGCCACCGGCACGCCGCTGCGCGTTTTCGCATCCATGTTGAAGTTGACGGAACCGGCCCCCAGGGAACCATGGATGACGTTGGCTTGAATGGACAGCAGCCCGTTAGGGAATGCCGTTGGGAATGTCAGCATGCTGTAGCCGGTTTTACTGGCGACAAAGGTTCCTGTCTGGCACATGATGCCGCCGGGCGATGCCTGGCAGGAACTCACGCCCGCGCTGGCAATGGACGTGAGGAAATCGGCGTTACGCCACATTTCCGCCGTCGTGTCGATGACCTGCCATACGCTATCGGCAATGGCGGCAAGGGTGATGTACTGGCCGGATTTGACGTCCATGCCATTCACGCCGGACACATCGGCATTGAGCGAGGCGCCGGGGCCGGGGGCAAGTCGTCCCACTTTTCCGGCCAGGCCGAAGAAGTGAATACAGCGGCCGGAATTGGTCGTGATACCCAGGTCGCTCGGCTTGGGAAGCGTGAACAGCACATTGTCGGCAGAAAAATACAGGCATTTGCCGATGTCCTCGCCGGTCAAGCTGCGCGACGCCGATACTGCGCCGGATGCCACGATATTGCCCTGTTCCTGCTGTACAAAAGCAGCATTGACCAGTTTTTTCGATGCATCGAATTTTTCCAATGTCGCCACTTCCTTCCTGCTGTACTGGGGGTGCGGGTCCAGCGCAGCCAGGTGCAGGGCCAGTTGCTTGTCTGCATAGGCGCGCACTTCGCTGTCCTGCTCGTCGGCATACTGGCGCGTGGCCAGCACGACGGACGGGTCGATTTTCAGCTCGATGGCGGCCGCGCTGGCGACGATCAGCACCACGCGCACCACTTGCGTGCGCGCGCTGCCCTCGGCCATGACGGGCTTGTAGCTGGGCGGGCAGTTGGCCACGGCGCACAGGTCGCCCGCCTCGTCGTAGATGCCGATTTCGCGCAGCCACCAGCCGCCCACGTTTTCGGGCAAGACTTGCTCGACGATGATCTGGCTGGCGTTGGTCGGATCGATGGCCAACTGGTTCAGGTCGGCGCGGCGCACCTCATGCACGAGCGCCTTTTGCGTGCGGTCGGGAATCGGCAGGGCGCCGTTGCCGTCGCCCACGCCCATTTTTTTCAGTTTCAGGGTGTGACCCAGGGCGATGGCGTTGGCCAGCTTGGCCTCGCCCACCTGCGTCAGAATGGCAAAGTATGTGCTCATGGATAGATGGTCATGGTGTCAATGGTATGGGGTGCGCCGCTTTGTAACAGCGTGCCGCGCACTTCGATTTCTTCGGCGATCCACGGATAGACCGTCATCGCATCGCCGTGATAGGTGGCCAGCCCGATCTGCACCTGGCCACGGGTTTCCAGATACAGGGCCAGGCCCGTCAAATGCCGGCTGACGGGCTTGGCGTCGGCGATCAGGCGTTCCATTTCCTGAAACATGGCGTCCGTGATGCCGGTGTCGAGCACGCCGACATCGAGGCGGAACGTGCCGGGCGTGCCCGGTGGCGTGGTCTGCCACCATTCGGTAATGCGGATCAGGTAGCCCAGGGACTCCACCACGCGGCGCACGGCGGCAATCGTGCCCTTGTGCTTGTGGATGAAATAGGCCGCCTTGATGGCGCCGCGCTTGATCGATTCGGGCCAGGCGTCGTCCCAGCGGTCCACGGAACACGCCCAGGCCAGGAATGGCAGCAGGGCGACCGGGCAGCGGTCGGCGTTCCACAGCTCGCGCAGCGGCACGGGCACGTTGACCAGTTCGGCGCAGGCCACGGCAATGGCGCGTTCCAGCGCCGTGGTATTCGGCGGCAGGGTTGGCACCAGCTTATTCATCGAGCACCACCACATTCAGATGGATGGCGGTACAACGCGCGGCCTGGCTGGCGTCCAGTTCGATATCAAGGGCCGGGCTGGTCAAGACGACCTTGCGCACGCCTTCGACGTGCACGGCGGCGCTGCAGGCGGAACGATAAATGCTGTGGCCCAGCGGGCGGCGCGGCTGCGACACGCGCACGGCGTTGGCGCGCGCGGCGGCCAGCAGAATCGGCACTTCCGGGCCGACGCCGATAAACAAGGTCGCCTCGATCTGGTAGTCGATGACCTGGGCGGCCTGCACGGTGAGGCGGTCGCCCAGGGGGCGCACGTCCTCGGCGTTGAGCGCGCGCGCCACGGTGCCCAAGAGCGCGGCGTCGGCAATGCCCGCGTCGTTGTTGGCCAGCACCGTGACGATGACGTGCGCCGGCGCCGGGCTGGTGGCGCTCGCATCCCTGACCTGGCCGTCACTACTCCTCGCATGGAATTCATACGACGCTTTCGGGCCGGCCACGGACAGGCCATCCGGCGCTTCCTGGATGCGCAGGCGGTAGGCGTCGTTGTCTTCCATGACGGCGGCCACGGGCGGCAGGGCGCTGGGATTGGCCGGCGTGATGGTCAGGCGCGCCACGTTGACGTTGGCGCCCAGCTGGTCCAGGTCGCCGTCTAACGCAAACGCCAGCATGACGGCCTTGCCCGCCTCGTTGACGCGGTTGCGCAGGATGGTTTCCTGATACGCGTTTTCTTCCAGCAGCTTGGTGGCCGGCTCCGATTCCAGTTCAAGCAAGGCCGTGACGGCGGCGCGCTCGGCTTCCGGCAGCAGGCTGACCAGGTGGGCTTTACGCGTGGCCAGGATGGCCTCAAAGTCCAGCACCTCGACCACGCTGGGCGCCGGCAATTGGGTCAGGTCGATAGGCGTGCTCATACGGCGCCCCCTTGTTTGACGGGCACGGCCAGCGTGATGCCCTGGCCATTCGCGGTGCCGTCGAGCAGCAGCGCGATGGCGCCGTCCGTGTCGCGCGTCAACTGTACGCTGGCCAGTTGCAAACGCGGCTCCCAGCGGCGCAGGGCAAAGGCGGTGGCCGCGTAGATGCGCAACTGTGTGGCGCTGTTCAAGGGTTGGTCGATCAGCTCGGGCACTTCCGAACCATAGCGGCGGCGCCGGATGCGCGAACCCATCGGCGTGGTGAGAATGTCGGCCACGGACTGGCGCAGGTGGCCCAGGCCCGTCAGGCTGCGCCCGGTGGCGGCGTGCATGCCCATCATGCTTGCGGCCAGCCCGACTGGTCGCCGCCGGCCTTGACGCCGCTGTGCGCATGCTTGGCCAGGCTGATGTCGCCGGCCAGCACGTCCTCGCTGGCTGTGACTTTGCCTTGCACGGCCATGGCCACGCCGCCAGCGGCGCCGGCCTTGGCGTTCACGCCGCCGTTCAGGGTGGTGGCGCCGTTGACGGTGGCCGATTGCTCGACAAGCAGATTGCCCATGACGGTCAGGTCGCCCGTGCAGATGGTGCTGGGCGCGTTCGACGTCACCTTGTCGGCAGTGATGGTGGCGGTGCCTCCGGGCAGGGTAGCCGTCAGGGCGTGGGTTGCGTGGTCGTATTGCACCACGGCGCCGTCCGGGTAATGCGTGGTGTGAATGCTGTCGCTGGTTTCGGGCGCGTCAAATGCCTCCGAGTACAGCGCCGGCAGGACGATGCCGCGCGTCAGGTCGCCGCCGGGGGAGAAGACGATGACCTGTTCGCCGCTGGTGGGCATCGACCAGGTGCGTGTGCTGCCGGCGTGTGGCGTGGCCCATTTCAGCCATTCCGTGGTGAGTGTCGGCCCGAGCTTGACGCGCGCCTTGGCCCCTTTGACCTCGGCAATGGTGCCCAGGCGGATCAGGTTTTGCAGCAAGCGGAGGAGGTCGGACAAGTCGGCGTTCATGCAGTGCATGTTGCCGAAGTCCGCGTGCGGATGCACGCGGGGGCGGGTTGATATGGGGCTTATCGACTATGACGGCTCATTTGGCATAAACTCATATTTTCCAAGCAAGGGCGATTTTGAGGGGGGCCGCTTTCGCCCAGAAGCGATTATTAAATATAGTAACCCCAGTGGGCTATCAGCTTTGACCGGGAGTCGTCGAGTTCCCCGAACCGTTACATCAGCGAGTAGGTTTATCACTCACCACGTCTTTGGCAAGCTCGACATCGTCCCGGGCCATCTCAATTATATTTTTTGCAAAGGCATCAAAAAAAGGGGATTTTTCGTACTGGCGCGGATCTGCCATCACTGCCTGGAATAGGCCGATTCTTGCAGGCCGACAATACAAGTCGACATCTGCGTGCTTACTGAGAATCCGACCGACGAGGCATTGCCTGTAGGTCCATCCCGCAGCTTCCACCTTAGCTGCCTCGGCCGCGTTGTCGATACTGGCGCAGGCAGTAAATAGAAAGGTAGGGAGGCACAGGAGTGTTAGTTTCATAAATATCTCAAACTTTCAGCTCAAATTGTTTTGATGGTTTGCACGGCTGCCTCTGACCGGTTGCCACTGTTGGCAGGTTCCGCCCCTAATCGGACCGGGAGGGATACCGAACGATCATTTGCCGTACGGATCGGCTTGCGCATCAGCAAAAAATGTCACCTTGACGGAGGGTTCATGGTGCATCATGGAAATAGCTGAAGCCAAGGAAGAGAACCGCAACAGTGCAAACTAGGCGCAGTACGAAGACCAGCGGTGGGCCGGCGGCGACTAACGATAGCCAGCTCTCGCCCCGCCGCCAAGTGCCGAGGAGCATGCCCCATACAAACGAGAAGCCAAAGAAAGCGATGGCGATTACTCCCAGAGTTGGAAGCCAGGGTAAAACAAAGAAAGACCAAATCGTAATCACGATGAGTCCGAGATTGCTAACGAATGTGATTGGAATTGAAAGCGCAACGAACACGTTGGATGCGCTGGATATCACGGCATCCTCCACGCGACCAACACCCGCTTTATCCAAGGTAGATTGCATGACGCCTGTTACGATTGCGAGTGCCAAGATGAAGTGAAGTGCGTTCATATGCACCTTAAGGTTTTAAAATTTTTCATTTTAAGGGGCGGCATCGAGAAGTTCCGCTTCTGGCCGAATTCAGTCATTGACTATGGCTATGCAGGTACAATCGAATGGGACATCTTTGCAAAACTCATCATCCCAGAATACGTCACACTTTCCAGACCACTTAAGTTTGAGGTGGCCTCCAGATTGAGTGCTAAACGTCACGATGCACGACCTGACATCATGATGCCCAAACACAAACATGTAACCACCTTCGGGATGGGGATATCCCTCATCGTTCGTGGCAATCCAGGACGTCCGTTTTACTCCTGGACCTGCATCCTCAAAAACGCTAGCTAATAGTCCCTGATGATAAAGGTTAGGCGCCCAGCGCTCGCCATCATATTCTTCGTCTTCAGTCTCGACTTCAATTTCCCAGAGGTCCGCTCTGCGAGAAATTATGGCTCGCTTTACATTGAAACATCTAGTGCCCAAGATAAGCGTGCCGACATTTGAACTCATTTAACTGTTCCTCAAATATACTCGCTGCTCCCGGCCGGTTGCGGACGGTATCATGCAACTCTAACTCATTTGATAACTAATGTCAGTTGAAGTTTGCATTGAAGCATCTTAGTTTTTCTCCATATGATGCAGCAGCGATTCGCGTATTAACGTGCGATCCGGCTCACTCAAGCCCAGCAGCGGCCGCTCCGGGTACTTGTACAGTGGGCCTTTTTTCGACAAGCGATCTTGCCGGCCAAACTGATGCACATGCGCCACGCGTGCCACCCAGCCAAAGAACCCGACCTCGATCTGGTCGCCGGTCGCTTTCACTTTCAGGTGTTTGGCGGTGCGAATCTTGGCGAACATGGCCGCCTTCTGCCGCTTGATGCGCCCGTTCTTCCCCTTCAACTCCTTGCGCCGCTTGCGCGCCGGGTAAGCTGCGCCGTCCGGCCCCTGCTGCGCCTTGATGCGCTGCGCCTGGCTGCGGCGCAGGTCGATAGCCACCTTGTGATTGATGGCGCGGCGCTGGGCTGGCTGCAGCTTGGCCAGCAGGGCGCCGACCCAGGCTTCCAGCGCGTGCAGGTCGCCGCTCATGGCGTCGCCTCGGGCGTGCGCCATTCGGCCAGCAGGGTGTCGCCGTCATACAGCTTCCAGAACTCGTCCGCGTAGGCCGGCATGTGCTGTATCTCGGCAAGGTGCTTGATGTCGAGGCGGCCAGCTTCGCCGGTCTTGACGGCGACGCGCTCGGTCAAGTCCAGCTTGATCGAAATATCGACCGTTTCATGGTTGTTGAAATCGACCTCGAAGGCGATGCCGTGCTTGCGCGTCTCTTCATTGGCCAGCAGGTCGAGCTGGTGGACTTTCAGCCAGGCGATCAGGGCCACCATGATGGCGTCGGCGTCGCCCGCGTAATCGGTCACGATCAGGTTGAGCTTGAAGCGGTATTCGAAGGAGAGGGAAGCGGTGGCCGACGCCACCACGTTGCCCTCGTCGGCGAAGACCAGCAAGCGGTCGGGGTCGCGCTGCAGGTCGGGGATGGCGGCGGCCAGGTGCTGGCGCAGGCTATTCGGTTTGTACATGGTAGGTGTCTCGCACTAGGTTGTAGGCATCGATGCAGGCGTTGAGCTGGCGGGTGGCGTCGTCGCCGTCGCCGGCAATGGCGTCAAGAGCTGCCGCAGTCGTTGGGTCAAGTTCGGCGCGCGTTTCAATCCGATGGCCTGCGGCAGCGGTGGAATCTGCAGTGGCGGCACACTGGCCGCTGGCGACGGGGATTGACAGGCGCACAGCGCCGCTGCGCACATCATCGTTAAAACGGTCACGCTCAGTCTTCGCATGGGTTTGCTCCTGGGTGAGGTGGTCGGCGCGCTGCGCCAGGGCGGTGCCGGCGGCGCGTTCCAGCGTCAGCACGCGGGCGGTGGCCTGGGCCAGCGCGGTGGCAGCGGTGGCCGCCTGGGTTGCCGCCGCCCGCTGCAGGGCGGCGATGGCCGCGTCCTTGCGCCAGCCCTGCGCCGTCCAGCCCGCGATGGCGCCGCACAGGAGAACAGCGGCCAGCGGGCGCCAGGTGGTTGCGGTCACATGGCCACCCGCTCCTTGATCCAGCCGAACAGAAAACGGCGTTGGGTCTTGTTGGCCTCGGTGATGTCCAGATAGCGCGCCGCCTGCAGGCCGTTCAGGGCGCGCAGCAGCACGCTGGCGCCGTCCTGGCCGCGCCACTTGAGGAAAGCGGCCAGCGCGCGCAGCGACTGCGCGCCCAGGCGGCCGTCGACGAACAGAGCCGGATAGCGGGCGCCCGTGTCGTTAAAACCGTTCAGCCAGCGCTGCAGGAACTCGGCCGCGCGGTGTGGTCCCATGTTCACGCCCGTGTCGATCACTTCGGCGCCGATGCCGGCATGGATGGCCAGCACCTGGTCGAACTTCGGTTCCGTGATATAGCGCGCCGTGTAGATGGCGCGCGCCACCGCCACGGACAGCTCGCGCATCGGCCCCGCGTAGCCGTTGGCGCGCGCCACCGCGACCGTGATGCCGTAATTGGTTTCGCCGCCTTTGTCTTGTGGGTCATTCACATAGCCGCCTTCGGCGCGCAAGATGGCGTCGATGGTGCGCGCGATCAGGGGATTTTCCATGGTGGCCATCAGTGCTCCTTCGCGTCTTTGACCAGCTCGGCGATGTCCTTGTCGCTGCGGCGTTGGAACCACAGGGCCACGGCGCGTGATACCCACCAGCCGGGCGCGCCGACGATCAAGTCGACGGCGGAGGCGTTGACCATGGCGCCGGTGGCCGGGAGCTGGGCGCACAGCAGCTGATACGCGGTGCCGCCCAGCAGGCACGAGAACACGCCGGCGCAGGCCAGGCGGGCGACGAATTCGCCCTTGTTGAAGGTGCCGTCGCTGTTCAGCGGCGGCAGCACGATGTACAGCATGGCCGCGCCGACCATGCCCAGCGCCGCCTTGAAGCCGTACAGTTTGACCAGGGTGGCGAAACCACCAAACGATTCTGCGGACATTGCTTGTTTCTCCATGATGAGGATAAGTAGAGGTGTTGTTAAAAAAGTTAGTCCCATAGCTGCACAAGATCGGCAACGGCGGCCACGCTGGCGGCAGGTTCCGGCAGGGTGACGACCAGGCCGGCCGGCAGCACGGCGCCGTGGCGCGCCAGCGCGGGATTGCCTTCCAGAGTTTGCTCGACGTATCCCGCGCCGTCGCCCAGGTAGCGCCACACCAGGGCGTCTACCGTGTCGTGTTGCTGCGTGCGTACCTGCATCAGATCAATTCCACGGTCAGGTGCGTGCGGCCGACCATATCGGCGATGGCCCATTGCGCATTGCGCCGCTGCGCGCCGGGCGCTTCGTCGAGCCACTCCATGCTTTTCTTGTCGCTGACGGACGTGGCCGTGCTGTCGTAATCGCGGTAACGCTCGATCAGATCCGCTTTCGCCGTGCTGTAGACGGCGCGCCGGTACTGCGCCAGCAGGCGGGACTCGCGGTTGATGCGCGTGGCCGGCACGTCCACCAGGGCGGCGATACCTGCGGCGGCCTGCTTGCCCTGCCAGTCGGCCAGCTCGCGGTTGACGTGCAAAATGGCATCGACCACGGCTTGCACCAGGCGCGCGTCGGTGACGGTGCCATCCAGGCGCATGGCGTCGCGCATATCGGTGAGGGCAATATCAGGAAACCAGCCGTCGTTCTCGACGACGCCAGGGGCCGGCGCCGGCGGCGCCGGGGAGGCGCCGGACGGGATGGAAGGGGGCAGGGCCATGAAGGACATACGGGACGCTTTCAAAAAGTGGGCGGTGGACGGGGTTCATCAGGTCGATGGTTCGGCCAGAATCCCCCCGTGCCGCCGTGCTGCGGGGGATGCTCTTTACGTGGAACCGTCCGCGCGCTTGAGGCGCCGTTCCAGCCGTTCCATATCTTTCTTGACGCCGCACGATTCCGACAGGGCGCGGGCGCGTTTCAGCTGGGCCATGGCGTTTTCCGCCTGCGCCACCAGCGCCGGGGCGATGTCCGTGTCGTCGGCCTGGTCGAGCACGGCGATCATGGCGAAGCCCATGGCCTTGTGCAGCTTGGCGCGCGCCTGGTCGGGCGCGTCGCTGGCGGCCGTCAACTGTTCCACCTTGCCCAGCACCTGGGCGGCGTGCTGCGGATCGCTGGCCAGCTTGCCGTGCAAGTAGCCTTCGGCAAATTCGTCCAGCATCAGGGTGGCGATGTCGCGGCTGTAGGTGTCGGGCAGGGTGAATTTGTGCGCTAGCGCGTATTCGGCCATGACAAGGGCGCGGTCATACTCGCCCGTGTCGATGTGCCACACCAGCAGGGTGGCGAACACGTCATCCTGGGCGCCCTTGCCGCCGGCCAGCACGCCGTCGATCCATTGCGCATAGTCGGGCAGCAAGGTGGCCTTGACCTCGATCTTGCGTTCCACCGACTGGATGGATTTCAGGCGGCGCCGATCGTCGGCCAGCTTGTAGAGCATTAGCTCGTAGGCCGTGCCGGTGGTGACGCCCTGCGGCGCGGCAGCGCCGGCCGTGCGCTCGGCCAGCATGCGCGCGCGGTGGCGCAGGGCAGGGGAGGTATTCGCCATCACTTGTCTTTCAGCTCGATGTTTTCCACCAGCGCGGCCAGGCCCAGATCTTCGATCACGTAGGCGTCATTCGACGATTCGTAATTCTCGATGCGGTCGCGCTTGGGCTCGTCCACCACGCGGCGGCGGCGCGCACCGTCCTGGAAGTAGATCGACAGATTGTCGAAGCGGGTAATCAGGATCGCGTTGTCCGGGAAGTAGGGCACGCGCGCCGCCGGCAAGCCGCCAATGCGTTTCTGGCTGATGATGATGTCGGCCGCCAGGGTTTCCGTGGGCGCCTGCTTGGTGTTCACCAGCGGGAAGTATTTATCGTTCAGCAGCTTGCGTCCGACAATGGCGACCAGGCCCGTGTCTTCCTGATACCACGGGTCCAGCAGGTTGACGGCATCGGTCACGGCCGCGTCCAAGTTGGCATAGTCGGCGCCGTCCACGTCGCCGATGATGACCTTGCCCGGCAGGCCGGCGGCGACCAGGCCCAGCACGCGCTCGGGAGCCTGTTCGCGCAGGTGCTGCAGCCAGCCTTTGTTCACGTCCTGCAGCAGCGGATTGGCGGCCAGGTCGGTGGTGGCCATGACTTTCACGCCATTGAAACCGATGACGATGCGGTCCAGTGCCTGGCGCGTCAGGATGGCATTGGCCACGCGCGACTGGAAGTCCTGGAACTTGGCCCAGGCGTCCAGCTTGGCATAGCTCAAATGCGTGTCGAAGTTGGTCTGCTCGCAGCGGTACTTGGTGCTGTCCATGGTGGACAGGTCGCGCGTTTCGCGTTCCTTGTCCTTGGTGTTGGTGCGGCTGGCAATCGGGCCGGAGACGCCCAGACCCAGCTTTTCGCCTTCCTGCTCGCCTACGCCGATGATGTTCACTTTCGACAGGAACTCGCTCGATTCCTGCATCTTGTTTTCCAGCTTCTGCTGCACGCTGGGCGTGACGCTGAAGGTCTTGGCCACGTTGTCCGTGTCGTTCAATTGGCCCAAGCGGGTTTCATATTGGCCAAAGACCTGGCGCGTTTGCTTTTTCATGGTTCGGTGCTCCGTTGTTGAATGGGGTGTTGGTGGATGGCGCGCGCTTAAAACTCGGTCTGCACGGCGCCGTCGTTGCCGGTCGCGGCTGGGCGGCGCGGGCCGTTGCCGGGCGCCTCGTCCATCTGCGCCTTGAAGGCGGCCAGCTCGTCCTGCGTGGCCTTCAATGCCGTTTCGGCTTTTTCCAGGCGCGTCACGGCGTCCGCGTAGTTGTCGTTGGCGGTGACGACGTGGCCGGCCAGCTCCTGCACGGCTTCGCTGATGTCGGCGAACTGCGCGGCGTCGGCGCCGGATTTATGGGAGAAGCGCGACAGCAGGTTTTTCATGGCGTCGGCCAGCTTGGTGCCCTGCGGTTCGTCAAATTCCAGCGTCACCTCGACGGCAGAAGTAAACAGGTTGGCGCTTTGCTGCTTGCGGCTGGCGGAGAATTTCAGCGCCTCCGTGCCCAGGCTGGCCGGGCTGTCAGTGACGCCCAGGCCGACCAGGTAGGGCTGCGACGAGTCGGCAAAGTCGGGCTGAATTTCCAGGCTGGTGTAGAGCTTCTGTTTCGCCTTGTTGATGGCCACCAGTTCCGGCGTGGGTTCGATCTGCGCGAACAGGGCCAGTTTCTTGCCGCTGTCGGTGTCGACTTCCTCGGCTTTGACGGCGATCACGTCGCCGTAGGCCTTGAACTGGCTGTCGGGCAGGATACCGCGAATATGTTCGAGCCAGATGCGCGCGCCGTAGGTTTTCGGGTTGTAGGTGGCGGCGATCTGCTCGATGGTGGCGCGGTCGATGTTGCGGCCGTCCGTGGTGGCGCCTTCGGTGGCGACGCGGAAGAATTGGGATTTAGGCATGGTGGCGTGTCTCGGTTGATCGGATAACGCCATGGTCAACGTCTTGGCGCTGCGATTCAATGCGGTGCGGGTTGCTATGGGGCATAGCGACTTTTGCCTTTCCCCGCTCCGCGCGCGCGCGGCCTACGCTGGCAGCATGTTAAGAATCGAGAAAACAAGCGAACAAACCGCCGACCAAATCATCGGGGAATTGGCCCTGCCCGAATCCGAGCCACGCCGCGCCGCGCGCGCCCTGTACTGGAAGGGCTGGCGCATTTCATCCATCGCCCGCCACTTAGGGATCAAGCGCAGCACCATCAATAGCTGGAAGCTGCGCGACGAATGGGACCAGGCGCAGGCCATCGAGCACGTCGAGGCGGCGGCCGAGTTGCGCCTCGTAAAACTGATCGAAAAAGAGGTCAAGAGCGGCAGCGACTACAAGGAAATCGATCTGCTGATGCGCGCCATCGTGCAGGCGGCGCGCGTGCGCCGCTACGAGCAGCCGGGCGGCAACGAGGTCGATCTCAACCCCAAGCTGGCGAACCGCAACGCGGGGCCGAAGAAGAAGCCGACGCGCAACGACTTCAGCGAAGAACAGAAAATCCAGCTGCTCGACGCCTTCCAGGATTCGCTGTTCGACTATCAAAAGGTTTGGTATCGCAACGGCGACCAGCGCACGCGCGCCATCCTCAAGTCCCGGCAGATCGGCGCGACCTGGTATTTCGCCCGCGAGGCGCTGGCCGATGCCATGGCGACGGGCCGCAATCAGATCTTCCTGTCCGCCTCCAAGAGCCAGGCCCACGTCTTCAAGCAATACATCGTGCAATTCGCGCGCGAGGCGGCCGGCATCGAGCTGACGGGCGACCCCATTGTGCTGCCGAACGGCGCGCACCTGTATTTCCTCGGGACGAACGCGCGTACGGCGCAGGGCTATCACGGCAATTTCTACTTCGATGAATTTTTCTGGACGCAAAACTTCCAGGAGTTGAACAAGGTGGCCTCGGGCATGGCCATTCACAAGAAATGGCGCAAGACGTACTTTTCCACGCCATCCTCCACCACCCACCAGGCCTACCCGTTCTGGACGGGCGAGCTGTTCAACAAGCGCCGCGCCAAGGCCGACCAGGTGAATATCGACGTGAGCCATGGCCGCTTGTCGTCGGGTTTTACGGGTGAGGACAAAATCTGGCGCCAGATCGTCACCATTCTGGACGCCGAGCGCGGCGGCTGCAACCTGTTCGACATCGACGAGCTGCGCAACTTCGAATACAGCCCGGACCAGTTCGATAACCTGCTGATGTGCAACTTTATCGACGACTCGGCCTCGGTCTTCCCGCTGGCCGAGCTGCAGCGCTGCATGGTCGATTCCTGGGTCGAGTGGGACGACTACAAGCCGTTGCTGGGCCTGCGCCCGTTCGGCAACCGGCCCGTGTGGATCGGCTATGACCCGGCCTTGAACGGCGACAGCGCCGGCTGCGTGGTGCTGGCGCCGCCCATGACGGCCGGCGGCAAGTTCCGCATCCTGGAGCGCCACCAGTGGCGCGGGCAGAGTTTTGAAGACCACGCCGACGCCATCCGCCAGATGACGCAGCGCTACAACGTCGAATACATCGGCATCGATACCACGGGCATGGGTATCGGCGTACTGCCGATCGTGCGCGGCTTCTTCCCGGCCGTCACGCCGCTGAACTACTCGCCCGAAGTCAAAACGCGCATGGTCTTGAAGGCGAAAAACATCATCAGCAAGGGCCGGCTGGAATTCGACGCCGGCTGGACCGACATCGCGCAGTCCTTCATGGCCATCCACAAGACCCTGACCCCCAGCGGGCGGCACGTGACCTATGTCGCCGGCCGCAGCGATGAAACCGGCCACGCCGATCTGGCGTGGGCCTGCATGCACGCCCTCGATCACGAGCCCTTCGAAGGTACCACCGACAACCACCACTCTTTCATGGAGATTTATTCTTGAGTAAAGCACGACACATGCGCACGCGCGGCCGCCAGGCCCAGCCCGCCCCAGCTTCCCCCGTCACGGCGCCGGCCGCCGCTGGCATCGAGGTGTTTTCCTTCGGCGACCCCACGCCCGTGCTCGAGCACGCCGATATCCTCGATTGCTTCGAATGCTGGAAGAACGGCCACTGGTATGAGCCGCCCGTCAACCTGGCCGGCCTGGCCAAGTCCTTCAACGCGGGCGTGCACCACAGCAGCGCCATCCACTTCAAGGCCAACGTGCTGGCGTCCACCCTGACCCCCAGCAAGTACCTGTCGCGCGACGCTTTTAAACGCATGGCGCTCGACTTCCTGACGTTCGGCAACGCCTACCTGGAAGACCGGCCCAGCCGCAGCGGCAAGGCGCTGGCGTACCAGCACGCGCTGGCCAAGTACATGCGGCGCGGCGTCGATCTGGACACGTATTTTTTTGTGAACGGCTACCAGGCCGTGCACGAATTTGACAAGGGCCGCGTGTTCCACCTGATGGAACCGGACGTGAATCAGGAGCTGTACGGCGTGCCGCAGTACCTGAGCGCCCTGCAATCGGCCTGGCTCAACGAGGCGGCCACCTTGTTTCGCCGCAAGTATTACAAGAATGGCTCGCACGCCGGTTTCGTCTTCTACATGACGGACGCCGCGGCGAACACACAGGACGTGGACAACCTGCGCCAGGCCATGCGCGACAGCAAGGGGCCGGGCAACTTCCGCAACCTGTTCATGTACGCGCCGAACGGCAAGAAGGACGGTATCCAGATTCTGCCGGTGTCGGACGTGGCCGCCAAGGACGAGTTTTTCAACATCAAGAGCGTGACGCGCGACGACCAGCTGGCGGCGCACCGCGTGCCGCCGCAACTGATGGGCATCCTGCCGAACAATGCCGGCGGCTTCGGCGCCGTTGAGCCGGCCGCGCGCGTCTTCGCCCGCAATGAGCTGGTGCCGCTGCAGGCGCAGTTCGAAGCGATCAACGAATGGGCGGGCGTGGAAGTGGTGAAGTTCGCCCCGTATGACCTGGCCACGGGCGGGGAGGGCGTGCAATGAGCGACCATATCGACAACACCGACAAGATCATCTTCGCCGAGGTGGCGCGCGGCCTGGCGGCCGTGCGCGGCCGGCCTGCCCTGGTGGCGCACGGCTGCTGCCACTACTGCGACGAGCCACTGGCGCCCGGCCTGCCGTTCTGCAACGTCGATTGCCGCGACGACTACGAGAAGGAGCTAGCGGCCAAGGCCCGCGCCGGTCGCGCAGGATGACCGCCACGCCGCGATAGCTTGCATGGCAGGACGGCGATAGCCCAGCCGCGCCAGAGCGCCCCAGCCACCGCACAAGCCGCCCACGAGGCGGCTTTTTCACGTCCACGCGAATGATGTTGCTATGGATGCAAGAAAAAGGCCCGTTTCGGCCCGGCGCGCGCAGTTGTCCCCCCTCCACACCTGCCCGCTATATAGGGGTCTTTTGACTCAAATTTGCGCCATGGCCGAAGGCGCATGAGGACTGGCGCGGCGGGGCGAAGAGGGGGCGTGCGATTTGACGCATTTTGACGCAGTTTTTCGCCACATTGAGTTTGTGCGCGGAGTACCCTCCCGTTTGTGGCCGGATTATCCTGTAACTCAATTTTTACAAAGACGTGAACCATTCGACATCCCTGCAAGATTGGCCGTGGTAGTGTTGTTTTTAACTTTTTTACATCTTATTTGTGACGATGTGTGAGCATTTTGAGTGCTATTTGGCGCACACTCTTATCCACGTAAAACTGGGAGTTGTTCCATGGCTGATTCAAATAGTCTGCCGGCGCGTCTGATGGGCTCGGGCTTCAAGCGTTTTTCCTTGCTGCCGCTGGCGATCACATTTGTTGTCGTGGTTTGCATGTCACTTCTTGCAACTCAGCTATGGATGGTGTGGCGTGCAAGAGAAGTACAGCTAAGCGAGGCCGCCCGGGAGAGTGCTAATCTGGCGCAGTCGGTAGCCCAGCATGCCTATGACACGATCAAAGAGACTGATACCGTATTGATTGGATTGGTCGAGCGTATAGAAAAGGATGGAGTCTCAGACCTTGAGCTGACCCGTGTTCATGATCTGTTGGTTATGCGCGTGGCGGAGCTCCCCCAGTTGCATGGGATATTCGTTTATGCCAAAGATGGTAGCTGGCTGGTCAATTCTCAGAAAGTGTTGCTCACGAATTTGAACAATGCTGATCGAGAGTATTTCAAGTACCATCAAAACAATACTGAACGTGGCCCTTACATAGGTCCTCCTGTACGCAGCAAGTCGACAGGCGATTGGATTATTACTGTATCGCGGCGCATTAATCTACCTGATGGCAGTTTCGGCGGTGTTGCACTTGCTACAATTGACATGAAATATTTTAAGTTATTTTATGATAAATTTTCGATAGGGAAGCGAGGGGCGGTTTTTATCGCAAATGGCAAAGGAATACTTTTGCTAAGAAGGCCATTTGATGAAAAAATGCTTGGCAAAGATATATCTCAATTTCCATTATTTAAAGATCATCTTTCAAAAGGGCCGATAGGCACTGCATCCATAAAGTCAAAATTGGATGGCGTTACACGTATTAATAGCTACAGAAGGGTGGAGGAGTATCCTTTGGCCGTCTCCGCAGCATTGTCCCAAGATGAAGTGTTGGAGAGCTGGCGCAGTGATGTGTATATTCAGTTTTTGGTTGGCGGGATGTTGGTATTGCTCATCTCCTACCTTGGTTATCGTATGGTGAATCAAATAAATCTTCAATCAAAAACTGAACAGAAGCTATTGCTTGCTGGCATTGAGCTAGAACTGATTAATGAAACGTTGTCCCGGCTTGCCAGCCAGGATGGACTGACCGGACTGGCGAATCGACGTCATTTTGACGAATCGTTAATGAGCGAGTTTAATCGTGCGCAGCGTGGGGAAAGCTCGCTAGGGTTAATCATGATCGATGTTGATTTCTTCAAGCAGTACAACGATATTTACGGTCATGTGGCCGGCGATGAGTGTTTAAGAAAAATTGGCAAGGTGGTGGCTTATAGTATGCGCAGGCCAGGGGATCTTGCGGCCCGCTATGGCGGTGAGGAAATGGTCGTGTTACTACCTGGAACCGATCTCATCGGCACGTTGGCAGTTGCCGAGAGCATTCGTAGCGCTGTTCAATCGATGGGAGTTGCACATACTGGAAATCCGCTTGGGGTTGTGACGGTAAGTATCGGTGTAGAGGCATTTTTTCCGATCCATTTAGAAAGCCAGCCTATTGAACTGGTCGAGGCCGCCGACAAAGCATTGTACAAAGCGAAAGAATCAGGGAGAAATCAGGTTTGTTCTGCGCCTTCTTGCTTGGGGCACGTGACGGGAGAAAGCCTCTCGGCCTTTAGTTGATAGCTTTGCTTTTCAAATTTGATCGGAGTGCGGGAGCGCTCGCGGATCATAATGGACGATAGCAATTCTTGCATCTCATGCCGGCGATGGCATAGAGTGGGCAGTTGCGCTACCGGCCCGCGCGAACGACGATGCGCTGCGCACATGGAGTTCACGGCCCCGCGAAACAGTATCGGACCCTGGCGTTTTGCGTAAGACCGAACGGCGCAACTTTTGGCGTAGCTTATTTAAACTATCGCACACCATCCATAGGGGAAAAACGCTGTTACATCATCCATGTATGTTCGCGCTTGGCGTCTTTGCACGTGAGTTCCGGCACGTAAGTCTTTTTCATGTTAATTTCCCTCTGTAGGTAGGTTGGTAGGTATCGATGTTATTTTGACGCTGTATGTCCCATAAATCCTAGTTATTCGCATTACACCGCTTTAGCGGCTTTTTTCCGGAATTGAGCACGGCGTGCATGAGGTGGTGAGACGTGAAAAACAGCCGCAAAAATGTATAATTCTCGAAGAAAAAACGCCGAAACATGCGGTCTTGAGTACCTATCGAAAAGCACTGTATATTATACGACTCACCCCCTATATGTAGCATCCATGCGGGTTCCGGCTAAGTATCATCGAGCATGGGGTGCATGGGGTCGGAAGTTCGAATCTTCTCGCCCCGACCATTAGATTCAAAGACTTGGCAGTTTTTGTGCTGCTGAGATAAAAAGCTGTGTACACAGATGTGTACACAGCTTTTTTTTTGTGGCGATAGTGTTCGTAATGTATATGTCTTGACAAGAGCAAACGCTGTTTTCGCTATAGCGGGGTGGTTTTCAGTTTTTTTGCTACCTCTCGATTCTACAGAAGCTCGTCTGCAGCTCGCTATTTCTGAGTGTTAGTTATTGCCTTCGACAAGGGATGGTAGAGAAAGTGCTGCTTGAGTGCATCCGCAATTGTTTTCTCCCTCCCTGCAGTGGCGAGCGTCAAGACGTCCTTAGCCTTGCGCAAACACCCAGCAAATCAAACTCACCAGCAATCCCGCCATTACGCCATACGCCAGGTTCAGGGCGCTGTCGAACAGCAGCGGCGCCACCAGGCCCGACAACAGCGCGAACAGCAGCATCTGGATGAAGGACTGCATCGACGAAGCCAGGCCGCTGTTGTTGGGGAAGTGGTTCAGGGCCATCAGGGTCATCGGCGG